>JAABTD010000022.1 GCA_011390065.1 Desulfobacteraceae bacterium
CTGCTCGATCTCGCTCCGGGATCGGACTTCGGACAGCCAGGTATTAAAAGTTTTGAATTGCTTCTGCTGCAGGAGCTGCTGTTTCACAGCAGCCTTTTCCTTCTCGAAGGCCGCCGCATCCGGGGTCGTGCGCGCGCTGAAACGGATCACGTACACGCCCTGTCTCCCCTTTAACGGTTTTTCAGGATACGGAGTCTTTTCGGACAGCCCAAAGGCGGTCTCCGCCATCGCCTGCTCATAACCGATGCCGGGAACCGATCCTTCCCGTTTAAAAAATTCGGTGGTCTCCACGGTGATCCCTTCCCGTCCTTCGGCAACCATCGCCATGTCCCCGCTTTCCTTCGCCGCTTCGAGGAACGCCTGCGCCGCCTCGAGCGCCAGCTCCGACTGTTTTTCCGCTATCACATCAGCGCGGACCGTGTCCTCTACATCCGCAAACGGGGCTTGTTTCTCCGGAGCCTTCTCGATCGTCTGGATAAGGTAATAGCCGTCGCCGAAATCCTGGATATCGCTGATCTCCATGATCTGGAGTTCAAAGGCGGTTGCAGAGAACCGGGACGGGTTTTTGACCCCTTTTTCCGGTCCTTTCGAGGTGAACCAGTCGGTCTCATGGGCCGTCAGGTTCCGGGCTTCGGCGATGAGCGACAAATCGTCCCCGTCGAAGGTGGCGTCGTAAACCGCCTCGGCGGCGTCATAGGCCAGGGTTTTGGCCCTTTCCCCCACCAGTTTTTGCCGGATGGCGTCGCTCGCCTCAGCCAAGGACTGGACGGATTCCGGGTTGGTCTCCTCTACCTTTATAATGTGCCAGCCGAATCGGGTCAGAACCGGTTCGCTGATCTCGCCGGCCGACATGGAAAAGGCCTTGTCGGAAAAGGGCTTGACCATATCCCCCTCTTTGAATTCGCCCAGATCGCCCCCCCTGTCTGCGGAGGGCCCTTCGGAATGCGCCTTTGCCAGTTCGGCAAAATCCTGGCCGCTTTTGGCCATCTCCATGATCTCTGCGGCCCGTTCCTTTTTCTTCTCGACGGCCTCCGGTGGATCGTCCGATTCGGTTTTAATGAGGATATGTCGGGCTCTGACAGTGGCCGGAGATTTGAATTCATCCAGATGGGATTCGTAATAAGCGGCGATCTCGCCTTCCGTTGCGGCCACCTCGCCCTCATAATTCCGGGGGTCGAAATATAGATAGGCGGCCCTGGCTTTGGGTTCGATGGTATAATTCTCCCTGTTCTCTTCGAAGTGGGCCGCCACTTCCTCTTGACCCGGAGTGTAAGGAAAGGCGGTCGGGTCGAAGCGCGCGTAGTCGATCTTTACCTCGGCATTTTTCCACTCGAAATACTGCCGGGCCTCAGGGTCCGACACCTTGACAGCCCCCAGAATACAGGCCCCACGTTTCTGAGTCAACAGCGACTGCCGCTGGAGGTTCTCGAAGGTTTCAGGTGTAAGACGGTTGCTCTCGAGCACTCGCCGGTACAGATTCCGATCAAACCGGCCGTTGCGCTGGAAAGCGCCGATTTCGCCGATGGCGCTGGCCAGCTCTTCATCGGTCACCCGGAAATCGAGGCGGCGCGCCTGCTGAATGATCAATCGCTGCTCGATGAGACCGTCCAGGGCCTGCTGATCCAATTTGAGCATGTCGAGGGTCTGGGAATCCAGGCGATCCCCGTACATCTGTCGGTACCGTTCCACCAGATTGTTGTAGGCGTCCCGGTACTCCTCCATGGTGATGAGTTCCCCGTTAACCTCGGCCACCTTGGAGAGCTGTTGAGCCCCGTAGTTCCCCACCCCCCAGAGAACAAATACCACCACGATGGCCCCTAAAATGATTTTAATAAACCAGCTTGTCGCATGTTCCCGCATTACACTCAGCATTGCGCGTTACCCCTTGCTTCTGAATTTAGATGGATTCAAGCCGTTGTAAAATGTATAAATTGATAATTTTATTAATTACGCCTTTGTTTGTCAACAACTTCATTTCTCTTCGCCATCGACGCCGTCCGCTCGAAAAGGCAGGATCGGGCACTCCCCGCGCCCGGACCTGAAACCGGCAGGAATCCGGCGCGGAGACCTTCCGGTTCCTCTTGATTAAGGTCCACGGATACGATACATTATGCAGTATAAAATTGAGCGCCTGTCCGAATCAAACAGGCCCAAAGGGCTTTTTCAAATTTATTTCAGCCAAAGAAGGATCCAATGGCCAAAGAAACCAGCTACTGGGCAGACAACTACGTCGAAAAGCGGCGGGACGTCAACGACGCGATGAAAAAAATCAAAGCGGGCAAGCGAATCTTCATCGGCTCTTCCTGCGGCGAACCCCAATTCCTGGTCAAGGCGCTGTGGGAAACTTCCAACTACTTCACCGACCTGGAAATCGTTCGCCTGCTTGCCCTGGAAAGCACTCCGCTGACGCTTCTCGCCAGCAAACCCCAGGGCCGGTCCCTCAATATCCGATCCTTTTATCTGGGATCCGCCAAAGACAAACGACTGGCCGAAAACATGCGGTTTATCACGCCCATAAACCTGTCGGCCATCCCCCGGCTGTTCAAGAGCCGGATGTTGCCCATCCATGTGGCCCTCATCCAAGTAACGCCGCCCGACGACTTCGGGTGGATGAGCCTGGGGGTGTCGGTGGACATCACGCTGGCCGCGGCCCTTTCGGCGGATCTGGTCATCGCCCAGGTCAACGAAAAAATGCCCCGGGTTCTCGGACAGAGTTTTATCCACGTCAACGATATCGATGTCTTCGTTGAACACGACGAGGAGGTGTTGACCGTCCGGCCCCTGCCGGAGCTGGAATCGGCCAACGCCATCGGCCGGCTCATCGCCCGGTTCATCGAAGACGGCTCCACCATCCAAATCAGTCTCGGCGCGACCTCCCAGGCCACGCTGCTGGCCCTGTCGGACAAAAACGACCTGGGGGTCCACACCCAGTACATCACCGACGACATCATGAACCTGGTGGCCAAGGGGGTCATTACCAACTGGAAAAAGGGATTCAACGAGGGCAAGATGGTGGCGTCCGCGGCCATGGGCAGCAGCATGCTCTACGAGTTTCTCCACGACAACCCCTCCATCGACTTCCGGCCTTCCGACTACGTCAACGATCCGGGGATCATCGCCCAGCACAACAAAATGGTCTCCATGAACGTGGCCATGGCCATGGACCTGACCGGACAGGTGGCCTCGGACGCCCTGCCCCACAACCATTTCTCCGGGGTCACCGGCATGCTGGATTTCGTGCGGGGATCTTCCACGGCGCCCGGCGGCAAATCCATTCTGATGATGACCGCCACCAGCGCCGACGGCCAGCACAGCCGCATCGTCCCCAGGCTCGACGACACCGCGGTGGTGGTGCCCCGGGGCGACGTCCACTACGTGATCACCGAATACGGCGCCGTCAACCTTTTCGGCAAGAGCCTCCAGGAGCGGGCCATGGCCATGATCAGCATCGCGCATCCGGAATTCCGGGACATCCTGTTTTACAAGGCCAAGGAAATGGGGCTGTTGGGGCCGGAACGGAGTCTCAAAGAGTCGATCCACGGCATTTATCCGGCCCGCCTGGAGGAAATTCGGGAGATCGACGGCCAGGAGGTGACCATCCGTCCCATCAAACCGGTGGACGAGCGGCGGATCCAGGAGCATTTCTACACCCTGGAAAAAGACGACGTGATCTCCCGGTTTTTCCACGAAAAGACCAGTTTTCTCCGGGACGACATCGAGGACATCCTCCAGATCGACTATGTCCACGATCTGACGGTCGTGGCGCTGGTGGGGGAATTCGGCTTCGGACGGGTTGTGGGCGTGGGAGAATACCTGATCGATCCGGCCCGGAACATGGCGGAGGTGGCCTTTTCCATCAGCCGGGAGTTCCAGGGAAAAGGGCTGGGAAAGATTCTCATCAAAAAGCTGGCCGAAGCGGCGCGGGAAAACGGCATCGCCGGGCTGATGGCCTATACGTCGCCGGAGAACCAGGGGATGGTCCAACTCTTCAAAACCCTCCCTTACAAGGTCAACACCGCCTTTGACGAGGACATGATTGTGTTGAATTGCCGGTTTGACGAGCCGGTGGATTAACCCTTTTTCGTTATCATTGGCACAAGAGAGAGGATTAAGTATGGGGAAAAAAATGACATGGGAAGAAATGAAAAAAAATATCCTGATGAATGGCTGCTTATCCGTGACGAACCGACGGCCTGTTCCGCGCCCCTTTCCCTGTGTGGGAAGGGGAGAGGTTCATAAAGAAATACTTTGAAATACAATTTTGAATGGGACCCAAAAAAAGCGAAGACCAACAAGCAAAAGCATAAAGTGAGCTTTCAGCGGGCTACGGCAATTTTCCGCGATCCTTGCATGATTTCGATATTTGATGATGAACATAGCGAGGATGAAGGCCGATGGATAACGATCGGAACAGATGCAAATGGAATATTGATCATTGTTTCACATACTTTTCAAAATATACATCAAGCACTGTGCAGTGTCCGCATTATTTCGGCCCGCAAAGCAACTAAGAAGGAGACAAGCCAATATTAGGAGATAAATCAATGAAAGATGAATATGATTTTTCCAAAGGGGAACGGGGCAAATTTTATCATCCTGCGGCTGAATTTAACACACCCATTTATCTTGAACCAGAACTATCCGATTTTATCGAAGAGATTGCTTTTAAGAAAGGTGTTGACATGAATGATATCGTCAATGATTGGCTCAAAAGAGACGTGGCGCTAATAAAAAGCGTCAGCGAAAAAGGGGTATAAGAAAGCAACGATTTTCAATAGATCAAATTCTCGAAATGACAGCTTCATCCAAAGGCGAGTGGTCCGACACGGTCATGGAAGAAAGTCTAAATATTTACAGTAAAACAGAAAATCTGATTCAGATTTCAGAATTGGGGCGAATTGAATTTCTCTCGACGGTCCACGGAAAATACAGAAAAAGGAACATTTCTTGCAAAATTTTTGAAAACATATCGCATTTGAGCAATATAAGGATATGAAGGATGCAAAACAATGATAAAATTTGATCGAATCACCATCAATCCAGACCAAATGAGCGGGCAACCCTGCATCCGGGGAATACGTCTCACAGTCCGGCGGATTGTCGAGCTTGTCGCCACATATCCCGACCGGGATGAATTGCTCCGGGAGTAGCCGGAGTTGGAAGAGGAAGATATTCGTCAAGCGTTGCGATATGCGATGACATATCTTGACGACCGTGTTCTGGAACTTCCCGTTGATCATGAAACTGCTGCTTGACCAGGGGGCTTCCCCGCTCCGCGGCGGAACTGCTCAACATGGCGGACAATTAAAGGGCTGCAACCTTACGGAGATGACCATGGACCGATCAGACATCGAACATGTCCTGGAAAAATGCGAGTTTTTCGAGGGCCTGGACAAAACCGACATCGAAAAGATCGCCGCACTGTGCGACACGGAAAATTACGAGCCCGGCGAATATGTGTTTCAGCAGGGGGATTTCGGCGATCACCTTTACATCATCGCCAACGGCCACGTTTTCCTGGAGCGGTCCATGGACCTGGGCTCGCGGAAAGGCAGCGTGATGATCGGCGCCCTGGGCCGGGGCCGCGTGCTGGGTTGCTGGTCGACCCTGCTGGGAGAGCCCCATTTCCTCATGTCGTCGGCCACCTGCCAGAAACCCACCACGGTGGTCGCCTTCCGGGGAGCCGATCTCCGGGAGATCATGTTGTCCAATACAGACCTGGGGCTCAATGTGATGGAAAAATTCTGCTTTCTGCTGCGGGACCGAATCCAGTCGGCCTACGGGGCCCTGGAAAAAATTTAGATGGAGTCAGCTGCCATGGAAGATGATGCTGCCGCAGCGACTGCCGCTGCTGAAGCGGAAGAGAAAGCGATACTATCGGATATCGAACAGAAAATCAAATGCTTCGGAAAGGATCGGGGACGTCTCATCCCCATCCTCCAGGCCATCCAGGAAGAACATCAGTATCTGCCCGAAGGGGCCATCCAGATGGTGGGGCGTCATCTGGAAATCCCCGCCAGCGAGGTTTACGGCGTAGCCACCTTTTACAACGCCTTCCGGTTCAACCCGCCCGGCAAGCATCCCATCAAGGTCTGCCTGGGCACCGCATGCCACGTCCGGGCCGGAGACATCATCCTGGAAAACTTCGAGCGGAAGCTCGAAATCAAGGAAGGGCAGACCACCCCGGACCGGGAATTCAGCATCGAACGGGTGGCCTGCGTGGGGTGTTGCGCCCTGGCGCCGGTGGCCCTCATCGGCGAAACGGTCCACGGCCACATGGCGCCCAGCAAGGTGGAAGGGCTGCTGATGCGCATCCAGATTGAAAAAGAAAAGGAAGAAAGGGAAAGGAAACAGGATGAATCCGCCCAGTGACAACGGGCCCCAGGCGGTCTACGCGGCCATCCGGGCCGAAGCCGATGAGCGTTTAGAGGCTTTCCGCACAGCGCCGGTCCCACGGATTCACATCGGCATGGCCACCTGCGGCATCGCTTCCGGCGCCATGGAGACCAAGGCGGCCTTTGAAGAGGCCCTGGCTGCCCAGAACATCGAAGCAAAAATTCATTCGGTGGGATGCATCGGCCACTGCTATGCAGAGCCCTGGGTCATCATCGACTATCCGGATTCCGGGTTTCCGCCCATCTTCTACCACAACGTCACCCCCGGCAAAGCCAAGATGCTGGCCAAACTCTTCCTCCTGGAAGGAGACCCCCGATTCGAGCATGTTTACGGGGCCACCGAAGAAAACGAAATGATCCCCTGGGTGGGGGAGTTTCCCCGCTTCAACCGGGAAAAACGACTCATCACCGAAAAATGCGGCAAGGTCGATCCCGAGGAGATCAACGACTACATTGCGGAAAAGGGGTATGGCGCCCTGGCCAAGGCTCTGGAAGGATCGCCCGAATCGGTCATTCAGGAAGTGAGCGACGCCCGCTTGCGGGGACGGGGCGGCGCCGGGTTTCCCACGGGCAAAAAATGGCAACTGGCCCGGTCGGCTGAGGGCGGGAGCAAGGTGGTCATCTGCAATGCGGACGAAGGGGATCCCGGCGCTTACATGGACCGGACCCTGCTGGAGAGCAACCCTCACCAAATGCTGGAAGGGATGATCCTCTGCGGTTACGCCGTGGGCGCCCACCGGGGGATCGTTTATGTCCGGTCCGAATATCCCCTGGCGGTCAGCATCCTCCGGACCGCCATCGACCAGGCCCGGGAAAAGGGGGTTTTGGGCGAAAACATTCTGGGCAGCGGGTTCAACTTCGATATCACCATCTTCCAGGGATCCGGAGCATTTGTGTGCGGCGAGGAAACGGCGCTGATCCGATCCATCGAAGGCAGCCGGGGCATGCCCCAACACCGCCCCCCCTATCCTGTGGTCAAGGGATTGAATGGAGAACCCACGGTCATCAACAACGTCAAGACGCTGGCCTCAATTCCGCCCATCATCGAAAACGGCGCGGAATGGTTTGCCTCCATCGGCACGGAGAGCAGCACCGGCACGGCGGTCTTTTCCGTGGTGGGGGACGTGGTCCATCCGGGTTTGGTGGAGATTCCCATGGGGGTGACCCTCCGGGAGCTGATCTTCGATATCTGCGGCGGAATCCACAAAAAAAAGAAATTCCATGCCGTCCAAATCGGAGGGCCTTCCGGCGGCTGCCTGCCCGAATCCTTCCTCGACACCCCCATCGATTACGATTCCCTGACCGACGCCGGGGCCATGATGGGTTCCGGCGGCATGGTGGTCATGGACCAAGAGACCTGCATGGTCAATGTCTCCCGGTATTTTCTCGATTTCACCCAGAAGGAATCCTGCGGCAAATGCACCTTCTGCCGGATCGGGACCTACCATCTCCTGGAAATCCTCCACCGAATCACCATCGGCGAGGGAGAAGAAGGGGATCTGGAAAAACTGGAAACGCTCAGCAAAGACATCAAGGCCGGATCACTGTGCGGCCTGGGCCGGACCGCGCCCAACCCGGTGCTCACCTCCCTGGCCTATTTCCGGGACGAATACGAAGCCCACATCAAGGAAAAAAAATGCCCCGGCCTGACCTGCCGCCCGCTGATCGCCTTTTACATCGATCTCGACAAATGCGCCCGGGGCTGCGATGCCTGCGTGGGCTGCTGCCCCACCGACGCCGTCTTCACCACCCGCACCCGGAAAAAAGGCATTGACCTGGAACTGTGCGTCAAATGCGGCGAATGCATGGTGGCCTGCCCGCCGGAATACGACGCGGTGCGGAAGGTCTCTCCGCCGCACCTGGCCCCGGTGGTGGATCGGCCGCCGGAGGGGGAGAAGAAATGATGTCATCATTCATAACGGCTATCCGTTGAGGAAAGGCAATCAGATTCCATGGAATCCGCCATAATAGAAGAACAAAAAACGGTAAGTGAAAAACCGCACGGCCAGGCCCTCCTTTCCGGAGAAGACCTCTTCGAGATGGGGGATATCGGACGAGCGGAATTGCTGGAAGGGAAATTACGCCTCATGGCGCCGACAGGGTATGAGCATGGCCGCAACGAACTGACCGTTGGCAAAATTATCGACGCTTTCGTCGAAAAGCAGGGTCTGGGGCATGTATTTGTCGGCGAAGTCGGCATCTACACCCGCCGTTCTCCGGATACGGTGCGCGGAGCCGATGTCCTTTACATTTCCAAGGAGCGCTTCGCAAAAGTGCAATCGAAAAGCTACCTGGACGTCGCCCCGGAGTTGATCGTCGAGATCATCTCGCCCAGTGATCGATGGGCTGACACCATGAAGAAACTGGAAGAGTATTTCAACATCGGCGTCGAAGCCGTCTGGATCGTCGATCCCAAACATCGCACGGTTCGGGTTTACCGCTCCCCTACATCGGTGGAGCGATTCGCCGAAGGGGACGCCCTGACATGTAAAGACGTGCTGCCGGGGTTTCAGTGTTCCATCGCGGCGCTTTTCGGAACACCATGATCCGACAAATCCTTAAAATCAAGAATATCCCTCAGAAATATTCAACATGGCCAAAATAGTTATCGACGGCGCGGAAATCGAAACGGAAGAAGGCGCGAACCTCCTCAAGGTTTGCCTGGACAACGACATCTACATCCCCAACCTCTGCCGGCTCGAAACAGACGAAACGCCCCACGCGTCCTGTCGGCTCTGCTTTGTAGAAGTTGCCGGATACAAAAGCCCGGTTCCCTCCTGCACGGTGGCGGTAACGGACGAGATGGTCGTCAAAACCGATACGGAACCGGTCCGCCGCCTGCAAAAGACCGGACTCCGGTTTCTCCTTTCCACCCACAAGATCGAATGCAAGGACTGCCCCGCCAACAAGCAGTGCGAGCTTCAGGACATCGCCAAATTCCTCAAAGTGGGCCTGAAACCCAAGGGCTTGAAACAGCGATTCCACGAAACCGATGTGGATGAGAGACACCCTTGTTTTACGTATTATCCCAATCGCTGCGTCCTCTGCGGGAAATGCATCCGCGTCTGCCGACAGGAACACGGACAATCGACGTTGACCTTCGCCCGGCGGGGAATCGATACGGTGGTGAGTTGTTTCCAGGGCGATGATATCGAAAAATTGCCGTGTGAAGATTACAGGGCGTGTGCGGCAATTTGTCCGGTAGGGGCTTTGGAGGTGAAATAACGCTCCTTGAAAAGTATTGCCTTTCGACCCGTTCGATAGCGGCAAATGCGATGCATCGATCCACCACTTAAAAACGCTTGACATCCCGCCAACGAAAAACTACAAAGCGAAGTTGCACTTAAAATTTTAACCGCTGACCCCGGCCCCGCCGCGTCGTCGCATCAGTCACGCATCTTTCAATGGACGCATCAAAAAATCATCGCATCGACCTAAAAGGCATCGTCGTCATTGTCGGCAATTACGGAAGCGGCAAGACCGAGGTGGCCATCAACCTCGCCATTTTTGAGAAAAAGGCGGGGACGGACGTCCGGGTGGGAGACCTGGATCTGGTCAACCCCTATTTCCGCACTCGGGAAGCCCGAACGCTTCTGAAGGACCATGGCATCGACCTGGTCCTGCCGCCGAAGCAATATCTCTACGCGGATCTACCCATCCTGACCCCGGAAATCGGCGGCTTGATCCAACACCCCGGTGAACTGGCCATTCTGGACGCCGGCGGCGACGACGTGGGGGCCACGGTGCTGGCGGCCCTGGCCGACCACCTCCGGGGGCGGACCGTCCAGACCCTCCAGGTGGTCAACCCCTTCCGGCCCTTTACCGACTCCATAGACGGGTGCCTTAAAATCCGCCGGGAAATCGAAGCTGCGTCCAAGCTGACCGTCACCGGCCTCGTCGGCAACGCCAATCTCATTGACGACACCACCCCCTCTGACATTGAAGAAGGGTATGAATTCGTGAAACGGTTCTCCGCAGCCAGCGGCCTGCCGCTCTCATTCATCACCGCCGCAACAGATCTCCTCCATCGGCTCGACCTGGGTCGGTTCACCTGCCCGGTTCTCCCCATCAACCGCCAGCTCGTGCCGCCGTGGAGACGGTCTGAACCCGATTATTAAATCCTAAGGAGCGAATCAACATGGCAACCTACTGCTACACGATCGACGAAGACCGCTGCAAGGGTTGCGGGCTATGCGTCGCCGTGTGTCCCAAAAAAGTCCTGGAGATCTCCAGCAAAGTCAACGCCAAGGGATATTTCCCCGCTTACCAGGCCCGTCCGGAAGACTGCATTTACTGCACGACCTGCTGCATCATGTGTCCGGATGTGGCCATCACCATTACTCAGGAAGACGAAGCGCCTGCCAGCTGACGCCATACGGAGGAAACCATGGGCAAAAAAGTCTTAATGAAGGGAAACGAGGCGATCGGCGAAGCCGCCATCCGGGCGGGCTGCCTCAATTATTTCGCCTATCCGATCACGCCCCAGTCTGAAGTGGCCGAATATCTGGCCAAGCGCATGCCCGAAGTCGGCGGCGTCTTCGTTCAGGGAGAAAGCGAGGTGGCGGTCGGCTACATGCTCTTCGGGGCGTCCGGGGCCGGGGCGCGGGTCTTCACCACCTCGTCGAGTCCGGGGATCAGCCTCATGAGCGAGGCCATATCTTACATTGCCGGGGCCCAGTGCCCCGCCGTATTCGTCAACATCATCCGCGGCGGCCCGGGTCTGGGGGGCATCCTGCCATCCCAGGGGGATTACTTCCAGTCCGTAAAGGGCGGCGGACACGGCGATTACCGGATGCTGGTCATGGCGCCCGCTTCGGTCCAGGAAGCCGTGGAGATGATGATGGTTGCCTTTCCCCTGGCGGAAAAATACCGGAACCCGGTCATGATCCTGGGCGACGGCCTCATCGGTCAGATGATGGAACCGGTGGAATTCCCGGACCAACTGTCCACCGAACCCAGCAACAAAGACGACTGGGCCGCCAACGGCATGGAATACCGGAGAAGCGATAAACGGAATCTGGTCAAATCCCTCTATCTCGATCCCGAACAGCTCAACAACCACAATCTCCTTCTCAAATCCAAGTACGAACGGATGAAACAGGAGGAGATCCGGTACGAAGCTTACAACACGGATAGCGATTACATCTCTCTCATCGTCAGCTACGGCACCATGAGCCGGGTCTGCAAAACCGCAATCGACAACCTCAAGGAGGAAGGGATCGAGGTGGGAATGATCCGCCCTCAGACCCTGTTCCCCTTTCCCGAAACCGCCATTCACGATGCAGCCGGCAAACCGAGCTGCAAGAGCGTCATGAGCATCGAGATGAGCATGGGCCAGATGGTCGAAGACGTGGAGCGATGCGTGAAAGGCAATCGCCCTGTGGGATGGTATGGCAAGTGCGGCGGCGATGTGCCGACGCCGGAAGAAATTATGCACGTCATTAAGGAGGGGATCTAATGGGAAAAACGTTTAAAAAGCCCGAAGCCCTTGCCGACGCCCATACCCATTATTGTCCGGGATGCACCCACGGCGTCATCCACAGACTGGTGGCCGAGGTGATCGACGAACTGGGCATCCGCGGCCGGACGGTGGGCATCGCACCGGTGGGATGCGCCGTGCTCGCCTACAATTATTTTACCTTCGACTTCCAGGAAGCGGCCCACGGCCGGGCCCCGGCCATGGCCACCGGAATCAAGCGGGTGCGGCCCGACCTGATGGTTTTCACCTATCAGGGCGACGGCGACCTGGCCAGCATCGGCATGGGAGAAATCATTCACGCGGCCAACCGGGGAGAGAAGTTCACCACCATCTTCGTCAACAACGCCGTCTACGGCATGACCGGCGGTCAGATGGCCCCCACCACCATGCCGGGCCAGCGGACCACCACTTCCCCCGCCGGACGGAACGTGGCGGAGGCGGGCATGCCCATCCAGATGGCCGAACTGATCGCCACCCTCAAGACCCCCGGCTACGTGACCCGACAGACGGTCATCAAGCCCAAGTACATCACCCGGACCAAGAAGGCCATCAAAAAAGCCTTCGAATACCAGGTCGCCGGCAAATGCTTCAGCTTCGTCGAGGTGGTCTCCACCTGCCCCACCAACTGGGGGATGACGCCGCTGGAGGCGGTGAAATGGTCCGAAGAGACCCTGCTCGCCTACTACAAACTGGGCGAATACAAGACCCCGGAACAGGAGGTATAGATGCAACACGAAGTGATGTTCGCCGGGTTCGGCGGCCAGGGCATCCTGATGATCGGCAAGATCCTGGCCCACGCAGCCATGGAGGCGGGGCAGGAGGTGGCCTGGATCCCCTCCTACGGTCCGGAGATGCGGGGCGGCACCGCCTATTGTCAGGTGGTGATCAGCGACCGGCCCATCGGATCGCCCATCATCAAAAGCCCTCGCCACCTGGTGGCCATGAACCGCCCTTCCCTGGAAAAATTCGCCGAGGCCGTCAAGCCCGGCGGGGTCATCCTGATCAACAGCTCGTTGTGTCCCGACCGGTCGGGCCGCACCGACGTGGATGAACTGGCCGTTCCGGTGACGGACCTTGCCAAGGAACTGGGCAGCGTCCGAGCCGCCAACATCGTTGCCCTGGGCGCTTTTGCAGCCCGGAGCGGCATCGTCGATTTTGAACTGATCCGGGAGGCGGTCAAGGAGGAATTCATTCACAAGGAAAAGCTGATCCCCCTGGAGATGAAGGCCCTGGATGCGGGACGGGCCGAGGCCGAGAAGCACTAGCGCCATGGCCGCCCCACGCCCCAAGGCCCTGGAGGCCTTCGCCCGCATCCGCCCCTACGTGCCCGGCAAACCCCTGGAGGAGGTGGCGCGGGAATACGGCATCACCGATGCCGTCAAGCTGGCCTCCAACGAAAACCCCCTGGGGCCCTCCCCAAAAGCGGCGGCGGCCATACGGGAAGGGCTGACCCGGCTCCACCGCTACCCGGAAGGCGCAGCGCCGCTATTGGTCGAAAAGCTGTCGGCCCATCTCAACGCACCGGCGGAAGGCATCGTTCTGGGAAACGGCTCCGATGAGCTGATCTCCATGCTCACCCGGGTCTTCCTGGGCCCCGGCGATGAAGCGATTCTGCCGGAACCGGCTTTTCTCATGTACGACATCATGATCAACTGCGACGGGGCCACGCCGGTCCCGGTTCCGCTGACGGATTACGTTATCGATCTGGCGGCGATTCTGGACCGGATCACCCCCCGGACCCGGATGATCTTTCTCACCAGCCCCAACAACCCCACGGGCCTGGCCCTTTCCCGATCATCCTTTGAAGCCTTCCTCGATGCGGTTCCAGAAGACGTCGTGGTGGCGATGGACGAAGCGTATGTCGAATTCGCGCGGGACCCGTCGGCGGTCAACGGCCTCGATTACATCGACCGGGGCAAGCCCGTCGCCGTGCTGAGAACCTTTTCCAAAGCCTATGGACTGGCCGGACTCCGCATCGGATACGGGGTCATGCCGGCCGACATGGCGGCGCTCCTCAACCGGATCCGGCCGCCCTTTAACACCAGCATCCCGGCCCAGCTGGGCGCCGCAGCGGCCCTGGACGATGCAGCCTTTCTGGAAAAGACCCTCCGGACAGTCCACAGCGGCCTCGATCATATCGCCGGCGTTCTCGCCGAAATGGGCGTCGAACACCTCCCCAGCCAGGCCAACTTCCTTTTTATAAAGGTTTCCATGGCCGCCGATGCTGTATTCGAGGCCCTGCTCCGGGAGGGGGTCGTTGTCCGGTCCATGACCTCCTACGGCTATCCCGACCACATTCGCGTCACTGCGGGAACGCCATCGGATAATGCAAAATTCCTCAATGCATTGAAAAAGATTCTATCATGAAGGGACTGCTGATCACCATTGACGGACCGGCAGGCGCTGGCAAAACCACCGTAAGCCGACAGGTGGCGGAGCGGCTCGGCTGCCGCTACATCGACACCGGGGCGCTCTACCGGGCCGTGGCCCTGGCCGCCCGGACGGCCGGAATCGAGCCGGAAAACGACGCCGGCCTGACGCGCCTGTGCGAGGCGCTTCACCTCGACGTGGTTCGAACCGAAACCGGCATGCGTCTTTTGGCCAACGGCGAGGATGTGACCGACCGACTCCGGACGCCGGAGATCACCCGGCTGGCCTCGGCCGTATCGGCCCGGCCGCCTGTGAGGCACTTTCTCCTGACCGTCCAGCGGACCCTGGGCTGCGGAAAACGCGTTGTCTTTGAAGGGCGGGACATGGGTACGGTGGTTTTTCCCGACGCCGACCGGAAATTCTTTCTGGAAGCCGACATCGACGCTCGGGCGCGCAGGCGGCATTCCGAATTGGCCGCCGATTCTGATCAGACCCTGGAGGC
Source organism: Desulfobacteraceae bacterium (assembly GCA_011390065.1). Classification (GTDB taxonomy): domain Bacteria; phylum Desulfobacterota; class Desulfobacteria; order Desulfobacterales; family JAABSP01; genus JAABTD01. The sequence goes on from JAABTD010000022.1 coordinate 14,747, forward strand.
AGTCCGGGAGGCCATCCGCCAGCGGGACGACAACGACAGCGCCCGGGCCCTGGCCCCTCTGAAACCGGCTGAAGACGCTATCCGCATCGACACCACCTTCCTTGACATTGAAGGGGTGATCGCCGCCATCCTCGCACACTGCTAACGCCTCAATTTCACTAAACTGATGCATCTTCTGCTTACCCTCATCAAAAAACCTCAAAAAAAAGATTGATCTTTTCTCAGTGACTGTTATATTTACAAGGTTTATACATGCCTTACGAATGTAAGCGCATAAAAAAAAAGGCTAAGGGGGAAATATTTTTATTTATGGAAGACACCATTAAAACCGATGAAACCGAACATGCAGAAGACAGAGAAGCAACAGACCTCGCGGTGGCGGAAGCAGACGCCGATGTTTCCATGAGCGAAGAGGCTTCGGAAGAACCTTCGGACGAGGCAAGGGAGCCTACTGCGGAAGAGGCCATGGAAGCGGCCCTGGCGGATGACGAGCCCGATGACGACATCCCGCCCGAGGAAGAAAGCATGGAAGCCCTCATGGACATGTATGAGGAGAGCTTCAAACGCTTTGGCGAAGGCGAGGTGACCATGGGGAAAATCATCTCCGTGGACAAGGATCACGTCCTGGTGGACATCGGCTACAAATCGGAAGGACAGATCGACATCCACGAATTTCTGGATGAGTCGGGCAATGTCCAGGCCGAGGTAGGCGATGCCGTCGAGGTAATGGTCGAGTTCTGGGACGACGAAGAAGAGGTCGTTCTCCTCTCCAAGGAAAAAGCCGAAAAGATCAAGGTATGGGACGCCATCAAAAACGCTTATGACGAAGACGGCGCCGTCGAGGGCGTCATCATGAACCGGGTCAAAGGCGGCTTCTCCGTAGACATCGGGGTCCAGGCGTTTCTGCCGGGCTCCCAGGCCGATCTGCGGCCCATCCGGAACCTCGACGACATGGTGGGCAAGAGCTTCGAGTTCAAAATTCTGAAGTTCAACCGGAAACGGAGCAACATCGTCCTGTCCCGCCGCGTGATCCTGGAAGCCGAGCGGGAAGCCATGCGGGCCGCTACCCTGGCGTCCATCGAAGAAGGCAAGGTGGTGGAAGGCATCGTCAAGAACATCACCGAATACGGCGTGTTCGTGGACTTGGGCGGCGTGGATGGTCTGCTCCATATCACGGACATCTCCTGGGGTCGGGTCAAGCACCCCTCCGAGCTGTTCGCCATCGGCGATAAAATCACCGTCAAAATCCTTAGCCTCGACATCGAAAAGGAACGCGTCTCCCTGGGCATGAAGCAGCTCACCCAGGATCCCTGGACTACGGCGGCGGAAAAATACCCGGTGAAATCCCATATCCACGGTCGGGTGGTCAGTCTCACCGATTACGGCGCCTTTGTGGAACTGGAAGAGGGGATCGAAGGCCTCATCCACGTTTCCGAGATGTCCTGGACCCGAAAAGTCCGCCATCCCTCCAAGATGGTTTCGGCAGGCGAACAGGTGGAAGCGGTGGTCCTGGACATCAAGCCCGATCAGCGGCGCATTTCCCTGGGCATGAAGCAGGTGGTCCCCAATCCGTGGGACGTCATCAGCGAAAAATACCCCGTGGGCACCACCATCGAGGGAAAGATCAAGAATATCACCGATTTCGGTCTGTTCATCGGCATCGACGAAGGCATCGACGGGCTGGTCCACATCTCCGACATCTCCTGGACCAAGCGGATCAAGCACCCGTCGGAACTTTTCAAGAAGGGCGACGTGGTCCAGGCCATCGTTCTCGATATCGAAAAAGACAACGAGCGGTTCTCTCTGGGCATCAAACAGCTCCAACCCGATCCCTGGGAAACGGTGGAAGAACGCTATGACGTGGGTTCCGAGATCACCGGCACCGTGACCAACGTCACCGACTTCGGCGTCTTCGTGGAGCTGGAGGAGGGGATCGAAGGATTGGTTCACGTCTCCGAGATCAGCAAGGAGAAGATCAAGACGCCCATCGGCAAATTCAATGTCGGAGATGTGCTCACCGCCAAAGTGATGAACATCAACAGCGATGAACGGCGGATCGGCCTGTCCATCAAACGGCTTGAAGATGACGACGATCAGGCACTGCTCAGCGAATACGTAAACAAGATGGGGCCGGCCACGTCCACCTTCGGCGAGATTCTGAGGGAAAACCTTCAGGAAAAGCTCGGCGAAGAGGAAAAATAATCCGAGCCTGACAGTCAGAGGGCGGCCGATCGGGCCGCCCTTTTTGTTTATTCGAAAATGTCCACATCGCCGCGACCTTCCCGGATCACCTCTGGAACGTCGTCGGTCAGATCGATGACGCTGGAGGGATCCCCGGGCACGGGGCCGCCGTCGATGACAATGTCGATCCGGTTGCCGAAATGGTCCTGGATAAACGAGGGGTCCTCGAAAACCGCGCCATCCGGGGCCGTGGCGCTGGTGGAGAGGATGGGGTTGCCCAGGGTCTTGACCATCGCCTGGCAAATGGCGTGATCCGGCACCCGGATGCCGGCGGTCTTCCGGTTGGTCAGCATCATTTTGGGCACCTGCTTGGACCCGTTAAGGACAAAGGTGTAGGGCCCCGGCAAAAGCCGTTTCATGGTCTTGTAGGCGTAATTGGAAACCTTGGCGTAATCGGCGATGTTTTTCAGGTCCGAACAGATAAAGCTGAAGGGCTTTTTCTTGTCCCGGTTCTTGAGCTGATAGACCCGCTGAATCGCCTTTTTGTTCATGATATCGCATCCGATGCCGTAATGGGTATCGGTGGGGTAGGCGATGACGCCGCCATCCCGGAGGATGTCCACCACCTGGTCGATGAGTCGTTGCTGGGGATTTTCCGGATTGATGTGGATGAGCATGTTCTCCGTCGCTTTCCGATGGCAGATGTACGCAGGGTTCCGCGCTTTGCTATGCCTTTTATCGCTGAATCCATGCCCCTGTCAAGTCGCGCCATCAAGCCTGTTGGCCCCGGCCCCTTAGAATCAGACGTTTCGAAAAACCGATCCATACCCAACCATACCCAAATGGAGGCAATCTTATGAACCCATCCATGCCCGAGGAAGCGTATTCATTCGACGACGTTCTCCTGATGCCGAACTATTCCGACGTCCTGCCCAAGGATGTGGCGACCACCACCCGGTTGACCCGGAATCTCGCTCTGAACATCCCCATCGTCAGCGCCGCCATGGATACCGTCACCGAAGCGCTGGCGGCCATCAGCATGGCCCGGGCCGGCGGCATCGGCTTTATCCACCGGAATCTGAGCATCGAGCAACAGGCCATGGAAGTCGATCAGGTCAAGAAGTCGGAAAGCGGCATGATCATCGACCCGGTGACCATCCGTCCGGATCACACCATCGGCGAGGTCCAGAAACTGATGGAAAAATACCGGATCTCCGGTCTTCCCGTCGTGGAGGAAGGCGGCCTGGTGGGCATTGTCACCAACCGGGACCTCCGCTTTGAAACCGACCTGGAAAAAAAAGTTTCCGAAGTGATGACCCACAAACGTCTTATCACCGTCCCCGAGGGCATCACCTTGGAAGAATCGAAGAAAAAACTCCATGAACACCGCATCGAAAAGCTTCTGGTGGTGGACCAAAATGGCCGGCTGGCGGGAATGATCACCATTAAGGATATTGAAAAGATCAAAAAATATCCCAATGCCTGCAAGGACAGCCGGGGCCGACTCCGGACCGGGGCCGCCGTTGGGGTGGGAGAGGATATGATGGAGCGGGCCGACGCCCTCTTGAATGCCGAGGCCGACGTCATTCTCATCGACACGTCCCATGGCCATTCCCGAAACGTCATCGATGCGGTCAAACGGCTCAAGGCGAATTTCAAGGACATCGAACTGATCGCCGGCAATGTGGGCACCGCCGAAGGCGCTAGAGATCTCATCGAAGCCGGGGCCGACGGGGTTAAAATCGGCATCGGGCCCGGTTCCATTTGCACCACCCGAATCGTGGCCGGCATCGGCATCCCGCAAGTCACCGCCATCGCCAATTGCCGGAAGGTGTCCGATGAGACCGGTGTGCCGCTCATCGCCGACGGCGGCATCAAGTTCTCCGGCGACATCACCAAAGCCATCGCCGCCGGGGCGCACACGGTGATGATCGGCGGACTTTTCGCCGGCACCGAGGAAAGTCCGGGTGAGACCATCTTCTTCCAGGGCCGCAGTTATAAAGTGTACCGCGGCATGGGCTCCCTGGAGGCCATGCAGAAGGGGAGCAAGGATCGGTACTACCAGGGTGACGAGTCCGAGGCCGACAAACTGGTTCCCGAGGGCATCGTGGGCCGGGTCCCCTATCGCGGCCCGCTTCTGGACAGCGTCCACCAGCTCGTGGGCGGCCTCAAAGCCGGCATGGGCTATGTGGGTTGTCGCACCATCGAGGAATTGCGCGAAAAAGCCCGATTCATCAAAATCAGCGCCGCCGGCATGCGGGAAAGTCATGTGCATGATGTGATTATCACCAAAGAAGCGCCCAACTACCGGCTGGATTGATTTTCAGCGCAAGGGAGGCCCCATGTCCCAACCCCGCACCGATTTTGTCCACCTCCACGTCCATACCCAGTACAGCCTTCTGGACGGGGCCATCCGCCTCGATCCCCTGATCCAACGGGCCCAGGAGTTCGGCATGACGGCCGTCGCCATGACCGACCACGGCACCATGTTCGGCGCCGTGGAGTTCTACGAAAAGGCCACCAAGGCCGGGCTTAAACCCATTATCGGATGCGAGTGCTATCTTGCCCCCAGAAAACTCACGGACAAAACCTCGGCCGACGCCAAAGGCCTTTCCCACCTGGTGCTGCTGGCGGAAAATCAGGAGGGCTACCGGAACCTCTGCGCCTTGGCGTCTCTGGCCCAGCTCAAGGGGTTCTATTACAAACCCCGGATCGACAAAGAGGTTCTCAAGGCCCACAGCAAGGGTCTCATCGGGCTTTCCGCCTGCCTTCAGGGCGAAATCCCCAAGCTGCTCAAGCACGGCAGGACCCACGAGGCCGATGATGCGGCCCGCTTCTATCTGGAGACCTTCGGTGAAAACAATTTTTTCCTGGAGGTCCAGAACAACGGCTTGGAAGAACAGGAAATCGTCAACGCTCAGTTGCTGGAGATGAGCCGGCGCCTGTCCATCCCCCTGGTCGCCACCAACGACTGCCACTACCTTGACAAAGAAGACGTTCGGGCTCACGAGGTGCTGCTGTGCATCCAGACCGGCAAGACGGTCAAGGACGCCGACCGGTTCCAGTTCAACACCGACCAGCTCTACTTCAAGCCGCCCCAGGTGATGGAAACGGATTTCACCGACTTTCCCGGCGCCCTGGAAAATACCGGAAAGGTTGCTGAGCGCTGCCACATCGAATTCGACTTCAACACCTACCATTTTCCTCAGTTCGACGCCGAGCAGAGCGCAGACATCCTTTTCGACGAGAAGGTCCGGGAAGGATACGGACGGGTCATGGAGAAAGTCCGGTCCCGCCATCCGGGGCTGGATGAAACGGTCTATGACAAGCGGCTGGACTACGAGATGTCCGTCATCAAGGATATGGGGTTTCCGGGATACTTTCTCATCGTGGCGGATTTCATCGCCTACGCCAAGGAAAACGACATCCCCGTGGGCCCCGGACGGGGATCGGCTGCCGGCAGCCTGGTGGCCTATTCCCTGGGGATCACCGATTTGGATCCCATCGAACACGGTCTGATCTTCGAAAGATTTCTGAATCCGGCCCGAATCTCCATGCCGGATATCGACGTGGATTTCTGCATCAACGGCCGGGAGCAGGTCTTCAAATACGTCGTAGAACGATACGGCGGGGGTGATTATGTAGCCCAGATTATCACCTTCGGAAAACTCAAGAGCCGGGCGGTGATCCGGGACGTGGGCCGGGCTTTGGACATCCCCCTCAAAGAGGTGGACATCATCGCCAAGATGGTGCCGGACGTCATCAACATCAAGTTGGACGACGCCCTGAAACAGGAGCCCAAGCTGCGGGAGATGGCGGAAAGCCGGGAGGACGTGGCCGAGTTGATCCGCATCGCCCGGACCCTGGAGGGACTGCCCCGCCATGCCTCCACTCACGCCGCCGGGGTGGTTATCGGGGACCGGCCTCTGGTGGAGTATCTGCCGTTATACCGGGGGAAAAAAGACGAAGTCGTCACCCAGCTCGACATGAAGCGGGTGGAGCAGATCGGCCTGGTCAAGTTCGACTTTCTGGGACTGCGGAACTTGACGGTGATCCAGAATACCCTTCGGTTGATCGAAGAAGGCGGCAAGACCCCGCCTGACCTGTCGGACCTGAATATGGATGATGCGGACACCTACCGGCTGCTCTGCGCCGGCGACACCACGGGCGTCTTCCAGCTGGAAAGCTCCGGCATGAAGGACCTCCTGACCCGGCTGAAGCCGGCCTGCTTCGACGACGTCATCGCCCTGGTGGCCCTCTATCGCCCCGGCCCCCTGGACAGCGGCATGGTGGAGGACTTCGTGGAGCGGAAGCACGGCCGGAAAAAGGTGGCGTACCTGACGCCCGAGCTGGAACCGATTCTTAAAGAGACCTATGGCGTCATCGTTTACCAGGAACAGGTCATGAAGATCGCCGGCGAGCTGGCCAGCTACTCCATGGCCGAAGCCGACGGATTGCGCAAGGCCATGGGCAAAAAAATCGTCGCCATCATGGCCGAACACCGGGAGCGCTTCGTCAAAGGAGCCGTTGAAAACAGCATCCCCGAAAAAACAGCCGTCCAGATCTTCGATCTCATGGAAAAATTCGGCGGCTACGGTTTCAACAAGTCCCACAGCGCAGCTTACGCTCTCATCGCCTACCAGACCGCCTATCTCAAGGCCCATTTCCCGGTGGCGTTCATGGCCTCGCTGCTCACCAGCGAAATGCACGCCATCGACGGCGTGGTCAAGTTCATCGCCGAATGCCGGAGCCACAACATTTCGGTGCTGCCGCCGGACGTCAACGAAAGCGTCACCGCCTTCACTGTGGCGGAGGACCAGATCCGCTTCGGCCTGGCGGCGGTCAAAAACGTGGGCGAAGGCGCCATCGAGGCCATCATCGCGGCCAGGGGAGATCAGCCCTTCACCTCCATCTTCGACTTTTGCGAACGGGTGGACCTCCGAAAGGTCAACAAACGGGTGCTGGAGAGTTTGATCCGATGCGGAGCCTTCGACGCCACCCAGGCCCGCCGGGCCCAGATGATCGCCGTCATGGAAGAGGCCCTCGATTACGGGCAGCGGGCTCAGAAGGAGCGTTCCGATCCCCAGATGGGACTGTTCGACATGACCGAGACGGCCCAGCCCCTCAACCCCCCTACGCTTCCTCGACTGGAAGAATACGAGGATCATGAGCTTCTGGCCATGGAGAAGGAATCCCTTGGTTTCTACATCACCGGGCACCCCCTGAAAAAATACGAAACGATCCTCAATCGGTTCTGCGACGCCGACACCCTCTCTCTAAAGGAAAAGACCGACGGGTCGGCGGTCCGCATCGGGGCCGTTATCACCGCCGTCAAAACCATCCGGACCAAGCGGGGCGACCCCATGGCCTTCGTCACCCTGGAAGATATGCGGGGTACGATTGAAATAACTGTATTTTCTGAACTTTACGAAGCCGTTGCCGACCTTCTGGGGGAGGAACAGCCCGTGATGGTGGAAGGTCAGCTCCAGCGGGATGAGAGTTCGGTCAAACTTCTGGCGGATAAAATCATCCCCATCGAAAAAGCCGAAGAGACCTGGACCCAGCAGGTGACCATCCAGCTGGACATGACTCGGACCGACCGGGACAAACTGGAAAAGCTGCTGGAGATCCTTAAACGTCACCCCGGTTCCAGCCCCGCCGTCATCGGCCTCTTCAACCCCGGCGTGAGCAAGACCCGCATCGCCGTAGCTGAGGATATTCGACTCGCCGCAGGCCCGCCTCTCCGCGAAGCGGTGCGGGGCCTGGTGGGCTACGATGCCGTGGAGATCGAGAGCAAGCCGCCGCAAATGGCCGCAAACGGAAATGGACAGTGGCGCAAAGGCGCAAAGGGACAACTGCGCAGAGGGGCCGGAAAGGAGGCCCCATGATTACAGCCGGGCTGACGGGGGGGATCGCCACAGGGAAATCGACCGTCTCCGGATTTCTGGCCGAGGCCGGGGCGGCCGTTGTGGACGCCGACAAGATCGCCCGGGAAGTCGTCAAGCAGCAAAAACCCGCCTGGCGAGCGGTGGTGGATCACTTCGGAGAGGAGATCCTGGCGCCCGACGGCGAGATCGACCGGCAGCGGTTGGGCGATATCATCTTTCGATCTCCCGAGGAAAAAGAAACCCTCAACCGGATCATCCACCCCTATGTATTCCAGGAGATGACGGCGGCTGAATCGGCCATCAGAAAAAAACGTCCCGATGCCGTGATCATCCTCGACGTCCCCCTGCTCTTTGAAGTGGGCATGGACGCAAGGCTGGCGGAAGTCATCCTGGTGTACGCGCCGGAACGACGCCAGATTGAGCGTCTCATGGCCAGAAACGCCCTGGCCCAAGAAAACGCCCTGGCCCGAGTCCGATCTCAGATGAACATCGAGGAAAAAAGAGACCGCGCCACGGTCGTTATCGACAACAGCTACGATCTGGAAAGAACCCGGAAGCGGACCCTGGAAGTCTATCGGTATCTGAAAAATAAATCCTAGGTGCGAAAAACTTTCCGCTCCTAAGCCGCAAACACCGACAACACATCCCTCCTCGCATCCACATGCTGCAGCGTCACCTGGGTCACATCCTCCGGTTTCAGGGCGAGGCCGGAGGAGAAGGGGATGGTGCATTCGATCATGTATTCGGGCAACAGGGCCAGATAGTCGTTTTTCCGGCGGGCCAGGACCAGGGCCTCTTCCTTGCTCCCCACCTTCCCCTCCAGATATTTGAGAAGCCAGTACCGCTTCCGTCGGAACTGGAGCCGGGAAACCGCGGTCATTGGCTGTTCCAGGGCGGCGATGGCCAGGGCCACTTCCTCCTGGGTGTGAGGCGTTTCCAGCCCGAAGGCCGAGCGGATCTGACGTTGAGTGATGAGGTCGAAATATTTCCGAATGGGCGAGGTGGCCGTCACATAAGCATCAACGCCCAGCCCTGAATGGCGCTCGGGATGGGGGCTGAGCACAAAGCGACTGAGATGCTTTCGCTGCATCCAATTCTGGAACAGCGTTCCTTCAGTGTCCTTGTACAGGCGTTCCCGAGGGGGCGGCTGGGACCGGAAGACGGCGGGGATCTCCTTTTCGGTCAGGAACCGCGCCATAAGGGCGTTGGCCATAATCATGATCTCTGACACCAGCAGCCGGCCGGGACTCTCCCGGTTAGTGCGGCTGACTTCAGGGGTTCCATCCTCCCCCAGCCAGATATTGAGTTCCGGCAGGGAAATCTGAACGGCGCCTTCCACCAGTCGCTGCTGGCGATATTTCCGGGCGATGTCGTGGAGGAGGATGATGTCCGGATTGCCGTCGGCCATCATATTGACATCGAAATAGGAGAGTTGATGGGCGACGCGGACGATGCTGGGGGCAATCTCGTAATCGAGGACGGCCGCCTCCCGGTTGAGGCGGATCAGGATGCTGATGGCCGGCCGCAACTCTCCCGCCTTGAGGCTGCACATATCCTCGGCCAGGGTCTGGGGCAGCATGGGGATCTTCTGGTCGGGCATATATATGGAGCTGGCTCTTGCGATGGCTTCCCGGTCGATGGGATCGTTGTGCTTGATGAAAGAACTCACATCGGCAATGTGAACCCCCAGTTCGCAATAATCCCCCATGTTCCGGATGCTGAGAGCGTCGTCGTAATCGAGGGTGTACTGACCGTCGATGGTCATCAGCTCCAGACCGGTCAGATCCCGGCGCCCCCCGTCCAGGGAGGCCTTCGAAAGGGACCGGATCAGATCGGCGGTCCTGTCCATGACGACGTCTGAAAAATCGACCTGGACGTCGAACCGATACAATTCGATATTCTCATCCGGTCGCCATACCCCCAACCGGACCAGCAACTGGAACAGGGGATGGCCGACCTCCACGCCGGCCCGGGCCAGCAAGGCCTTTCCCAGGTCCCAGTGGGGGCTTTCTTTTTCCAAAAGGTAGATGGAACGGAGGATCTCCGCCCATTGGGCCTGCTCAAGCGACAGCGCATCGGGCGGGGCGGTCTCTCCCTTCAGAACGCTTTGAAGCCAGTCGCCGCCGGCTTCGATGGTCCGCTGTCTGCGGGCGGCTTCCCGCTCCTGGGCCAGAATCTGCGCCACCTGTTCCGGCGTGTGGGGAAAATATCGGTCGCTGTTGAACTTGAAATAAACCCGGTTTTCGAAGAATGCGCGGACGACGGCGGAACGGTGGTCGTCGTCGATCTTCTCCGGAAAGCAGAATTCAGTCATTGTGTCCAGATCGATCCACTCCTGTTCCTCATGGAGGACCTCCCACAACTCCTCGATGTCCACCACCCCGGCCAATTGCCGCCGCCTTTCAGCCGACTCCTTGAGGACGTTGGTCTGCGCGATGCGGCCGGCAGCGAGATCCAGAGACGCCTCCGGCAGATATAGAAGCCGGTTCGCGCCCAGTTTCACCTCTCGATTATTTTCAGTGAGCAGCCGAAGGCGCTGGTTTTTCACCTCCAGGACCATGGCGCACATGATCCGCTGGCGGTCGATATATTCCACAATCATTCCGGGTTCCATGGGAACCTCTCATACCAATCGGCCTTCCGAAAGTCAATGTAAGGTTGGCCGATGCGGAGAATTTCGGTAATTTCCTACCGGAAGATAACCAGTTGCGCCCCGCGGCGATCTGTGGTAATTTTTGCAATTATGAAACAATATGTCATAGATGAACTGACGCGCGACGATTATGAAAAGCTCCGGGCTTACCTGGACGAAACCTACGGCGATTCCGGCGTGGGCGGCATTTACTGGCTCCCCCTGGCCGAAGAGATGCTCGACGGTCTCCAGAGCGCCCATGAGACCTGCAAACCCTATTATTTCGCCATTGAACTGACGCCGGATCGGTTGAGCTGCGAGCTGCTGGTGCGCACCAGTGAACGTCTCCACTGCCCCTGCATGGCCTACGCCGCCGAGGAGCAGCGGAACTGGCTCATCGCGGTTGCGGACGCCATGCTCGAAAAGCTGGGAATCCAGGTCTGATGGCCCGAAGCTTCCTGGTCATCGGATGGACCGTCTTGAGTTCCTTCTTTCTGGGAATCATCGCGCTGGCGGTCTCTTTGACGGACAAAACCGGCAACAGCAGCCATAAGGTCGCACAGATCTGGGCGCGGTCGATTCTTCGGGTCTCCGGGGTCGGGGTCTCGGTTCGGGGGCGCCGCCATATCGATCCGGAACGTCCTATGATTTACATGTCCAATCACCAGAGCCTGTTCGACATCCCGGTGTTGCTGGGCCACCTGCCCGTTCAGTTCCGGTGGCTGGCAAAGGCCGAGCTGTTCCGAATTCCCATCTTCGGTCACGCCATGCGCCGGGCCGGCTATATCAGCATCGACCGCACCGACCGAAAATCGGCCTTCGAAAGCCTGGCCCGGGCTGCGGGGATGATTCGGGACGGCGTATCGGTGCTGATCTTTCCCGAAGGAACCCGAAGCCGCAGCAATACCGTCCGCCCGTTCAAAAAAGGGGGCTTCGTCCTGGCGGTGGATTCAGGGGTGCCCGTGGCGCCGGTGATCACCCTGGGGCCCCATGAGATCATGCCCAAGGGGCAGCTGATCATCACCCCAAAAGACGTGACCGTGGAGATCCGGCCGCCCATCGATGCCGGACAGTACAGTCGCAAGACCAAGGACCGGCTGCTGGAGCGGGTCCGACGCGAAATCATCGCCGCATCCGATGGACGTCTGGAAGGATAAGGCGATGCTGAAACTCGTTGCCTTGGGGGGTCTGGGCGAAATCGGCCTCAACATGATGGCGGTCGAGTACGGCGGGACGATCATCGTGATCGACGCCGGGCTGATGTTCCCGGAAGATCATATGCTCGGGGTCGATTACGTGATCCCCGCCATGGATTATATCCGGGAGCATCGCCAGCAGGTCGCGGCCGTTCTGCTGACCCACGCCCACGAGGACCACATCGGGGCTCTCCCCTATTTCCTCCGGGAAGTCAATGCGCCGGTTTACGGCACACGGTTCACCCTGGGAATCGTCCGCCACAAGCTGGAAGAACATGGGCTGCTGTGCTCCGCCGTCCTCAACACGGTCGCTCCCGGCGACGTCCTTTCCGTGGCTCCTTTCCGGATCGAATTTATCCGGGTCAATCACAGCGTGGTGGACGGCGTGGCGCTGTGCATCGAAACGCCTCTGGGCCGCATCATCCACACCGGGGATTTCAAGATCTCCCATACGCACATGTGCGGCATGACCACCGACGTCAACCGGTTCGCCCGCCTGGGGCAGGAGGGGGTGCTGGTCCTTCTGTCGGATTCCACCAACGTGGAAAAGCCCGGTTACACCGCCTCGGACCGGGATATCGGAGAAACCCTCAGGGGGATCGTCAGCCGGAGCAGCGGCCGGGTCCTCGTAGCCCTTTTCGCCTCGAGCATCGCCCGTATCCAGCAGATTGTCGATATCGCACGGGAAACGGGTCGGAAGATCGTCGTCAACGGCCGGAGCCTCGACATCACGGTCTCCATCGCCCGGGAGTTGGGCCACCTCCGGTTCGACCCCGCCCTGGAGATCGACATCGACGAGGTCAACGACTACCCTGAAAACGAAGTGGCGATCATCACCACCGGCAGTCAGGGAGAGCCCATGTCGGCCCTTGCCCGGATGGCCTCGGGCATCCACAAGCAGATCAAGATCCGGGAAGGGGACATGGTGATCCTTTCATCCAAGTTCATTCCCGGCAACGAAAAGGCGATTGCCAAAATCATCAACAACCTCTACCGCCGGGGGGCCGACGTGATATATGAAAAAATTTCGGAAATTCACGTCTCCGGCCACGCCTTTCAGGAAGAGCTGAAGCTGATGATCCACCTGGCCCGTCCCCGGTATTTCATCCCCATTCACGGGGAGTACCGTCATCTGGTCCTCCACGCCCGGTTGGCCCAGCGCATGGGAATCCCTTCCGCCAATGTGCTCATGGTCGAAAACGGGCAGGAAGTCCTCTTCGACGACGCGGGCGGCCGGATAGGGGAGCGGATCGCCACCGGACGCACCCTGGTGGACGGCAAAGGGATCGGAGATGTGGGGCGTTCCATCCTCAAAGAACGGCGGGCCCTTTCCGAGGACGGGTTCGTCGCCGTCACCCTGGCCTTTGACGAGGAGACGGGAATCATCGTCTATGGGCCAGAAATCGTCTCCCGGGGGTTCGTCTTCGAGACCGAGACCGGCCATCTGCTGGACGACGCGGTCTGCGTGGTGCTGGAAGCAGTGGAGGACGTGCCGCCCGAAACCCGCAATCGGATCGAGCGGATCCGCAACCGCGTTCAGGCGGACCTGCGGCGCTATTTCACCTTCACCATCAAACGCCGCCCCGTGATTCTGCCCTTCATCCTGGAGGTGTAGAAGCGACCATGCAGCGATCCCTGCGAAAAGACCTCATCGGGCTGTTGCTCGTTTTCGTCATCCTTTTCACCCTCGTCAGCCTGCTTTCCCACAACCCCGGCGACCCGTCGGTCCACAACGCCGCCGCCCCGGAGAAGGTCCAGAACCTCTTCGGCCTGGCAGGGGCCTATCTGTCGAGCCTGCTCATCGGACTTTTCGGGGCCGGCGCCTTCTGGATCCCGCCCCTGATTCTCCTGCTGGGCCTCCATCTGATGGGCCGGCCCCTGAAAAGCGGACTCCCGGCCCTCATCGGCGGCGGTCTTCTGCTGATCCTGGCCACCGGAACCCTGGCGGCCTTCTGGCGGGACCAGCTGCCCTTTTTCAACGGACGGATCACCGCCGGGGGCATCATCGGAATCTCCTTCAAATCGGCGCTGATCGGCGCCGTCAACCCGGTGGGGTCCACCATCATTCTGATCCTGCTGTGGATTGCGGGTCTCATGCTGGCCACGGGCTATTCCCTTGCACAGATCTGCCAAACCGGCGGAACAGCCCTGAAAAACGCCGCCAAGAGCGCCCGGAAAGGCCAGAGCTTTTGGCAGGAACGACGGCAAAGGTCCGGGAAATCGCTGGAACAGTTCCAAACAGCCGGACCCAGGGCCGCCACGCCTCCTCCGGAAGAGACAAAACCACGCCGGTTCACCATCAAGGCCCCGGAGCTGCCGGGCCGAATCCTGACCCCCAAACCCAAGGAAATCGAATACATCCCGGCCCGGCAGCCCGAAGCGCTTCCCGCTTCCGACTTTCTGGACGATCCTCTGGCCCGGCCCGAAGGGGTGGACGAGGCCCATCTTCAGGCCCAGTCCCGGCTCCTTGAACAGAAGCTGGAGGACTTCGGGGTCCACGGCAAGGTGACGGCGGCCACCCCCGGGCCGGTCATCACCACCTTCGAATACGTCCCGGCGCCGGGGGTCAAAATCAACAAAATCGTCAACCTCACCGACGACCTCGCCCTGGCCCTGCGGGCCCTGTCCATCCGGATTGTGGCGCCCATTCCCGGAAAAGCGGCTATCGGCATTGAGATCCCCAACGCCATCCGGGAGATCGTCCGTCTCAAGGACATCATCTGCTCCGAGGTCTTCGACAAATCCCAGTCTCCGCTGACGCTTTGCCTGGGCAAGGACATCGTCGGCAATCCCGTGGTGGCGGATCTGGACAAAATGCCCCACCTGCTTATCGCCGGCGCCACCGGCACGGGCAAAAGCGTGGGGCTCAACGCCATGATCTGTTCGTTTCTCTACAAGGCCAACCCCGAGGAGGTGAAACTGATCATGGTCGATCCCAAACGGATCGAGTTGTCGGTTTACGACGGCATCCCCCACCTCATCACCCCGGTGGTCACCGACCCCAAAAAGGCCACCAACGCCCTTTTCTGGGCGGTCAAGGAGATGGAGCGGCGCTACGAACGGCTGGCGGAAAAACAGGTCCGGAATATCGCTCAGTACAACCGCAAAATCGCAAAGGAGATCCCCGGCGAAGGCGAGGAACCCCCCGAGCGCCTCCCCTACATCGTGGTCATCATCGACGAACTGGCCGACCTCATGATGGTGGCCTCCCGGGACGTGGAGCTGGCCCTGACCCGTCTCGCCCAGATGGCGCGCGCTGCAGGCATCCATCTGATCCTGGCCACCCAGCGCCCCTCGGTGGACGTACTCACCGGCATCATCAAAGCGAATTTCCCCACCCGGCTCACCTTCCAGGTTTCTTCCCGGACCGACTCCCGAACCATTATCGACGCCAATGGGGCCGAGAGCCTCCTGGGCAACGGCGATTTACTGTTCCTTCCCCCGGGAACGGCCAAACTTCAGCGGATCCACGGCCCCTACATCTCCGATGAAGAAGTGACCCGGATCACCCGGTTCTTGCGCGAACAGCAGCGACCGGACTACGACCCGTCGGTCGTGGAAACGCCTGCCAAGGGGGCGGATGCCCCGGACAAGGAAGACTACGACGATCGGTACGACGATGCCGTGGCGCTGGTCACGGAAACCCGCCAGGCATCCATCTCCATGGTTCAGCGCCACCTGCGGGTCGGTTACAACCGGGCCGCCCGAATGATCGAAATGATGGAAAAAGAAGGAATCGTGGGGCCTTCGGACGGAGTCCGCCCCCGGGAGGTGCTGGTCCGCGGATATGAAGAGGTATTGTGAAACCCGACGCGCGACTGCTGGCAACGGTGAAGGGGTTCCTGGCTCCTGAAGAAGGAGAACGGCTCTACGACCTGGCGCTGGAGGCCAGCAGGCGGGGTCCTTGCCTGGAGATCGGCGGATTTTGCGGCAAGTCGGCCCTTTACCTGGGCGGGGCTTGCCGGGAGACCGGAGCGACCTTGTTTTCCATCGACCATCACCGGGGGTCGGAAGAACACCAGCCCGGTGAGGAATACTTCGATCCGGCGCTCTACGATCCCCGCCTGGGGCGGGTCAACTCCTTCTCGACTTTCATAACGACCCTTGAAAAGAACGGCCTGACGGACACCGTCGTGCCCATCGTCGCAACCTCGGCAGCCGCTGCCCGTTCATGGGCTACGCCCCTGAGTCTGATCTTCATCGATGGCGGTCACTCCTACGCTTCGGCGTTCACCGATTATAATTCATGGGCCGGTCACATCATGCCGGGGGGCTGCCTCGCCATACACGACATCTTCATGGATCCGGCGGCAGGCGGCCAGGCGCCGCATCAAATCTACAAGATGGCGGTCGAAGGGGGTTTGTTCAAACGACTGGCCATGACCCAAACCTTGGGCGTATTGCAGCGCCGCGCCGTCGGTGAGACCCCGGACCACCGTTAGCCGGCCGTCAGTTTTTCAAGATAAAAGCGCATATCGATGGGGCCGACGGATCTAAAATTATCGAAGGTGACGTTGGTAAACCCAAGGTCCAGATCCTTCCGGATGATGTCGAAAATCTTCAGGTAATTGGTCAGGATTCGCTGGTCCCAGTCCAGGTTCAATCGATCGACGATGCGCCGGATGTCCGGTTTCTCTCCCTCAATCTCCAAAAAATCGCCAAAGGGCATGGCGTCGAGGCACAGGGTTGCATCACCCAGCCGATAGGTCCGGCGCCGTTTTTCATAGACCTGTTCTCTGTGAAACCCCAACGCGATCAGGATGCGGTGCATGGTTCCGAAATCGCTCACCGTCACTTCCAGTTCCCGGCGGACCTTGTATTCAGGGTCCTGGTCCGACGCATCCGATTTATAGGTTAAAGTCGCTTTCTCGTCCTGGCGGAGACGCAGCAGAACCCGGTTCCGGAGCAGGCGGTTGTCCGCATCCTCATATCGGATATTGGATTCGAAGACTTCCCCTCGGTCCACTGCGCCTAAAGACTCGATGGCCCGGCGGAGGGACGCCGCATCCAAAACATGGTATTTCACTTCGATTTCGACCGGTTCCATATTTCTATCGCTTTCTTTAAAAATGGGGTTGTCATGACAAAAAAAAAATTATATAAGGAGAAGTTTAGGGTGTCAATAACCCGGAGGGGACATTTTTCTCTTGACACCGCCCCGTTCTTTTTTTAGATATTTTGGATTATTTTGACCAGAGGAGTGGATATCGTGAAGAAGTATACATACAGCGCAAAAAATTCAGACAATCAGGACAAATGGTGCGTCATCGACGCCAGCGGCGCGGTGCTCGGGCGACTGGCCAGTGTGGCGGCATCCCGGCTGCGGGGCAAGCACAACCCCCTCTTCACCCCCCATGTGGACATGGGCGATCACGTCATCGTGATCAACGCCGAAAAGATTGTCCTGACGGGCCGGAAGATGGAGCAAAAAAACTACTACCGCCACAGCGGCTACATCGGGGGGCTCAAGACCATCAACGCCAAAAATCTTATGGAGAAAAAACCCGAAGACATCGTGCGGTTCGCCGTCAAGGGGATGCTCCCGAAAAACCCGCTGGGCCGCAAAATATTTAAGAAGCTGAAGGTCTACAAAGGGGAGCATCATCCTCATGAGGCCCAGCAGCCCGAAGCGATTACACTGTAACCATATACCGGGGTATCGATCTCATGGATAAACAAAACGTCTATTACGCCACAGGAAGACGCAAAACTGCGGTGGCCAAAACCTGGCTCACGCCCGGCACGGGCAGCATCACCATCAACAATCGGTCGCTGGATGATTACTTCCCCCTGGAGTCGGCCAAAATCGTCCTGACCCAGCCCCTGACCCTGACCAACAACCGGGACAGCTTCGACGTCAAGGTGACCGTCAAGGGCGGCGGCATTAACGGCCAGGTGGGCGCCGTGCGCCATGGCATCACCCGGGCACTTCTGGAAGTCGATCCCGACCTTCGAATCCCTTTGAAAAAAGCGGGTTTCGTCAAGCGGGACCCCCGTTCCAAAGAACGGAAAAAATACGGTCAGCGCGGCGCCCGGGCGCGGTTTCAGTTTTCCAAGCGATAAGCCGTTCCTGCACGTTTGTAGGGGCGAAACTTTTTCGCCCCTACGCCCGCACATCAAATCGGGTCTCTCCCGCAACAAATCGGATCTATTGTTTGGAATTCCCTTAGACGACCATGATTTTGTCCGAAGACCGGGTCAGGGGCTCCAGCCCGTCGTCTCCGACCAGATGGGTGTTTTCGATCCCCACCACCCCTTCGCCGGGCAGAATCAGCTTGGGTTCCACAGCGATGGTCATGCCGCTTTCAAGCGTCATCTCTTGTCCCCTGGCCAGAAAGGGGTATTCATCCAGCTCCAGCCCCACCCCGTGGCCGACAAACCGGATCCGCTCTTCTCCGACGCCCATGAAATGATCGCCGTACCCCAGTTCGCCGGCCCTTTCCACGGCCGCCTCGTAGATGTCGCCGGCGCGAACGCCCGCTCCGGCCATCCGTTTGACGGTTCCCTCCACATCGAGCATCGCCATGTAGGCCTTTCCCAATCGGTCGGGCAGCCCGCCGATGGCAAAAATCCGCGTGTGGTCCGAGATATAGCCGTCTAAGCAGAAAGTGTAGTCAACCAGAATCGGCTCCCCGGCCCGGATAGGCTCAAAGCTGGGGCCCTGGGCAACGGCCGGGCCGGCGCCCGCGCCGCCCGTGGGGGAGGCGAGGAAACTGGGCATGGCGGCCCGGGGGCCGGCCATGAGGTGGCCGTAGAACATCTCGCTGCCCCACAACCGCATGCGGACCACCCCCTGATGGCCCATCTTCCTGGCTTCGGCCTCCACCTGCCCGGCCAACTCCAGCTCGGTTGCGCCTTCCCGAATCAGCCCGGCCGTCGCCTCACAAAGACGGTCTGACAGCCGAGCCGACGCTCGGATTCGGGAGATCTCATACGCCGACTTGACCGCTCGGATCTGTCGGATTTCGTGGGAAACATCGATGATCCGGGTCCCTTCCACAATCTTGCCGAAGTTCAAATAGAGGTTGGCCGGGAGAACGTCCAGCTCCATTCCCAACGTCTTCGGAAGGGGCAGGCCTTCTGCCGCCAGCAGTTCCGGCAACTGACGGGGGCTTTTCATGGGCACGATGCGCTCCAGAGCCGATTCGGCCTGGGCCCGGGCCAGACTTTTCCGGATCATGAGAAGAGGCCGCCCTTCTGCCGGCACATATAATTGTCCTTGCTGGATGGTCCCGGCAAAATAAAAGGAATCCGCGTTCTGCAGGATCAAGGCCCCATCGAGGCCCTTTCCTGTGAGCCGTTTCTGGAGCGCGGCGATCCGGTTCCGAAGCTCCGATTCGGGTGTGTTTTTATCGGTGTCGTACATCTGTTCCTTTCGAATGTCCTCAGGGTTTACGATGCAAAAAAACGGCGGTAGAAGGGAAACCGCGTCCCCTTTTACCGCCGTTATGATGCGCAGATCCGATCTGACGGGCCGGATGCCCTCCCCACAAGTTATTCCGTTTCGGCGGCCTCTTCCGTTTCTGATTCAGGCGCCGCAACCGATAGAAGCTCCTTATA
This sequence comes from Desulfobacteraceae bacterium, assembly GCA_011390065.1. Classification (GTDB taxonomy): domain Bacteria; phylum Desulfobacterota; class Desulfobacteria; order Desulfobacterales; family JAABSP01; genus JAABTD01. The sequence continues at coordinate 34,204 of JAABTD010000022.1, forward strand.
AGCCGCCATCTTCTTTTCGATGATCGGTGCATGGCGGGTTCTGCCCATGTCGATCAGGTCGTTGTTGTCCATTTGAGCCGCTTTTTCCATGTACTCGATCGCCAACTGGTAGCCCTCGGCATTGGCCTTGCTGGCCGCAACGTCCGCCATGGTCATCATGCTGAGAATTCTCATATTCTTCTGCATGGCAAAGGCGCGCTTGGCGTTCTGGGCATCGGCGTATTTCAGGGCCTCATTAATGTAATCCTGAACCTCTTCGTAGCTGGCAACACCTTGGGAATAGAGCAGATCGTTGGCTTTATCCATATAATAATGGAAGGCGATGGGCATGACCTGTTCTCTGGCGAACACCCCTTGGATCGACTCCGGCGCTTCCACCCCCGACAACCGCACCACGCGTTCTTCGCCCAGAGGCGCAAAACTGCCTTTCCAGATCTCCAATGAATCGCCGGTGGAGCGGAGATAGTAGTTGGAGGCATTGGAAAAGCTGACGCCGATCATGATGGCGAGGAGGACTATCGCACAGGCTGCCAGAAACTTCATCGAACTTTCCATGGGATCAGACCCTTTCTTCTGAGGGGATATGGGTGGGACCTGGGCTTCGGTCTTCTCTTTCTCCGACGGACCGATGGATTCCGATTCGTCTTCGGGACGGTAAACCGGATCCGGTCGGATTACCTTTCCGGCAGTCTCGCGCACTTGCGCCGCAACCTCCGATTTGACCTCCTGAACCGCAACCTCTTCGGACGCCTTCACCTCCTCCGGCACAGTGGTCTCTGACGTCGGTACCGCAGGTTGCGGCTCAACCGCCGATGCCGCCGGCAGAGGCATGTCGGAGAGGTCGAACTGTCGGAACAACAACCCTTTGATCCGTTCGGCCTCTTCGCCGACAGCAATGGGCGGAGCAGAAAATTCGCCCGTCGATCTTTGCGGCGGCGCATAGCGCTTTTCCGGCCGCCAGGTGTCGAACCGTCGGTGAAGCAACTCATCGATGGATATGGGTTCCGTTGCCGGCGTCGGCGCTTCGGATTTGGATTCGGGCGGCTGAACCGGCGCTTCGGCGGTCTCAGGGAGATCGAACCGTTTAAGCAGCAACGCTTTCACCCGGTCGGCATCCGCACCCGCGGCAATGGGCGGAGCCGGGGGCGCCTCGCTCTGTTGCGGCGGCGGCGCGAAATGCGCCGTCGGAACCCATTCATCGAACCGGCGCGACAACAACTCCCGTATCGATACCGGTTTTTGGGTCACGGAAGCCTTTGCCGCCGTCTCCTTTTTGGGCGGTTTGGCCGGGACCTTTTTTGCCGGCGCTTTCGCCGCTGTTTTTTCCGCTGTTTTTTCCGCGGGCGCCGTCGTTTTCTTTATCGCGGGCGCCTCTTTCCCGGTCGGCTCCGTTCCGGGCTCGAACGTTTTCATCAGCAACGCCTTCACCCGGCCGGCGTTTTCCCCGGCAGCGATGGGCGGCGCGGCGGCAACCTCGACATCCGCCTTCGGCGGGGCGTAAAGGGCATCTGGCTGCCAAGCGTCGAATTTTTTCAGCAGCAGATCCTTCATGGTCGCCTTCTTTTTCACTTTTTTGGGTGGCGTTTTGCCGGCCGTCGCCTTCGAATCCGCAGCCCCTTTGGCCGTTGTGGTCTTCTTGGCCTTGGGACTGCTTTTGACTTTCGAGGCGGATTTTTTCTTGGCCGCGCCCTTCTTTTTGGAACTCGTTTTTGCCATAAAAAAACCCCTCTGCATCCTGAACTGTTAGCAATCGTAAGCGGGTCTCAGTCGATCAGATATCGCGATAATCAATATATAAGAACCCTTATACTTTGTAAACAATTTTTTCGAGAACGTTTTTGGTTGACATCGAGCGAAAATAACCGCATAAATGGTTGTT
>JAABTD010000143.1 GCA_011390065.1 Desulfobacteraceae bacterium
TGGGATCTTCCAACCGGATGATGAGGCGGCCCAGGGTTGATTTGCCGCACCCGCTTTCGCCCACCAGCCCTAATGTCTCGCCCTGCTGAATGGACATGTCGATGCCGTCCACCGCCTTTACCAGGCCCGCCTGCCGGCCGAAGCCGCCGGCTTCGACCGGATAATATTTTTTGACGTTTTTGAGCGTCGCCAGTTCCGTCATTGGCCCTCCTCGTACAGCCAGCAGCGGACCGGATGACCGTCTTTGGGGGTGATCAGCGGCGGTTCTTCCGCAAAGCAGCGGTCGAAGGCGTGGCGGCACCGCGCGTGGAATTTGCATCCCGACGGCAGGGCCAGCAGGCTCGGCACCACGCCCGGTATGGCCTCCAGCCTTACCCGCTCGTCGTCGGAAACGCCGGGGATGGATCGCATCAGGCCGCGCGTGTAGGGGTGGAGCGGCGAGTTGAAGAGCGGCCCCACATCGGCTTCTTCGACAACCCTGCCGGCGTACATCACCACCACCCGTTCGGCGGTTTCGGCCACCACGCCCAAGTCGTGGGTGATCAGAAGAATGGCGGTCCCCGTGGATTCGCTCAGCTGGCGCATCAGTTCCAGGATCTGCGCCTGAATGGTCACGTCCAGGGCGGTGGTGGGTTCGTCGGCGATGATCAGGCGGGGATCGCAGGCCAGGGCCATGGCGATCATCACCCGCTGGCGCATGCCGCCGCTCATTTGATGGGGATAATCCCCCACCCGGCTTTCAGGCGACGGGATGCCCACCTGCTGGAGCAGGTTCACGGTCCGGTCCAGGGCCGCTTTCCGGTCCATATTCTGGTGCAGCTGCAACACCTCGGTGATCTGGTCGCCCACCCGGAACACCGGATTGAGCGACGTCATGGGCTCCTGGAAGATCATGGAGATCTGATTGCCCCGGATGCGCCGCATTTTGGATTCGGGAAGATCAAGGAGGTTCTGGCCGTCGAACAGGATCTGTCCTCCCACGATGCGGCCCGGCGGGTGGGGGATCAGACCCATAACGGAAAGGGCGGTCACGCTTTTTCCGCACCCGGATTCCCCCACGATGGACAAGGTCCGGCCGGGACGGAGGCTGAAACTGACGTCGTCCACCGCCTGGGCGACGCCGCGGTCCAGGAAAAAATAGGTTTTGAGGTTGATGACCTCGAGCAACGGTTGGGTCATGGGCGCATCCTACTCCCGCAGCCGGGGATCGAGGGCGTCCCGGAGGCCGTCGCCCAGCAGGTTGAATCCCAGCACCGCCAGCAGGATCATGATGCCCGGGAAGGTGACGGCCCACCAGGCCCGGAGGATCAGGGCCCGTCCGTTGGCCAGCATGGCGCCCCATTCGGGGGTGGGCGGCTGGGCGCCCAGGCCCAGAAAGCTCAGAGCGGCGGCTTCCAGAATGGCCGAGGCAAACCCCAGGGTGGTCTGGACGATGAGCGGGGCGAGACAGTTGGGCAGGATGTGGATGAAGATCAGCCGGGCGTCCCGGGCCCCGAGAGCGCGCGCGCCCTGGACATAATCTTTCGAGTATTCCTCCATCACCGATCCCCGGACGAGGCGGGCGTATCGGGGGATGTTCACCACGCCGATGGCCACCATGGCGTTTCTCAGACTCGGCCCCATGAAGGCGACGATGACGATGGCCAGAAGGATGGGCGGGAAGGCCAGCAAAATGTCCATCAGCCGCATGATGAGGTTGTCGATCCGGCCGCCGTAGAACCCGGCCACGGCTCCGGCCAGGGTCCCGAAAAAGAGCGCGATGGCCACGGCCACCACCCCCACGATCATGGAGATGCGGGCGCCGTAGATGATCCGGCTCAGGAGATCCCGGCCGAAATCGTCCGTGCCCAGGGGGTATCGCCAGTCGCCTTCGGCATCCCAGAAAGGCGGCTTGAGCTTGTCGTAAAGGGATTGTTCCAGGGGATCATGGGGCGCGATGAGCGGCGCGAACAGCGCCATGATCAGAAAGGTGCAGATGATGATCAGGCCGGCCACGGCGATCCGGTTTTTGCGGAGCCGGAGAAGGGCCTCGACCAGGGGGCTGATGGACTTCTCCTGTCCGTTTCCGGCAGGGGGCGCGCCCGCGGTCAATTCTGGGGTGGCTGCCATTTAATTCACCTTAATCCGCGGGTTGACCCAAGCATACAAAATATCCACCACCAGATTGATGGTCACAAAGACCGTGGCGATGAACATGGTTCCGCCCTGGACGGCGTTGAAGTCCCTGGCGTAGACGCCGTTCAATATCCAGAGGCCGATGCCGGGCCAGGCGAAGATGGTTTCCGTCAAGATCGCGCCGCCCAGGAGGATGCCGAACTGGAGGCCCACCACCGTGATGATGGGGATCATGGCGTTTTTCAGGGCATGTTTATAGTGAACCACCCACAAAGAGAGCCCCTTGGCACGGGCGGTGCGGATGTAGTCCTGCCGCAACACCTCCAGCATGCTCGACCGGGTGATCCGGGAGATGGTGGCCATGGGAATCGTGGACAACGTAAACGCCGGCAAAATGAGGTGCCAGACGGCGTCTTTGAAGGCGGCCCAGTTGTGGGTGATGATGCTGTCCAGCACGTAGAGGTTGGTGACCACCTCCAGTTCAATGTTGTAGGAGAGCCGCCCCGACAAAGGCACCAGCCCCAGGTTCACCGAGAAGATGATCATGAGCACCAGCCCCAGCCAGAAGATGGGCATGGAGACGCCGATGAGGGATACGACCATGCTCACGTAGTCGAAGATGGAATACTGGCGGGTGGCCGAGATGATCCCGGCGAACATCCCCAGCGCCGTGGCGATGAGGATGGCCGCCAGGGAGAGTTCCACCGTGGCGGGGAACCGCTCGAAGATCTCGGTGGTGATCTTCTCGTTGGTCCGGAGGGCCCGTCCCAGGTCCCCCTGGAGCAGCCGGCCCATGAAGCGGCCGTACTGCACGTAGATGGGCTGGTCGAGCCCCAGCCGTTCCCTCAGTTCGGCAAGGGCCGATTCCGAGGCCCGTTCGCCGAGCATCATTTCAGCCGGGTCGCCGGGGATCAACTGGATCATGAGAAACACCAGCAACGAGATCCCCAGCAACGTCGGAATGAGGGACAGAACCCGGTGGAGAACGAACTTTTTCAAAGCCGACTTACTTCAGCCAGACGTTGTGCATGCGAATGCTGGCGGTCGGGTGGAGCTTGAAATTCATCACCCGCTGCTTCATGGGCCAGACCACCAGAGAATGGGCGATGTTGACGAGGGGGACTTCTTCATGGATCAGTTCCTGGGCCTTGCGATAGAGCCGGATCCGCTCCTCTTTCTCCAACGCCTGCTTGGCCTTGAGGATGATGTCGTGGTATTCCTCGTTTTTCCACTGGGTCCGGACGTTGGGGTCGGCCATGCCGTCCAGCAGCACCGCCAGGAAATTGTCGGGGTCGCCGTTGTCGCCGGTCCAGCCGAGCTGGAACAGGTCCATCTCCTCGGGCTGGGTCCGCTGTTTTTTCAGGTAGGTGCCCCATTCGAAGGTGACCAGTTCGGCATCCACGCCCACATCCTTCAGGTTCGCCTGCATGGCCTCTCCCACCTTCATGCCGTTGGGGTTGTAGGGCCGGGCCACGGGCATGGACCAGAGGGTGATCTTTTCCTGTCCGGCGGCCTTCAGTTTTTCGTGGAACCTGGCTTCCTTCAGCAGGGCCTTGGCCTTGTCGGGATCATAGGCGTAGGGTTCGATGTCGTCGTTGTAGCCCCACATGTTGGGCGGGATGGTGTTCTTGGCCACCGTGCCGAGGCCGTAATAAATGTTGTCGACGATGGATTCACGGTTGATGGCGTGGGCGAACGCCTGCCGGATCCGCTTGTCCTGCCACAATTCCTTGGTGTGGTTGAAGCTCAGATACCCGATGTTCATGCCGGCCTGACGGACGAGATTGAGGTTGGGATCATTTTCGGCCAGTTCGATGTCTTCGGGGTTGGGAAACTGGCAGATGTCGATATTGCCGGTCTTGAGTTCCAGAAACCGGACCGAATTGTCCGGTATGGAGCGGAACATCACCCGATCCAGCGGGGGACGGCCGCCCCAGTAGTCCGGGTTGGCTTCCAGGGTGATGCGGTCGTCCTTGATCCATTCCACGAATTTGAAGGGACCGGTGCCCACGGGGTTGGCCCGGAAATTCTTCCCGTGCTTGAGCACCGCCGTGGGGCTGACCATGGCGGCGAAGTCCATGCCCATGTTGGCGATAAAGGGCGCCTCCACGCGGTTGAGCTTGAAGACCACGGTGTGGTTGTCCACCGCTTCGATGGACCCCAGCATGTCGTCCATCTCCATGCTGAGCCAGTATTCGGCGGAGGGCTGGTCCTCGGGGAAGTCCCATTCCTTTTTGAAGAATTTGACGTTTTTGTTTTTCATCATCCGGCCCAGGGAGAAGACCACTGCGTCGGCGTTGAATTCCGTGCCGTCATGGAACGTCACGCCCTTCCGAAGGTGGAAGGTGTAGGCGAGTCCGTCCGGGGAGACCTCCCAATCGGTGGCCAAACCCGGAACGATCTCGGTGGACTCGTCCGCATAGAGCACCAACTGGTCGAACACATTGTCGCAGATCATGAAGGAATTGCCGTCGGTCTCGAAGGCCGGGTCGAGGCCGGCGCTGTCGCCGCCCCTTCCAAAAACCAGTGTGCCGCCGGTTTTCGGAGACGCGGCCAGGCAGAGACCGCCGAGCAAAAACAGGATGACCACCGCCGCCGTCGCAAATGTGAAACTTTTTTTCCACATGATGTTGACCCTCCATTTGTTGGGTTGATGAAATGGAACAGCTTCTCCAGGACCGTTGATCCGAGGGGTTACCAGAAAAGCGGGAAAAAGTCAAAGGAACAAATGAATCCGAAGGAATAGCGGCGAAGGTTTCCTTGAAAAAAGTTGCAAAATCCTCTATGAACATCAGGAGAGCCTGTTTTTCGATAGAGACCCCTTGTTGAAAATTTTCCAGAGCCCGGCATCAGCGGAGGAAGGTGGAATGGAGACCGGCGAGACGGATCGAAGCGACCGGATACTGGCGGAGGTCAAGCGACGCAAAGCGGCGGATCGATGGGTTCAAGCGGACGCGGAAACCCGCAATCTGGTGGTGTTCGCCCTCAACGGCGACCTTTACGCCTTCGACAGCGCCGAGGTCAGGGAACTTCTTCCCTGCGGGACCATCACCTTTGTTCCCGGCTGCCCCGACGTCATCAAGGGCATCATCAACGTCCGGGGAGACATCGAATCGGTTCTTAACCTTCACCGGATCATGGAACTGCCTCCCTCCGAGCCCACCCGCGCGTCCCGGATCGTTATTGCGGTCAACGGCGGCATCCGGTCCGGAATTTTGGTGGATGCGGTGGTGGATGTCGTCGCCGCCCCGGCCGATGGGGTGAAGCGGCCCTTGTCGACGCTGGACAAGGCCGTCCGGCAATTCGCCGTCGGCGGGGAAACCCTTTACGAAGGCCGTTACGTCACCCTCCTGGACGTGGGGAAGATTTTCGGCGGGATCGGGGTGTGAACCGGCAGAAGACGGCCGCCGGCGGGGCCTTGCCCGAGATCCGGATCATGATGTTTCCGTTTATGGATATCCGGATCGGCGTGGACATGGAGCAGATCGCGGAAATCCTCGACCTTGCCGCGGCCCGGGAGCGGCGGCTCGATCTTCACTTCTTCCACGAAACCTTTTTCCCGGACCAGGATGCCGGCTGGCGGTCGCCGGCGGCGCTGTTGCTCCGGGGCGGCGACCATCTGCCGGCCGTGGTGGTGGAAACGCCCCAGGAGATCGATGCGGCGGTTCCCCTTGACGCCATTCATCCGATGCCGGCCCTTGTAACGGCGGCCTGCCCCCGATCTCCCGTTTGGGCCGCGGCGCTCCCGGACGACGGCCGGCCCGTGATTTTAGTGGACCTTTACCGGCTCCTTTCCACGCAACGCCGACACCGAAAGTGAGACTTCCGACGATGGCATTTGGCTTTTCCCTTAAAAACACCCCCATCCGCTACAAGCTCCTCATCATCTATGGGATGCTGTTTTTGCTGGCCGTCTGCGCGAGCATGGCCAGCATGTTTTATTTCTCCATGAAAATGATCCGGGCGGAAGTGGAAAACGAATTGACCAACACCACCGACACGATCTTCCACATGGTGACCACCACCATGGACGCCGCCATCCAGTCCAATCTCAGGGCCATCGCGAATAAAAACCAAGAGATCGCCGCCATGGTCCAGCGCCGGGCCGGATCGGAGGGCGACGTCTACGGCCCGGTCGACGCCAAACGCCGGGCCGCTGAAATTTTTCTGGCCCAGACCATCGGCCGGACCGGCTACCTCTATTGCATCGACAGCCAGGGGATCATCCAGGTCCATCCCCACCCCGAACTGATGGGGGCCGATCTCTCCAAGTACGATTTTATCCGCCGGCAAATGGCGCAAAAAGAGGGGTATATCGAGTATGAATGGAAAAATCCCGGAGAGACGACCGAACGGCCCAAGGCCCTTTCCATGACCTATTTCGCCCCCTGGGACTGGATCATTTCCGCTTCCGCCTATCGGGATGAATTCGTCGGCATGGTCGGCCCTGAAATGTTCAGGGAGGAGGTGCTCTCCATTCGGATCGGCGAGACGGGCTATCCTTTTATCATGGATTCAAAAGGGGACCTCATCATTCATCCCAAGCTGGAGGGGGAAAACATCTACGATTCCCAGGACAGCGACGGCCGCTATTTCATCCGGGAGATCTGCGCCCGGAAAAACGGGAAAATCGATTATTCGTGGAAAAACCCCGGAGAGACGGGCTATCGGAAGAAAATGGTGGTGTTTCGCCATATTCCGGAATTCGACTGGATCATCGCCTCGTCCGCTTATTACGGGGAGTTCTATTCGGTGATGTACGCCAACCTGTACATCATGGGGCTGACCGCCCTCATCGCCCTGGTCCTGCTGGTCCCGCTCACCTTGTGGATCAACGCCCGGCTGGTCCGGGGCCTGAACGTTGCCGCCAACGCGGCCCGTCACCTTTCCCGGTGCGACCTTTCGGTCAGTGTGACCTCCAAAAACCGGGACGAAATCGGGCAGTTGCTGGAAGCCGTGGCCGTCATGCTCGAAAATCTCCGGTCGGTCATCGCCAGGGCCATCGACGTGGCCGAAGAGGTCAACGCCTCGGTGTCTGAAATGACGGGGTCCCTGTCGGAGCAGGCGGCCGTGGTGACGGAACAGGCCGCCTCGGTGTCGGAGATATCCTCCACCATGGAGCAGTTTTCAGCCAGCTCCACCCAGATTTCGGAAAACGCCGATTCGGTGGTGTCCATCGCGGAGGACACCCTGACCCGGACCCGGGAGGGGGTGACGTCGGTGGAAGGGGTCATGACCCGGATGGTTCAGATCAACGAGGACAATCAGCACGGCATCCAGCAGATTTTGGCCCTGAGAAAAAAGACCGATGAGATTGCCAAGGTGATGGAGATCATCAACACCATCGCCGATCAGACCAAGCTCATCGCCTTCAACGCCGCCATCGAAGCGTCGGGCGCGGGCGAGTCGGGAAAACGGTTTTCCGTCGTGGCGGTGGAGATCCGCCGTCTGGCCGACAACGTCATGGCCTCCACCGGCGAGATCGAATCGAAAATCAATGATATCCAGGCCACCACGGAACACATCGTGGTCGCCTCGGAGAAAAACACCAAGGGCATCCGGGAGGCTTTGGACGCCTTTCACCAAACCGTCTCGCTGCTCCAGGACAACCTGTCGGCGGCCCAGACCACGGTGGACGCGGCCCGGCAGATTTCCCTTTCCACCCGCCAGCAGAAAACGGCCAGCCGGCAGGTGGTCACGGCCTTAAAGGAGATCGACGAAGGCGCGGCCCAGACGTCCGAATCGATCGCCCACATCTCCAACATCAGCCAGACCCTGTCCGAGCTGTCCAAAGAGCTGGACCGGCTCATGTCCCAATTTAAGCTGACAGCGGGCGGGGATGCATGAGGACGGTCCGGGCGACGGCGGCCGAGACGGCGGATTGGCCGCCCCTGGAGACCCTTCTCCGACGCAAGACCGGATGGCGCGTCAAGCGGGAGACGCTGACCAAACTGGCCGGGCCGATTCAGTTGCTGATGACCCGGAAAGGTTTGCCGGACCGGGCCGCCCTTGTGCGGCATCTCGAACAGGACCCCGACGCGCTTCAGGAGATCGTGGACGCGCTGACCGTCAATGAAACCTATTTTTTCCGCGAGCCCGCCCAGATCGACCTCTTTTCCCGGGTCCTTGTCCCTGAAATGCTCGACCGCAAATCAGCGACAGAGCCGGTGCGCATCCTCAGCGCCGGTTGCGCCACAGGGGAGGAGCCCTACTCCCTGGCCATCGCCCTGGCGGAGCGATACGGCGTCTCCCAGGCGCGCGACCGGTTCCGCCTGATCGGCGTGGACATCGACCGAATGGCCCTGGACAAGGCCCGGAAGGGGGTGTACGGCAGGGGGGCCTTCCGCCGGTTGGACGCCGCTTTGCTGGAGCGATACTTCGAACCGGCGGACCAGGGCCGCCGGGCGATCCGACCGGAAATTCGGCGTCTGGTCGCCTTTAAACAGTGCAATCTCCTGGAAACGCCGTATCCCGACGATCTGGCCGCCATGGATGTGGTGTTTTACCGGAATGTTTCCATCTATTTCGAGCCCGAAGCCCGGCGGCGGATTTTCCGGAATCTTTCGGAGATCCTCGTCCCGGACGGCCGCCTGGTGGTCAGCGCCACGGAAACCCTGTCCCACAATTTTCACCTGCTGAGCCTGATGGAGGTGGACGGGGTTTTTTTATACGGCAAGAAAACAGCCGGACCGGCGACCCGGGGGGGTTCCGGTCCGCCGCCCCGGGCGCCGGGGCCGTTTGCCGCCGCGCCGGTCCTGAAACCCGAACAGACGGGCAACCCGGTTCCGGCAGCGCCGCCGGCTGCCGCGGAAACACCCAAATCGGTAAACGCGCGGCGCCGCGAGGCCCGGGATCTGGCCGCTGCGAAATCCTACGGCGCGGCCCTGGCGGCGCTGGACGGCCTCATGGCGGAAGCGCCGGACTACCTGCCCGCCAGGACCCTGAAGGCCGCCCTGCTGTTGAACCGGGGCCCCGCCCATCGGGACGCCGCCCGGCAACTGTGCGAATCGGTCCTGGCCCAGGATTCCTGGTGCATCGAAGCCCTGCTGATCCTGGGGATCGCCGCCCGGGCCGGCGATGATCCGGAGACCGCCGCCAAATGGTTCAAGAGCGTCGTCTACCACCAGACCGACAACTGGCTGGCGCATTTTTATCTCGCCGGCATTTTCAAAGCCAAAGGCCAGACCGAAGCCGCCCGCCGGGAATACGCCATCGTGGTCCGGCTGATGGAAAAGGGCCGGTTCCCGGACCACGGGCTGCCCTTTTTCCATCTGGCCTTTTCCCAGGAGGAGATCATTCACCTGTGCCGGGAGAACCTGCGGCGTGAGCTTCGATAAAGCCAAATTCATCCCCCGTTTCGTCGACGAAGCCCGGGAACACGTCAAGCGGATCAACGAAGGCGTCCTTTCCCTGGAAAAACGACCGGACGACGCCGAGACCCTTAACCAGGTTTTCCGCTCGGCCCACACCATCAAAGGGTCGTCGCGGATGATGCGGATGATCCCCATCAGCGAGGCGGCCCATAAACTGGAGGACCTCCTGGACGCCGCGCGCCAGGGGAACGTTCAACTTTCCGGTCCGATTTCCGACCTGCTTTTCAAAGGCGTGGACGTCATCGAAAACATGATCGAACGGGTCGCGGAGGGAGAAGAGATTTCCGAAATGCCGGCGGAAGCCCTGGCCGTCTGCGACGCCCTGGAGCGGGCCGCCGGGGGAATGGAGGGCGGCGCTTCGTCCACGCCGTCCACCCCAACGGAAACGAAAGACCGCCCCGTCCCCAAAGTGCCCCGGGTCGACGACACCATTCGCATCAGCGCCGACAAACTGGACAATCTCATCAAGCTCATGGGCGAGATCGTTTCCGGACATAACCGCGCCGTCCATCGGCTGGCCGAAGTTGCGGAGATCGAAAAGCAGGCGTTGCGGCTGATGGAAGCGGTTTCCGACGCCGGGTCGGAGGCGAACGGCGCCGATTCCCGGACCCATGCGATGAAGCGGCAGGTCCGGGCGCTTTATGGAAAGTGCAAGGCGTTTTTAAAGGGCTACAAAGAAGAGGTCAACACCCAGGGGTTGCTGGCGGCCGATCTTCAGGATCAGTCCCTCCGGATGCGGATGCTGCCCCTGTCCATCCTGTTCCATCCCTTCCGCCGGACCGTCCGGAACCTGGCCCGGGCCTCGGGCAAGGAGGTCGACCTGGTCGTCTCCGGGGAAGAGACCGAGCTGGATAAAAAAATCATCGAAAAAATCGGCGACCCCCTGCTCCACATGATCCGCAACAGCATCGACCACGGCATCGAAACGCCGGAGGCGCGGAAGATGGCGGGGAAACCCGAAACCGGAACCATCCGGCTCTCCGCCCGATATGAAGGGGGCCAAGTCTTTATCGATCTTTCCGACGACGGCGCCGGGATCCCCGTGGAACGCATCCAGGAGACGGCCCTTCAAAAAGGGTTCATCCAGCAGCGGGCGACGGACGCCCTCACGGAAGCGGAGATCGTCCACCTGATTTTCATGCCCGGCGTCTCCACCGCCGACGCCATCACCGCCCTTTCCGGCCGCGGGGTGGGCATGGACGTGGTGAAACGGAACATCGAGGAACTGAAGGGGGCCGTCGAGGTCCGGACAAAGGCGGGCGCGGGCGCGGCCTTCGGGATTCGGCTGCCGCTGACCATGGCGGTGATCCATCTCCTGTTCATCACGGTCCGGGAACGGACTTTTGCCATGCCCGCCGGCTATATCGATGAAATCGTCCGCTCCCCCAGGGAGGCCCTCATTTCAGTGGTGGACAAACGGGCCATCCGCCTCCGGCAACAGCTCATTCCCCTGGTGGATCTGGGGGACGCGCTGGGACTGCCGGGCGATCCCGGGCCTGAAAACGGGCGGGATCTGCTGATGTTGGCGGTTTCCGCGGGTGGGGACAGGCTGGCCCTGATTGTGGACGAACTGGTCAACGAAGCGGAGATGGTCATCAAGCCGCTGCCCGCCCATATGCAAAAGCTGCCCCTGGTTTCCGGCGCCGTCATCTCGGGGAAAAACGAGCTGTTTCCCGTGTTGCACATGCCCAAGATCATCGAAGCGGCCAGGGAGACCCGGCGTCGCGCCGCCCCGGCCGATGCGCAGGAGATGGTGGAAAAGGCCAGGCCCCATATTCTGGTGGTGGACGATTCCGTTTCCACCCGGGAGATCGAAAAATCCATACTGGAATCCTACGGCTACGAGGTGAGCCTCGCAGGGGACGGTCGGGAAGGGTTCGACAAAGCGCGCCGGTTCCAGTACGATCTGATCGTCACCGACGTTGAAATGCCCGATATGGACGGCTTTACTCTGACGGAAAGCCTTCGGCGGTCGGAGACCTATCAGGAGACGCCCATCATCCTGGTCACATCCCTGGACCGGGAGGAGGACAAACAGCGGGGGATCGCGGCCGGCGCCGACGCCTACATCGTCAAAGGCGCCTTCGACCAGTCGATGCTCCTGGACGCCATCCGGAATCTGCTTGGGTGAAACCGAAATGGAAGGGAAAACGGCGCACCGGGAATCCGGAAACCGATTGGAGCCGAGGGGCGTGACGGGAAAAGGGCTTAAAATTCTCCTGGTGGACGATGAACCTTTCATCCGGGACATCATCCAGGAGATGCTGGCCGCGGACGGCCACACGGCGGAGACGGCTGCGGACGGCCGCGAAGCCCTCGGCAAAATCGCGTCGGCCACGGACATCGATCTCGTCATTTCGGACATGGAGATGCCGGAGGTGGACGGCATGGAGCTGATACGGCGATTGCGCGAAAAGGACGAAACCATCCCCGTGATCATCCTGACGGGCAACGACGAGATCAAGGTGGCCGTCGAAGCCATGAAGGCGGGCGCCGACGATTATCTGCTCAAGGATGAAAACATCCAGGACGCCATCCCCATGGCCATCCACCGGGTCATGGAAAAGCACCGGCTGGCGGAGAAGAACCGGCAACTCATGGCGGATCTGGCCCGGAAGAACCGGGAGCTGGAGCGGCTCTCCCTGCTGGATGGGTTGACGGACATCCCGAATCGCCGGTATTTCGACCGGGTGCTGGCCAAGGAATGGATGCGGTCGCTGGAGTCCGGAACGCCTTTGTCGCTGCTCATGGCCGACATCGACTGTTTCAAGCGGTTCAACGACGCCTACGGCCATCCGGAAGGAGACGAGTGCCTGCGCCGGGTGGCCGGGGCCCTTCACGGCGTTCTGAAAAAACCCGGCGATTTCGTGGCGCGATACGGCGGCGAGGAATTCGCGGCGGTGCTCCCGGAAACCACCGCGGCCGACGCCAAGGTCATCGCCGAGGCCATGAGGGACGGGGTCCGGGCCTTGAATATCCGCCACACCGATTCGGAGGTTGACGACCGGGTGACCCTGAGCATCGGCGTCGGCGCCGTCGTGGCGGATGCGGCCGCCGAACCCGGCGAACTGATCGCCATGGCCGACGGCGCCCTCTACCGGGCCAAACGCGAGGGGCGCAACCGGACCATTGCCGCGCAGAAAGATTAAAGGCCCATGGACGACTTGACCGGACAACCGACGACCCATCAGCTCGACTTCCTCAACGTGGTCAGCCACGAGCTGCGCACCCCCTTGACCGTGATCCTGGGCAACGCCGCCATGCTGACCGATGTTCAGACACTGCCGGAACCCGAAGAGATCGCCGTCATCGCACGGGAAATAACGGCTGAGGGGGAGCAGCTTCTGGCGCTGATCAACACGATTCTTGATCTGTCCAACATCGAAGCGGGAAAGCTGAAGCTGCATCTAAAGCCGATCTGTGCTGAAAAGATCGCCGGAGAAGCGCTCAAGGCTGTCCGGCCC
>JAABTD010000365.1 GCA_011390065.1 Desulfobacteraceae bacterium
TCGGAAAATGTCCGCCACGGCAAATCCAGAAGCCAGTCCAGATAAGTCTTGATGACGGTGTACTCGGGCGAATGGGGCGACATGCCGGAGAATCGTTTGAGTTCCCGGTCGGCTTCTTTTCGCGCCTCTTCCGGCAGATCGGCGTCGTCCAGCTTCTGTCGGTATTCGTCCGCCTCGGAGGCCTCCCCTTCTCCTTCGCCCAGTTCCTTCTGGATGGCTTTCATCTGCTGCCGGAGATAATATTCTCTCTGGGCCTTGTCCATCTCTTCCTTGGCTTCGGACTGGATCTTCTTGCCCAGGGACAGCAGCTCCTTTTCCCGGGTCAGATAAGAAATGAGGGTCCGCAACTGATCCTTGACGCTGTCGGCTTCCAGCAGCTCCTGTCCTTCGGCCGGTTTCAACCGGATATTGGAGGCCACCAGATAGACCAGAAACCGGGGATCTTTGACATGATTGAGAAATTCCCCGGCATCCTGGGGCAGGTCGGGCGACAGGGAAATGACCTCCTGGGCCAGTTTCCGGGTCGTGCGCTGAAGCGCATCTTCCTCGACATCGCCCGCCGCCACGTCCGGGACCGGCGCGATTTCCGCTCTCAGATACGGGGATTCCGCGGTCCAGCGGTCGACTCGGAACCGCTTGATTCCCTGGACGACCACCTGAAGGGAGTTGTCCGAGGCGCGCATGACCCGCTCGATCTTGGCGATCGTGCCGGTTTCATACACCTGGTCGGATGTCGGTTCTTCGATGGCGGGATCCTTCATGGACACCAGGCCGATCATTTTATTTCCCTGGAGCGCCTCCTCGATCAGCTTGATGGAACGGGCAATGCCCACCGAAAGAGGGAGCACCGAATGGGGAAAGGCCACGGTGTTCCGAAGCGGGAGAATGGGCAATTCCGCCGGAATCTCAGGGGATTCTTTTGGTTTTTTCTGCTCATCCTCATGGATGATCACTGCGCTATCGTCCTTATTCATAGGGTCACCTTCTTTATAGGTTGTCGGGATGATTTCATAAGATATAGCGCGCCGCTTTCCAAGTTCGCCCGCGCGCTGACAATTCAAATATAATGCAAAAATTTTAGATGTAAAGTCGATGACTTGAATCCATCCTCCCGGCAACGTCGCTGTGGTCTTTGCGGGGGCGGAAATGATTTGCACCGGGCGGGTTCATCGCTGCTGCGGGCGTCGTCGCGATCTGACGACGGAAAGGAAGGCGGGGTTGAGGAAAATGCCGGCGGACGGCGCCGCTATGAACCCCCTGCCGGTTCCGCGGCGAGGACGATGTCTTCGAAGGTAAAGGAAAAGGAGACCCCCGGCCCATCTTCTTTCACGATGTCGCCGTCAAGCTGATTTTCCACCAGTCCCACAATCATCATCAGGCCCAGGCTCTCCGCGCGCCGCCAGTCGAGCCCCGGGGGCAAGCCCACCCCATCGTCCCGAACCGCCACACAGACCCGACCGTCGGCCGTCCGACGACCTTTTATGGTCACGCAGCCGCCGTTTCCGTCGGGGAAGGCGTGCTTGATGGCGTTGGTGATCAGTTCATTCAGCACCATGCCGCAGGACACAGCCCGGTCGGCATCCAGGCGTATGCCGGTTTCTATGTCTGATGAAACAGCGATCCCGGAGCCGTTGTCGAATGTGCCGCAAAGGCCGCGAACCAGATCCGAGACGTAATCGCACAACTCGATCTGCGCCAGAGACGGGGCGCCGTGAATGCTTTCATGGACAATGCTCATGGCCATGATGCGCTGTATGGCGTGGGTCAAGGCGTCGAAAACCCCCGGCCGGTCGTCGCGTTGGGACTGGAGCCGGAGCATGCTGACCAGCACCTGGAGGTTGTTTTTAACGCGGTGATTGACCTCCCGGAGCAGGGCCTCTTTCTCCTCCAGGGCGGCGGTCCGGGACGCCAGGGTCTCTTCGAGTCTGCGCTGGTGCTCCCGGAGAGACTGGTTCAGCTGCTTTTGTTCCGATATGTCCTGGATGATGCCGAAGGTCTCTTTGGCCGACCCGTCCGGCCGGCGGAGGCAGGTGACCGAAATCCGAACGTGGAGGACGGCGCCGTCCTTCCGGAAATACCGTTTCTCCATGGTGTACCCCGGCAGATCGCCGGCGAGCATCCGCTCGAACTGACGTTGATCTTCCGCCAGATCTTCGGGATGGGTCAGTTCGTCCCACTGTTTCTCCATCAGCTCCCGGCGGGTGTAGCCGAGCATCTCGCAGAAGGCGTCGTTGAATTCAACGAGTCCCTTGTCCGGCCGGCCCACGGCCACGCCCAAGTGTCCCACATTCAACAGTTTGCGGAATCGTTCCTCCCAGGCCCCTTCGTCGGCCCGGGTCAGGAGCCGGTCCATCCGGCTGAAGGTCTTTTCCTTTTCAGGCGGCGTTTCCTTATCGGCCTCGTCGCAGGTCAAAATCGTCTCCTTCCTCGATTCGGGTCCATCCCTCGGAACGAATTGTCAACGGTTTCTTACGGTTCGGATCTCCACCGTCTCTTTGAGGCGCGTTTTCACCGCCCCGATGGGGACCTCCCGCCGGTGAAAGATGCCGGCGGCCAGGGCGGATTCGGCTGCCGTTCGCGTGAACACCTCTTCAAAATGCTCCGCCTTCCCGGCCCCGCTGGAGGCGATGACCGGAATCGTCACAGCCTCTTTGACGGCGTTGATCAACTCGATATCGAATCCGGCGTTGGTCCCGTCCCGGTCGATGCAGTTGAGAAGGATCTCCCCCGCCCCGAGTTTCTCGCAGACCCGGGCCAGGGTCACGGCGTCCAGATCCCGGCCTTCCCGGCCGCCCCGGACGGTGCATTGATACCAGCAGTACCGCTCGCCGTTGGGACCGGGGATGGCCGTTTCGATGACCGGATGGTCCGTCGCGTCGGGAGACGCCACGTAGACCCGGCGGGGATCCACGGAAATGACCACCGCCTGGTTGCCGTAGACCCGTGCGATCGCCTCGATGGCGGACCGGCCCGTCGCCCCGCCCGTCTTCAGGTAGTCTTCGACGATGGTGACGGCGTCGGAGCCGATGGAGACCTTGTCCGCGCCGGACCGGAAATATTCGGCGGCCACTTCCAGGGCCGAATAATGGCGACCGTCCTTGTCGGTGTAGTCCCGGATCCCGCCGCCGATGGTCAGGGGCACGAACACCTTGTTCGACGTCTCTTTCAGCACGTCGATCATGGGCATGTCTTCCAGGGGAAAGTCCCGGAAGCCGGTGATGTTGAGGAAGGTGATCTCGTCCGCCCCTTCTTCATAGTACCGGAGGGCCAGCTCCACCGGCTTCCCGAGATTCCGGACGTCCCCCTTCTCCCGCACGTCGTACTGGTCGCCCTTGGTCACCACCAGGTCGCCCCGGTCGTTGGCCCGCACGTCCAGGCAGGCGATGATCCGCTTGGCCAGCCGGGTGGGCGCCGCGGCATGGGGCGGTTGCGCCGCTTCCGACCCGGCCAGAAAATTTTTGAGGATGGCAAGACCGGCGGGACCGCTTTTTTCGGGATGGAACTGGGTGGCGATGACGTTGCCCATCTGAACGGCGCTGACAAAGGGATAGCCGTAATCGGTGACGGCGAGCGCCGCCGCATCATCTTCCAGCGCCGCGTGATAGGAATGGACGAAATAGAATTTCTCGTCGCCCCGGAGGCCGTTGAAAATGGGCGACGGCTTCAGGACGGTGATGCCGTTCCAGCCGATATGGGGCACCGCCAGATCGGTTGTGAACCGCTTGACCATGCCG
>JAABTD010000144.1 GCA_011390065.1 Desulfobacteraceae bacterium
CTTGAACAGTCGGGCACCTTCCCCCTGCCGGAATCCCAGCTGGACCGGTTTCTCATGCGCATCGAACTGGGATATCCCGAACGCGCCGCCGAAAAAGAGCTGCTGAAGACCGGGGGCACGCAACGCCGGGTGACCGACATGTCGGCCTGCATCATCAAAAAAAGCGTGATCGACATCCAGGAGGAGATCACCCGCGTTCATGCATCGGACGCTTTCTTCGACTACCTTCAGGACATCATCGCCTTCACCCGCACCTCTCCCCATTTCCATGTGGGGCTCTCGCCCCGTGCGGGCATCGCGCTGCTCGGAGCGGTTCGCTCCTGGGCCTACATCCACGGGCGGGATTTCGTGCTGCCCGAAGACCTCCAGACCATCATGCCCTGGGTCATCGGGCATCGACTGAGATCGGCCGAGGACCGGAGCGAAATTCCCAGGGAACGGCTTCAATCTTTTTTACTTGAAGTGCCCATCCCCTGAATGATGGAACAACCGCTTGCCATGGATTCATGACTGGAAACCCCGACGCAACAGACTTTCGAGATCCGCAACTGGCCCGTCGGATCCTCGCCCGGATTCACGAGGTCAGCCAGACGCCGATCCGACTTATGGAGGTCTGCGGCACCCACACCATGTCGATCTTCAGAAGCGGCATCCGGAGCCTTGTCCCGGAGACCGTCTCCCTGCTCTCCGGTCCCGGCTGCCCTGTCTGCGTCACGGATCAAGGGGAGATCGACGCCTTTGTCCAACTGGCCCAAAACGAGGACGTGATCGTGGCCACCTTCGGCGATCTGATCCGCGTCCCGGGCAGCGACAGCTCCCTCCAGAAAGAGCGGGCCTCCGGCCGGGACATCCGGATCGTCTACTCCACCCTCGACGCGCTGGACATCGCCCGAAAAACCCCCGAAAAGCAGGTCGTCTTCCTGGGCATCGGTTTCGAAACCACCGCCCCCACCGTGGCCGCCTCCATTCTGGCGGCCGACGCCATGGGACTGAAAAACTACGCCGTCCTGTCGGCCCACAAACGGGTGGTCCCGGCCCTTTTCGCCCTGATGGAGACCCCGGGCGTCTGCATCGACGGATTCATCCTGCCGGGTCATGTGTCGGTCATCATCGGCGCCGACGCCTATCGCCCTCTTTTCGACCGTTTCCAGATCCCCTGCGCTCTGGCGGGCTTTGAACCGGTGGACATCCTGTCGGCGGTCCGGCTGCTCGCTGAATGCATTGAATCGGGCGCGCCCCAACTGGCCAACGCCTATGGCCGGGCCGTCACCGCCGAAGGCAATCCCAAAGCCCTGGCGGTCATGGATCAGGTGTTCCAAACCGAAGACGCCGCCTGGCGCGGACTCGGGATCATCCCGGAGAGCGGCCTCGCCATCCGGCCCGAATTCGGCCGGTTTAACGCCCGGAACGTCTTTTCCCTAAACATTCCCGACACCCCGCCCCCCAAAGGCTGCATCTGCGGCGATATCCTCCGGGGCGTCAAAACGCCGCCGGAATGCGCCCTGTTTGGAACCCGCTGCACGCCCATTTCTCCTGTGGGTCCCTGCATGGTGTCGAGCGAAGGGACGTGTGCGGCGTATTATCGGTATCAGTTGTCTTGATCCATTTCACCCATCACATTCTGAATGCATTCTCGGGCGACGGCGCCTCCTCCGGATGACAGGCCCGCATCCGAATGCCGCAGCCCCAAAGGAACCGACCATGGCAACCGACGTCATCACCCTCGACCACGGCAGCGGCGGGAAGCTCTCTCACCAGCTCATCGCCGGAACCGTGGCGCCCCTGTTCGACAATCCGATCCTCTCCAGACTCGACGACGGGGCCGTCTTCGCCGTTGACGGGGCGCGGCTGGCCTTTTCCACCGACACTTTCGTGGTGGACCCCATCTTTTTCCCCGGCGGCAATATCGGGGATCTGGCGATTAACGGCACCGTCAACGATCTGGCCATGTGCGGCGCCGAGCCCCTTTATCTGAGCCTCGGGCTGATCATCGAGGAGGGATTTCCGTTTGGAGACCTCAAGCGGGTGCTGCAATCCATGCGGGACGCCGCCGACGCCGCCGGGGTCGGCATCGTCACCGGAGACACCAAGGTGGTTCCCAAAGGGGCTGCGGACAAACTTTTCATCAACACCTCGGGCATCGGCCGCATCAGGAAGGGCGTGAATGTTTCGGCTCATCGCGCCGCCGTCGGAGACCCCATCATTTTGAGCGGATCCATGGCCGACCACGGCATGGCGGTTTTGACCCAGCGGGAAGGGTTGGCCTTCGAGACGGACCTGGTCAGCGACACCGCCTCCCTGAACGGGATGGTCGAACAAATGCTTGCCGTTTGCCCGGACATCCATACACTCCGGGACCCCACCCGGGGCGGCGTGGGCAGCACACTGAACGAAATCGCCGCCGCCGCCCGGATCGGCATTCGGATTTACGAAGACCGGCTTCCTGTTAAAAAAGCCGTGGCCGGCGTCTGCGAACTGCTGGGATTCGACCCGCTCTACGTGGCCAACGAGGGGAAGCTGCTGGCCTTTGTGCCCGAAGACCAGGTTCAGGCCGTTCTGGAAACCATGAGGTCCCATCCCCGCGGCAAAGAGGCCGCCGTCATCGGCCAAGCGGTGTCGGATCACCCCGGTCGGGTCGTCATGGAGACCCCCATCGGCGGGACCCGCATCGTGGACATGCTGGCCGGCGAACAACTGCCCCGGATCTGCTGATGAAAAAGACAAAGAGACTGCTGCTGCTGATCCTCCTTTCCCTGCCGGTGATGGCCGGCTGTTCGGAAAAAGAGTACTTCTTCTCGGGAAAAACCATGGGAACGACTTACACGGTCCAGGTCGTCTCCCGTGAAAACCCGGACGGACTGGGGAAAAAAATCGATGCGCGGCTGGCCCGCATCAATGCAAGCATGTCCACCTTCCGCCCGGACAGTGAAATCAGCCGGTTCAACCGATGGACCGATGCGACCCGGCCTTTTTCCATTTCCGAAGACTTCATGAAGGTCATGGTGGTGGCCCGGCAGTTGCATCAACTGACCAAGGGAGCTTGGGACGGCACGGTCGATCCCCTGGTGACCTTCTGGGGCTTTGGCCGCGACGATCCCATCAACGAACTGCCTGACCCGGCGGAAATCAAAAAACGCCTTCAGACCGTGGGCTTCGACAAGATCGCCGTCACCGAAGAAGGCGCGTTGCTGAAGACGGACCCGAACCTCTCCCTGGATCTGGCCTCCATCGCCAAAGGCTACGGCGTGGATCAGGTGGCCGAACTGATCTCCGCGGAAGGATTCGACAACTTTCTGGTCGAGATCGGGGGCGAGGTTTTCGCGTCGGGAACGGCAAAAGGAGGCCGGCCCTGGACCGTGGGCCTGAACCGGCCGGAAAGCGCCGCCCCGGCGGACGCGGTCTATCTCTCCCTGCCGTTGCGCAACCAGGCCATGGCCACCAGCGGAGATTACCGGATCTTTTTCGAGAAAGAGGGCAAAAGCTACTCCCACATCCTCGATCCCCGGACCGGCTGGCCTGTCGCCAACGGAGTGGTCAGCGCCTCCATTATCGCCGACGTCTGCACCTTTGCCGACGGCCTGGCCACCGCGGTCATGGTGATGGGGGCAACGGAGGGCATCGACCTCGTCAACCAAATGAAAGACATCGAGTCCATCATCATCGTCAGAGGAGACAGCGGGGCCCTCACCCCCCACTATTCGGCCGGACTTCGACCCGAAGACTGACCGTCGCTTGTCCGGGAACCCGAATTTCAAAACTCTGGTTGACATCTCCGGCGTTTTTTTTATATTTACTGGCTTTTATATCTAATTTCGATGGGACATAAATCATTTAAGCAGGTTGTACGCTTTTACTCAAATATTTCAGCTTTCAACTAGTGAAAATCGAAAAAGGGAGTGTGAACATGGACATCATTGTGCTGGTCAAGCAGGTGCCGGCGACGGAATCGCTCATCGAGATCGCCGGCGACGGGCTCTCGATCAAAACCGACGCCGTCAAATGGGTCATGAACCCCTATGATGAATTCGCCGTGGAAGAGGCCATCCGCATCCGGGAAAAAGAAGGCGGCAGCGTCACGGTCATTTCGGCTGCGTCGGACGCCGGGGTCAAGGCCAAGGAGACCCTCCGGGTCGGCCTGGCCATGGGCGCAGACAAGGCCATGCTCATCAGCGATCCGGCCGTGGCCGGGTGCGACGGGCTGGGCATCGCCCGGCTGCTGGCCGCTGCGGTCAAGGACCTCCCCCACGATCTGATCATCGCCGGACAGCGCGCCGTGGACGACGACAACTATATCGTGGGCCAGGCCGTGGCCGAAAACCTGAAGATGCCGGCCGTCACACTGGTGGTGAAAGAAGAGATCGCCGACGGTAAAATACGGTGTCACCGCACCGTGGAGGGCGGCACGGTGGTCCTGGAGGCCCCCCTTCCCGCGCTCATCACCACCCAGCGGGGGCTCAACGAACCCCGATACACCTCCCTGCCGGGCATCATGAAAGCCAAGAAAAAACCCATCGAGGAAAAATCCCTCGCAGACCTGGGCGTCGATGCCGCCGATCTCGCGCCCAAAGCCAGAATTCTGGCCCTGAAAAAACCGCCGGATCGCACGGGCGGGCGGATCATCGAAGGGGAATCCCCGGCCGAGAAGGCCCAGGCGCTGGTCAAGGCTTTGCGGGAAGAAGCCAAAGTTATCTAAAAAATAAGGGACAAAGGCGCAAAGGGACAGAGGCGCAGAGTAAAACCGATCAACTCGCCTTTGTCCCTTTGTCCCTTCTGTAAATAAAGGAGAACCAATCATGTCGAACGGAGTATTGATCATCGCTGAACAGCAGGACGGCGTGTTTCGAAAAGTGACCTTCGAGGCGCTTTCCGAAGGCAAGCGGATCGCCGGGGAAATGGGCGGGGGCTTGAAAGCCCTGGTCCTGGGATCGAATATCGGGGAAATGGCGCCAGAGCTGGCAAAATACGGCGCGGACGCCATCCTCGCCGCGGACGCCCCGGCCCTGGCGAATTATGTCACCGATCTTTATGCAAACGTGGCGGCGCGGGTCATCGAAGCCCACCAGCCGGCCGTGGTGTTGATGGGCGCAACCGCCCAGGGGCGGGATCTGGCCGCACGGCTGGCGGCCCGGCTCAACGCCGCAATCGCCATGGACTGCATCGCCCTGAAGGTGGACAGCGGCGACTTGGTGGCCACAAGGCCCATGTACGGCGGCAAGGTGCTCGCCGAGGTGGGTCTGTCCGGCGCGCCCCGGATCGCAGTCATCCGGCCTAACGCCATGGACATTACGGCATCCGCCGGCGCCGGCGCCGTGGAACCGGTCGACGCGACCGCCGAAGAAAGCCGTTTGAGCGTTGTCGAAAAACATCTCGAAACCGGCAAAACCGAACTGACCGAAGCCGATGTGGTCGTCTCCGGCGGGCGCGGCATGGGCGGAGCGGACTATTCGATCGTCGAGGAACTGGCCGACGCCCTGGGCGGCGCAGTGGGGGCATCCCGATCGGCTGTGGACGAAGGATGGCGACCCCACGCCGATCAGGTGGGCCAGACCGGCAAAGTGGTCTCCCCCAGCCTTTACGTGGCCTGCGGCATTTCCGGGGCCATTCAGCATTTTGCGGGAATGTCCTCCTCACGGGTCATCGTGGCCGTCAACAAAGATCCCGATGCGCCCATCTTCACCAAAGCCGACTACGGCATCGTGGGCGACCTTTTCGAGGTGGTTCCTGAAATCACCAAGGCCGTCAAGACGGTCAAGGGGTAGCCTTTGGAAAATCGGTTTTTCCTGGAAAGTCTGGGCTGCGCCAGAAATCAGGTGGACAGCAACGCCATGGTCGGTCTGCTGCGCCAGGCCGGCTGGCGCCTGACGTCGGACCCCGCAGAGGCCGGGGTCATCGTGGTCAATACATGCAGCTTTATCGAACCCGCGGCGGAAGAATCCATCGACACGATTCTGGAACTGGCCCGGATGAAACGCGACGGGGTCTGCCGCCGCCTCATCGTGGCCGGCTGCCTCCCGGAACGGTACCGGGAGGCGATCCAGGAGGCCCTGCCCGAGGTGGATGTCTTTCTGGGAACCGGCGCCCTCCACGACATCGCGGCAGCCGCCGATGGAACGTTGGACGCGCATTGCCGCCTGCCTGATCCCGCCGGTTGTCGCTTTCCGGACGCACTGGGCGGGTGGGCGAAGCCATGGGATCACGTCGCCTATCTCAAGATCGCAGAAGGGTGCGTCCGCCACTGCACCTATTGCATCATCCCGAAACTGAAAGGGACCCAGCGGAGCCGACCGGTAAAGACCCTGGTTGCGGAGGCCGACGCCCTGATCCGGGACGGCGTGAAGGAGATCATCCTGGTCGCCCAGGACACCACGCACTACGGGAGGGATTTGATGGATCCTGCGGATCTGTCCGCCCTGCTCCGGGAGTTGTCCGCCCTTTCCCCCGACATCTGGATTCGGTCTCTCTACGGGCATCCTGAAAGCATTGACGAAGAGATGATCCAGACCATTGCGGAATCCCGCAACATTCTTTCTTATTACGACATCCCCATCCAGCATGCCGATGACGATGTCCTTCGACGCATGGGCCGTTGCTGCACCGGGGATGATCTGCGCCGCCTGTTCAGCCGGATCCGAACCATTGACCCGGAGGCCGTGCTGCGAACCACCGCCATCGTCGGGTTTCCCGGAGAGACGGTTGCGGATTTCAATAGACTTCTCAACTTCGTCGAAGAGGTCCGGTTTGATCATCTGGGCGTTTTCATTTACTCTGACGCCGGGGATCTGCCGTCTCACCGGCTGCCTGATCCCGTGCCGAAACCCCTGGCGGAACAGCGATACGACGACCTGATGACCTGTCAGCGGGAGATTTCCTTTGAGAAAAACCAGGCCCGGATCGGCCATGTCTACCCGGTGCTGGTGGATGAATCGGTCGAACCGGGGCTTTTTACCGGCCGGTCTCCGTTCCAGGCCCCGGAAGTGGACGGGGTCACCGACATCCGGGATGAGCGGGGAACCGGGACGAGGTCCCGGGTCGGCGAATTCGAACGCGTCCGTATTACCGACGCCCTGGAATACGACCTGGCGGGAGAACCTGAATGAGCGGATTGAAAGAACACATCCTTGCTGCCGTGGCCCCGGACCTGGCCGCCATCGAAACCGCCCTCCACGACAACCTGGGCGCCCACCTCAAGATCGTCGATCAGACGGCCAGCCACATCCTTTTCGCCGGCGGCAAACGGCTTCGGCCCTTGCTGATGCTGCTCTCAGCCCGGATTTGCGGTTACAGGGGCGACGATGACGTTGTCCTATCGACGGTCTTTGAATACCTCCATGCGGCCACCCTCCTCCACGATGATCTGGTGGACGGAGCCCATCTTCGGCGGAACAAGCCCGTCGCCCATTCGGTTTACGGCAATTCCATCGCGGTGCTGGTGGGAGACTTTCTTCTGGCCCGGTCCCTGTCCATCGCCACCAGACCCGGCAAACTGACGATCATGGCGGTCATCGCAGGGATTACCGAAGCGATGTCCCAGGGTGAAATCCATCAACTGATGAAAAAAGGCGACCTCCTGCTTTCGGAAGCCGAATACCTGGAGGTGATCCGGCGGAAGACGGCGGTTCTGATCCAGGGCGCCTGCCGGGTCGGCGCCCTGCTGGCCGACGCGACCGAAAAAACGGTCGACGCGCTGGACCGGTACGGCCATCACTTGGGGATCGCCTTCCAGATGGCCGACGACTTGCTCGATTACACCGCGGAGACCGCGGAACTGGGCAAGGAGGTGGGGGCCGATATCCGGGAAGGAAAGCTGACCCTGCCGCTGATCCATGCCCTGGAAAAAGCAGGTCCGGAACAACGGGTCCGAATGGAAGGAATCCTCCGGGACAACGCCTTTTCCAACGCCGACTTCCAGGAATTGGTCGGTCTGCTGGACGCCCTGGGCGGCATTGCCCACACCCGCCGGCAGGCGGAACGGAATGTAGCGTCGGCCCGATCGGCCCTGGCCGGTTTCGATCCTTCCCCGACCCGGGAAACCCTCCTGGCCATCGCGGAATACGCCCTTCA
This sequence comes from Desulfobacteraceae bacterium, assembly GCA_011390065.1. Lineage (GTDB taxonomy): Bacteria > Desulfobacterota > Desulfobacteria > Desulfobacterales > JAABSP01 > JAABTD01. Next base: position 8,062 of record JAABTD010000144.1, read on the forward strand.
GCGAAAGGTCTGACCCCCGTTCCCGCTTTCCTCTCCGGATGCCCCGCCTTTACATCCTTTCGGGTTTGCTGATAAACTGTTTACAAGGGAGGCAAACATGACCCAGCACGCATCGCAGGAACCGCTTCTCGCCGCCATGGCCGATCCGGCATTTTATCCCCATCCGGTCGAAACAGTGGAAGAACGCGAAACCCATATCTCCCATGTATTTTTGGCGGGAGATTTCGTTTATAAGGTGAAAAAGCCGGTTGAAATGGGATTCCTGGACTTTTCCACCCTGGAAAAGCGACGGCATTATTGCCGGCAGGAGGTGGCATTAAACCGACGTCTGGCCCCGGACATCTATAAAGGGGTGGTGCGCATCACCCATAGCCATGGATCTTACGGCCTTGAAGGAACGGGTGAAACAGTGGAGTATGCGGTCAAGATGCGTCGCCTCCCCGACCATTGCGCCCTGGACCGTATGTTGACGCGGAAATCGCTTCAGGGAGAGCAGATCCAGCGATTGGGGCGCCTGCTGGCCGATTTCTATATGGAAGCCGACCCGGCGCCGATCCGAAGCGACCTCGGTTCCTGGGAGGTGGTCCGGCAGAACTGCCAGGAAAATTTCGATCAATCGAATCCATTTCTGGGAAATCCGCTTGACCCGGAGACTTTCGACCTCGTTGAAAAAGCAACCCGTTTCTTTTTAGACCGACACAAGGGATTCTTCCAGCGCCGGATGGCCGACCACCGCATCCGAAACTGTCATGGCGATCTCCGAACCGAGCACATCTATTTCGATGGACGGTTTCACATTATCGATTGCATCGAGTTCAACCAGCGGTTCCGATATCATGATGCAGCCTCTGATCTGGCTTTTCTCGCCATGGACCTTGATTTTCGGGGATATCCTGAACTCGGTGAAATGATCATCGACGCCTGTGCAGCGTATACCGGCGACGCCGACCTGTTTCTGCTGCTCGATTTCTATAAATGCTATCGGGCCATGGTCCGCTGCAAGGTGATTTGTTTTCAAATGGCGGGTGCTGCGCCGGGAAAACGAGCCGGTTTGGGCCGGAAAGCGGGACGATACCTTTCTCTGGCCGGCGATTACGCCATCCGGTTCTCCCGACCGACCCTCTGGGCCGTCTGCGGCCTGCCCGGCGCCGGCAAGAGCACCCTGGCCAGACAGTTGAGCCGGGCCATGGGCCTGGAAGTGCTCAGGACCGATACGATTCGGAAAGATCTGTTCAAAACCGCAGCCCGACAGGGTTCAGATCAGGGATACGGGGAAGGCATCTATTGTCGTCAGGCCCGGTCCCTGATTTACGGCAAGATGCTGGGACGCGCCCTTGATGCGCTCAAGGAAGACAGATCCGTCATTCTTGACGCCTCCTTCGGCAATGAGCAGGACCGACGGGAAGCGGTCCGCCTGGCCCGGAATACCGGGGCCGGAATGGTCTTCGTGGAATGCGTCGTCCCCACCCATGCTCTGAAAGAACGCCTTCTGCAGCGGGAAACCGCCGACTGCGTATCCGATGCCAGGATCCAACACCTGGCAAAAATCCAAAACGCGTTCGATCCGTTGATCGAGCTGCCGCCGGCGGTGCATATCCGGGCCGATGCGGCGCTCTCTCCGGAGGAGACCTGTCGTCAAGTTCTCTCTCAATACCACCGTCTTATCTCATGTCCATAATTTTTTACCAAATGGCCCTTGAAAAAACCCCAAAAAGACGGCATTAAACAGCAGCGGAGGTGTCACGAATCCGTGAACGACCATTTGAGCACAGGGAGCCCCCTTACATGACCCTTTTTAGATGTCCGTCCTTCTTTTTTGTCTGTTGGTTCCTTCTCTTCTCCGTGTCGCCCATGGTTTCGGGCCAGGAAACGTCCGGTCAGCGAACGGTAACGGTTATCGGCGACACGTCCGTCGCCGGCAAGGACGCAGCCGCCGCCAGGCAACAGGCCATCGCCGATGCGCTGGCCACCGCCGTGGAGATCTCAGCGGTTGAGATGCTGGGTCCCGATGAAACCGTCGCCCGTTTTGATGACCTCAATCAAATCATCCTCGAAAACGAGAAGGCGTTCATCCAGACCTACGAGGTCCTGTCGGGGGGAACGACGCTCCAGAAACGCTTCCGAATCCCGGTCAGGGTCACTGTCTCTGCGGCCCTCATCCGGGAACGGCTCGATGCCATGAGAGCTGAGGCCCCGCCAGAGCCCGAAACCAAATCAGAGCGCCCCAGGCTTCTCATCCTGGTGGCCGAACAGCAGACGGAACGCGGGACGGTTCACTACTGGTGGCGGGAAGAAGAACAGCCGGTTGCCATCGCCTCTGGACAGGCCATGGCGCAAGTCCTCTCTGAAGAAGGCTATGCGGTGATTCCCCACGGGGCTCTTTTCCAGGATCCCGAAACGGTGGCGCGGATACGGTTCAACCCCTATATTGAACCGGGCGATGCCGCCGTGGTCGGGCGCAACCTGTCCGCCGACGTGGTCATTGTGGGCACGGCGGTGGCCCGTAGATCCCTGAACGTCATGGGCGAAGCGCTGAGCACCTTCAGCGCCACGGTTTCGGTTCGGGCCTTTTCCACAAAAACGGGCGAGGAGATCGCCAAGGTTGCCCGGACCGGCATGGAATCGAAAACGGATCCGGCCGCCGGACGGCGGGCCGCGCTGGAAAAAGCCGGCAACATGTGCGCGGCAAAGCTGGCAGACCAACTTGACGCCGCCTGGGGCGGGGCCGCTGTTGAAGAAGGGCTCCGGCTCATCGTGGGAGGCACCCGAAACCTGGGCAATTTCGTTATGTTCCGCCGCGAATTGCGCAATATCGCCGGGGTTCATGCCATCCGGTTACAGGAGATGCGGACCAACGAAGCCGTGCTCCAGATTGATTACGACGGAGACGGTGCAGCCCTGGCCCAGGCGATCGAAAAGAAACGATTCGAAACCTTCAGCCTCAAACTCTATAACGCCGCCCCGGGAGAAGTGCGGATCGAACTGGTCGCCCCATGACTTCCGCCTGGAGGGCATCGGCAGCGGGTTCGTCCATCAACATTCCCAACATCCTGACGCTGACCCGCATTCTGCTGACCCCGCTGTTCGTTCTGTCGATCACATGGCATTTATTGGGATATGCCCTTTTCGTTTTCGCCATTGCGGCGGCGACGGACGCCCTGGACGGCCTTTTGGCCCGATGGCTGAACCAGCGGACCCTGATCGGCGCCTACCTCGATCCCCTGGCCGATAAACTTTTGTCGACGGCGGCTTTCGTCAGCCTGTCCGCGATCGGGGTCCTTCCGGTATGGCTGGCGGTGATCGTCATCAGCCGGGATCTATTGATCGTTCTGGGCATCGCCATGCTGAAACTGATGGACATCCCCTTTGAGATGGGACCCAGCAATATCAGTAAATGGACGACGCTCACCCAGATGCTCACCATCTGTCTGGCGCTGCTGTCAAGGGATGCGGATTTCCTCTTATATGTCTATGACCTCACAGCAGGTTTGACCATTGTTTCAGGACTTCAGTATGTCTATCGGGGCATGAATCTCCTGCAAACCGGGGCGAAGCCCGGTGATGGAGGGGATGTGTCTTGATCATTCTCAACAGCCTCTTTCCGGTTTTTGCACTCATCCTTCTGGGCAGCGCTCTGAAACGATTCGGATTTACCAACGACGTCTTTCTGAAGACATCGGACCGCCTGGTCTACTACATCTTTTTCCCGGCCATGCTCGTGTGGAAAATCGGCGGCGCCGCCACCACCGGCATCCATTGGAATTATTGCATCGCCGCCCTGCTGGCGGTGTTGACGATGTTTCTGGTCAGCCTGATCTTCATTCGGGGCATGGCCATATCCGACTACCAGGCTGGAACCTTTTCCCAGAGCTGCTACCGTTTCAACACCTACATTGGCATGGCCATCGTCATCACGGCCCTGGGAGAAGAAGGGGCCACCCAGTTCGGCATTCTCATCGGATTCGTCATCCCCTTCATCAATGTGCTGGCCGTTTCCATTCTGATCTGGTTTTCCGGCCGGCGCGTCGAGCCGTGGGACCGGATTAGAATGACGGCCCGATCGATCATCACCAACCCTCTGATCCTGGGATGTCTTGCCGGCATCCTCTACGCCCGGACCATCAACCGGTTTCCAACCTTTCTGGACAACACGCTTCGATTGACCTCCATGGTCACCCTCCCATTGGCCCTTCTGTCCATCGGAGGGGCGCTGACGTTTTCCAGCCTCAAAGGCGGACTGAAGATCGCCCTGACCGCATCACTGGTCAAACTGGTTCTGTTTCCCTTCGTCGGCTATGCTCTGTTTCGACTCTTCGGGGTCACCGGCATCCCGTTTAAAACCGGCATGATCTTCTTTACCCTGCCGGCTGCCACCTCCATCTATATTCTGTCCGCTCAGCTGAACAGCGATACTGAACTGGCGTCGGCCACCATCGTCTTATCGACAGTGCTTTCCTTTTTTTCCCTCTCCGCCGCATTGTTGCTCTGAAATGCGAAATTTCAAACTGACCATCGAATACGACGGGACCGCGTACCACGGGTGGCAGCGGCAGAAACGCGACCGGACCGTGCAGGGGGAAATCGAACGGGCGCTGACCATCATGACCCGGCAGCGGGTGGTGGTCAACGGTTCAGGCCGGACCGACGCAGGGGTCCACGCCCTGGGTCAGACCGCCAGCTTCCGTTGCGACACCCGGCTGCCGCCTGAGACCCTCCAGAAAGGGCTCAATGCCATTCTGGACGACGACATCGTCATTCGCGGTTGTGAGGCCGCTCCGGACGCCTTTCACGCCCGGTTCGACGCCATCGGCAAGGTCTATCGCTATCAAATCCT
>JAABTD010000145.1 GCA_011390065.1 Desulfobacteraceae bacterium
TAAATATATCCGGACCCGAATCCCCTTTGTCCTGGCCAAATGCGCCGCCACCCTCGACGGCCGCATCGCCACCCGAACCGGGGACGCCAAATGGGTCTCGGGGGAGGCCTCCCGGCGGCGCGTACACGACCTGCGCCACGCTTACGACGGCATCATGGTGGGGATCGGCACGGTCCTGGCCGACGATCCCAGTCTCACCACCCGGCGGCCGGGCCTGGAGAGCCGGGATCCGACCCGGATCATCTTGGATGCCCGGCTCGACATCCCCCTGAATCGCAAGCTTTTCTCACTTGATTCGATGGCCGGCAATCTCGTTGTTTCCGGCCCGGAACCACCGGCCGACAAACGGGCGGCCATCGAAAAAACCGGGGCGCGGGTCCTGGAAGCGCCCTTAACCGACGGCCGCATCGACCTGGCCCGGCTCATGCCGGTGCTGGGAGAAATGGGGATCACCAGTCTTCTCATCGAAGGGGGCGGCGCGGTCTTCGGGTCGGCCTTTGCCGCCGACATCGTCGACAAGATCAACTTTTTTTTCTCCCCCCGGATTCTCGGCGGAGACGACGGCATTCCCATCTGCCGCGGGACAGGACCGGCGCTCATGGCCGACGCGGTCCGGCTGACCGGCGTTTCGGTCCGCCGGTTCGAAGAAGACGTGATGGTCTCGGGATATCCGGCCCGCATTCTTGCTTGAAAAACCACGACGTTTGTGGTACTGAACCTGAGATATTTCGTCATTGCGGACATTTATGCGCCGCGCCCGTCAACCGATTCTCTTAATCGCCAAAATCAAGGAGGGCATTATGCGGAAGGGACTTGTCTTTGTTGCACCATTGTTAATCGCGTTGGGCATCATTGGACTCATGGCCTCACCCTGTGCGCTGGCCAAAGCGGAAGTCATCAAAATCGGCATCAATGCCCCCATGACCGGGGACATCCCCAAAGTGGGCGAGGGTTCCAAGTATGCAGCCCGGATGTGGCTGAACGACATCGAGGCCAACGGCGGCCTGGAAGTCGGCGGAGTGAAACATCCCGTGGAACTGGTCATCGAGGACAACGAGTCCAAGGCCGAATCGGCGGTGAAAGTCAACACCAAGATGATCACCGAAGACGAGGTGCTCGTCATCGTCGGCCCCCAGTCCTCCAAGCAGGCCGTGCCCGCCGGCGGTGTGGCCAACAACTATGAAACGCCCATGATCAGCCCCTGGTCCACCAACCCCGACACCACCAAGGATCGCCCCTTTGTCTTCCGGGGCTGCTTTCTCGATCCCTTCCAGGGACCGGTGGTGGCCAACTTCATCACGAATGAGTTCGGATACACCAAAGCGGCCGTCCTCTACGACGTGGCCAGCGACTACCCCAAGGGGCTGGCGGAGTTCTTCAAGCAGGCATGGGAAAAGCTTCACGGCAAGGGTTCCGTGGTCGCCTACGAGAGCTTTACCACCAAGGACGCCGACTTCAGTTCTCAGCTGAGCAAAATCATCCGATCCGGCGCCGAAGTCCTCTTTACGCCCCAGTATTATAATGAAGTCGCCCTCATTGTGCAGCAGGCCAAGGAGCTGGGATGGCAAAACCCCATCGTGGGCTCCGACTCCTGGGGCTCGGCCGAGACCGTGGAACTGTGCGGCGAGGCCTGCTACGGCCTTTTCTTCAGCACCCATTACGCGGCGGCGGGCGCCACCGGCAAGACCAAGGCATTCATCGAACGGTACAAGGAAAAATACGGCTATGTGCCCGACGACGTCGCCGCCCTCACCTGGGATTCCCTGGGCATCGTCGAAACCGCCATTCAGAAATGCGGGAAAATCACCGGCAAAGTTGAAAAAGACCGCAATTGCATCCGGGACGCCATGGCCAAGGTTGAACAGTACGACGGCATCACCGGCCAGATGACCTTCACCGAAGAGGGCGATCCGATCAAATGCGCCGTCATCGTCAAGATCAGCGATCAGGGCGAATACGAATTTTACAAATCCGTCTGTCCGTAATCCTCTAAAATATTAACGGAATGCGTCATAATGACGGGCCGGGCGCCTGGTTGCCCGGCCCGCCGTTTTCACTCGGCGCGCCCCCCCTTCACATCCTCTGAACCGTCCCCCGCAAAAGGGGGCGGACGCCGCCAAGGAGAGGAAAGTCCGCGATGGTTTTTTTCTTTCAAAATCTGGTCAACGCCTTGCAGTGGGGCAGCTTCTACGCCATGATCGCCCTGGGCTATTCCATGGTCTACAGTATTCTGATGCTGTTCAACTTCGCCCACGGCGACATCTTCATGGTGGGCGCCTATATCGGCTTCGGGGTGGCGACGGCGTTGGTGACCCTTTCCGCCTCCGGATTTCTGGCCCTTCCCGGCTGGATGATTCTGGTGCTGACCATCCTGCTGTCGATGTTTCTCACCTCCTTCGTGGGCATGATCGTCGAACGGGTGGGTTACCGCCCCCTCCGGGACGCCCCCCGGGCATCGGCCGCCATCACCGGCCTGATGATCGGCATCATGCTGGAGACCGGCAACCTGATTCTTCTGGGGGCGCGCCGGGTCAGCTTCCCCCCGCTCATCGAATCGGTCACCTACAATGTCGGCGGCGTCTTCGTCACCAACAAGAAGATCATGATCGTGCTGATCTCTTTAGGCTTTATGCTCGCTCTCCACCTGTTCGTCCAAAAAACACGCTACGGCATGGCAATGCGGGCCATGGCTTTCGATTACGTGGTGGTGCCGCTGCTCGGAATCCCCATCAACACCATAGCGCGGCTGACATTTGCCATCGGCTCGGCCCTGGCCGCCGTGGCCGGCATCCTTTTCGGCCTCGCTTATCCGGTGCTCGACCCTTACATGGGCATTGTCTTCGGGTGGAAAGCCTTTGTGGCCGCCATCCTCGGGGGCAGAGGCTCCATTATGGGCGCCACTCTGGCGGGATTTCTCATGGGATTTATCGAGATCTTCGTGGCGATGGTCTTTCCCTCCACCCTGCGGGACTTGATCGCCTATTCCATCATCCTCCTGATCCTGGTGTTTCGGCCCCATGGATTCTTCGGCGAACCTTACAGCGCCCGTTTGAGGCTCTAAACCGGCCGGTTTCTGCGACCCCAACGATTGAGGACAGACATGGTAGAGATGAATGATGCACATGCTATGAAAACAAAAGGCGCACGGGGCCGCCTGCGGCGGTTTTTTTCGGGGATACCCGTTCTGGGCTGGCTCCTGGGCGCGCTGGTCGCCGTCGTGCTGGAGCATTACCTGGGCGACCCCCTGGTGGACCGGATCGGCCTCGACAAGATCCCGGTGCTTTTCGGCGCGGTCATCATCCTGAAAAAGCCCCTGATGATCCCCGGCGCCGCGGTCTTTCTGCTGCTCATTTACGTCATCCCCATCGCCGTCGTCGCCCGGGCCGGCAAAACCTTATCCAACCGGCTGGCCGGGGCGCTCATGCGGTTTCCCATCGCCGTGCCCGCCCTCGTCCACCTGGGACTGCTCTACGGCGCCATCCATATCTGGTCGGATGTGAGCGCCTACCGGGTCCTGACCCTCAAGCTCACGTTCGTGGCCATCATGCTGACCCTGAGCCTCAACGTCATCAACGGGTACATGGGGGAGTTCTCCTGCTCCCACCCCGGCTTCATGGCCCTGGGGGCCTACGGCGCATCGGTCTTCACGGTGCTCCTGTTTTCCAGCGACCGGCTTTTCGGCGACCCGCTGCTGCCCGAAGCGCTGGGTCCCTTTCTGTTTCCGGCGGGGCTCATTTTCGGCGGTCTGATCGCCTCCCTGGGGGCCCTGGTCATCGCCATCCCCTCTTTCCGCACCCGGGGAGATTATCTGGCCATCATCTCCCTGGCTTTTCTTTTCATCGTCAAGAGCATGATCGAGAACCTGGAGTTTGTGGGCGGTCCCCGCGGCCTGAGCGGCCAACCCAATTACGCCAATCTGCCCACGGTCTTCATCTGGACCGTGCTCTGCGTGTGGATCATCAACAATTTCGTGCGCTCCACACTGGGAAAGGCGTTGAACGCCGTGCGGGACGACGAGGTGGCCGCCGACGCCATGACCGTCAACACCCGGCGCACCAAAATGGTGGCCTTCATGTTCGCCGCCTTCTGGGCTGGAGTGGCAGGCGGCATCTACGCCCATGTCCTCCGGTACGTCAACCCCGGCACCTTCGGCATCCAGAAACTGGCCGAGGTGCTGGCCATGGTCTATTTCGGCGGCCTAAACTCCGTCTACGGCTCCATCACGGGCGCGGTGAGCCTGAGTCTGCTCAGCGAAGCGCTGCGGCCCCTGGAGATCTTCAAATGGATCATCATCCCGCTGCTCCTCATTCTGGTGATGATCTACCGACCCACGGGCCTCATCGCCTTCCGGGAATTCGACGTTCGTAAGGTCATGCAACCGAAATCCAACCGAGACGACGAGGTGTAAGATGGCGCTGCTCGAAATCCGACACATGACTCATTATTTCGGGGGCCTCAGGGCTGTCCATGATTACAACCTCGACATCGAACCCGGACAGGTGCGGGGCCTCATCGGACCCAACGGCGCAGGCAAGACCACTATTTTCAACCTGATCACCGGCATCCACCGGCCCGGCGAAGGACGGATTCTTCTGGACGGCGAGGAACTCGTCGGGCGCCAGCCCCACGAAATCGCGGCCCGCGGGCTGGGCCGGACGTTCCAGGACCTGCGCCTCTGGCGGCACATGACCGTGCTGGACCACGTCAAGATGGCCCGGTATTCCAAAATCGGCTACGGTCTCGTCGGGGCCTTTTTCAGTACGCCCCGCCGCAACCGGGAGGAAGCGCAAATCGAAGAAAAGGCCCGGGAACTGCTGGAGATGATGAACATTTCCCACCTGGCGGACCAGATGGTTCCCAATCTTCCCTACGGAGCCCAGCGCCGGGTGGAGATGGCCCGGGCCCTTTCCACCGAGCCTAAAATCCTCTTCCTGGACGAGCCCACCGCCGGCATGAACCCCGAGGAACTCATTCAGATGATGGGCATCATCCGCCGGGTCAGGGAACAACTGGGACTGGCCATCTTCCTCATCGAGCACCGTCTCAAGATGGTCATGGAACTGTGTGAAATCATCCAGACCCTGGTGTTCGGCGAAGTCATTGCCGAAGGGCCGCCCGACGACATCAAAAACAATCCGGCCGTGATCGAGGCCTATCTGGGCAAGGAGATTGTGGAATAATGCTGTTATCCATCGAAAACCTGCGCGTTTCCTACGGACGGATCAAGGCTCTCCACGGATTTGATTTTGAGATCGACGACGGCGAAATCGTGTGCATCATCGGGGCAAACGGCGCCGGGAAGTCGACCACGCTGCGGGCCATCTCACGGATGGTCCCCGCTGAACAGGGAACCCGGATGACCTTCATGGGCCAGGATCTTCTCAAACTCCCCCCCGAAAAAGTGGTCAGCCAGCTGGGCATTTCCCATGTTCCCGAAGGACGACGGCTCTTCGGCAATCTGACCGTCCTGGAAAATCTCCAGCTGGCCGCCTTCGCCCGCAAAGACAAGGCAGCCATCCAGCGGGATCTGAAACAGGTCTTCACCATCTTTCCCCGGCTGGAAGAACGGGTCGCGCAAAAGGCCGGCACTCTTTCGGGCGGCGAGCAACAGATGCTGGCCATCGGCCGGGCCTTCATCAGCGGCCGCCGACTGATGCTTCTGGACGAACCGTCCATGGGACTGGCCCCCCTGCTGATGCTCAACGTTTTTGACGCCCTGAAGGAGATCAACGCCGAGGGCACGACCATTTTACTGGTGGAACAAAACGCCCGACTGGCGCTCCAGTTCTCCCAGCGGGGCTACGTCCTGGAAAACGGCGAGATGGTGCTCCAGGGCGACGCCAAGGAACTGCTGGAGAACCCGGCGGTCAAAACGGCCTATCTTGGGGGGTGATTCGACGAATCGAGGTAAGACCGTCGCTTTTTTTTACAGGCGGACCGGAGGCGTAAACGGATCGGAAACTCATACATTGGCGTCATTCATCCGGTTGATAACATTCACCATTGACGCCATCCCGCCATTGATCCCCAAGCAGATTCAACCATCGTTGCTCTTTAAACAGTTGACTTTCGTGTGGACAGGCCGGTCGGTTTTTGTTATGCACAGGCCTTATGTTGCGTAATGCAGAGACGTAGCGGCGGCATAAGCCATATGAACTATGAGCAAGAGGAGCTGTAGAAATCCAATGTTTCGAAAAAAAGAGATCGTGATCCTGCGCAAAGGGCAGGATAGCTTAAGCACCAAACGAAGCCATGTCTACCAGGACGTGATCATCGTTTTGACGGTCCTTTTTGTTTTCCTCCTGGGCCACGGCATCCGCGATTATTATCAGATTTGCAGAGAACTCTCCGACAAACATATCATCGAAAAACAGGCTGTCCGCCAAGCGGAAACCATCGCCAGCCAGGCAGCCGAAATCGATTCAAAAAACCAGCACATCGAAAACTTCGCCGGCCAGGTCAACGCCCTGAAACTCAAGCTGATCGTTCTGAACCGCTATGAGCAGGAAATCCGTACGGCCTCCAATTTCATCAACTCCAACGGCCATGACCAACTGTTCGGCATCGGCGGCTCCCAGGCTGAGAACCTGTATCAGGAGGAACTGACCCAGGATCATTATCGGCTCATCCGGGAGATCTACGGGCAGATGGACCAACTGGGACCCTCCCTGGACGATCAGAAGGAAGGGTTCGAATCGCTGTTGAGGGCCCTCAACAAGCAGAAAGATCTGCTCAACGCCACCCCCTCCGTCTGCCCTGTCAGAGGCCGGATCACCTCCCGCTTCGGCGACCGTCTCTCCCCCTTTGACGGCCGCAATGTGGAATTCCACGAAGGGCTCGACATCGCCTCCCACATGAATGCGCCCATCCGGGCGGCGGCTCACGGGACGGTGAAGTTCGCCGGCTGGAACGGCTCCTACGGCAAGATGATCGTCATTGATCACGGCTACGGCACGACAACCCGCTATGCGCATATCGCGAAATTGCTCAAGAAGACGGGCGACAAGGTTCAAAAAGGCGAGACCATCGCGCTGGTGGGCAGCACCGGCCGCAGCACCGGTCCTCACCTCCATTACGAAGTCTGTCTGAATGGTCGGGCCGTCAATCCGCAGGATTACATTATTTATCAGTAGCGCCTGACATCTCCCCCGGTCTTATAGCCCGGTCCCGGCTTCCGGCGCCGGGCATTTATGATAAAATGGTCCCATCCACAGCGGTTCAGCACCTCTACGAAGAGGCGAATCATGATGACATCAAAACGGTCTCAAAAAGAGGATCATGCGGCTTTGTCGCCCCATCTCATCACCCGGCGCAGATTCCTCTACCTGACGGCAATGTCCGGCGCCGGCCTCGCGGTTGGCTGCGCCGTCAATCCGGTAACCGGAGAGCGGCAGTTGATGCTCATGTCGGAAGACGGCGAAATCCAGATCGACCGCCAGTACGCGCCTCAGCAGTATTCCGCGGACTACGGCCCCCTTCAGGACGCGGCTCTCAACGCCTATATCGACCGGACGGGCCGGAGCATCGCCGCCATCTCCCATCGCCCCCAGATGCCCTATTCCTTCCGAGGGGTCAACGCCGCCTACGTCAACGCCTACGCATTCCCCGGGGGAAGCATCGCCTGCACCCGGGGCATCCTGCTTGCCCTGGACAACGAAGCCGAACTGGCGGCGCTGCTGGGACACGAACTCGGCCATGTCAACGCCCGCCATACCGCCCAGCAAATGACCAAGAGCCAGATCGCCAGCGCTCTCGTAGGGGTGGGGACCGCGCTGGTCGCCGCCAAATGGGAGGATTACGCCTGGGCCGCCTCGGGGCTGGGGGCCGTCGGGGCCGGCCTGTTGCTGGCCTCTTACAGTCGGGAAAACGAACGACAGGCCGACGACCTGGGCCTGGAATACATGACCAGGGCCGGATACGCCCCCGACGGGATGGTGGGCCTGATGGAGATGCTCACTTCTCTTTCCAAGCACAAACCCAACGCCATTGAGATGATGTTTTCCACCCACCCCATGAGCGACGAGCGGTATGCGACCACCGTCAACCGGGTCCAATCGGACTACGCCGCCGCGAAAAGCAACCCGCTGTACCGGGAGCGTTACATGGACAACACCGCCCGGCTCAGGGCCATTAAACCCGCCGTGGACGCCCTGCAGGACGGTGAAAAGGCCATGACGGAAAAAAAATACGACCAGGCCGGGGCGCTTTTCAAGCGCGCTTTGAAGACGGCGCCCAACGACTATGCCGGCCTGATGATGATGGCCAAATGCCAGTTGGTCCAGGAAAAATTCAGCGAGGCCCAGCGCTACGCGGAAACGGCCAAGTCCGCCTATCCCAAAGAGGCCCAGGCCTACCATGTCGCCGGATTCGCCAAGCTCAAAAACAACCGCTTCAGTCCTGCTTACCAGGACTTTGCCGCCTACGAGCGCCTTCTGCCGGGCAACCCCAACACCACGTTCTACCAGGGGTACTGCCTGGAACGGATGGGCCGGAAGCAACAGGCGGCATCCAATTACGCCAAATACCTCAACGCTGTTCAACAGGGAGAACAGGCCCAGTACGCCTACCAGCGACTCGTTGAGTGGGGGGTCATCAAACCTCAGCAATCGGATTCCTGACCGGCGTTTTTCATGAAACAACCCGGCATTGCCGCCCGGGAATGAACCCGCGGGCAGGGCTACGGCCTCTCTTCGGATGCATATTCCTTGATTTCAGCCCCCTTCTCCGGCCGCCCGGCCCGCACTTTCTCCAATCGCTCGACCGTCTTTGACAGCGCCGTGATCTGGTCGTTGAGCCGGGTCACCTGATCCTTGGTCGCCAGGTTCATCATACTGAGGGCCTCGTTGACCCGCTGATCCACCTTCTCTCCGACCCATTTCCGGAAATTGTCCGCGCGGCCCAGCATCTCGCTCTTCAGCCGGCTCCCTTCGGATTCGGAGATTTCCTCGTTTTTGACCAGGCCGCCCACCAGCTTGTCGATCTCATCTTCCGCCAGGGTCACGGCGCCCTGCAGCATCTCGGTGGATCGCCTGGCATAGCCGGCCATGGTTCCCCTCCCCTTTCGCAGGAGTCCGATGAGAGTGCTCACGGGCGCCGCTTCATCCCCGGTTTTCTTCTCCCGGGCCAGGATCTGGGACACCACCGATCCGGTAATGTCCTCCCCGGTTTCGTTTTCTTCGACCACCACCTCTTCGCCTTCCTGGATCAGCCTGGCGAGCTGATCCAGGGAAACATAGCGCTTTCGAACCGTGTCATACATCTTACGGTTGGCATACTTCTTTATTTTCCGTACATTCCCGGCGGTTTCGCTCATTGCGTCATCCTTTCCGTTTCGATGGGGTTGCCATGCGTTCCTGATCCGTTGCAGTATTTTCCATGATATGACGCAACGCGTCACAATGTCAAGGATTCAGATTTAGTTTCCCTTTTCCTTCGCTTTCTGGATTGACAGACCTTGCCCCTTCTTTTAATGTTTCCCGGACTGCATTGAACAAACCCATTATGACTGAAACCCATTATGACTGAAACCTGAACATCATGGAAAGGGCGCTGATCCTGTCCGGCGGCGGGGCCCGCGGGGCTTTTCAGGCGGGAGTCTGGCAATATCTTTCGGAGATCGGCTGGCGCCCTGATCTTATCTGCGGCACATCGGTGGGGGGCATCAACGCCGCAGCCATGGGATGCCAAATGACGGCGGGCGCCATGATCCGTCTCTGGAAACGCTATAGCCGACATCGAATGTACCGGATGACCTTTCACAAATTTCTGCTCTCCATGGGGTGGAAAGATCGATTTTTTCCCATGATGGACACCGCCCCGTTGCGTCGGATCCTGGCGGAAATCCTGGACATCGAGGCCCTGCGCCGCTGCGACATGGAGATCCGGGTGACGGCGGTCAACATGCGGACGTCGAGGCTCCGCTATTTCAGCCACGAGGAGATCACCGTGGATCATCTCATGGCCGCCTCCGCCATGCCCTTGATCTTTCCCTGGCAGATCATCGACGGCGATCCCTACTGGGACGGCGGCGTCATTGCCAACACCCCCCTCCGCCCGGCCCTGAGTCGCGGCGCAAAAACCATCGTCGCGGTCCTCCTTTCCCCCATCGGATGCCGGCGCCTTCCCACGCCCCGGACCCATCGGGAACTGGCTGAACTGGCTTTCGAACAGTTTCTGGTGGGTTCTTATCTGGTGGCCCGGGAAGAACCGGCGGCCCATGGCGCCCGCATCCTTACGGTCTGCCCGTCAAAACCCCTCGGATTCAAGTCCTTTCTCGATTTTGACGGGGCGCGTGCGGAAGCTCTGATCCGGGAAGGGTATCGCAACGCCAAAACCCAGCTTGCGGCGTTGTGATAAAGAGCCGATCAGCGGAGCGGCGCGCGGGAATAAACATCGGCGGCCAATGAGGACCGTTCTCCCGCCGACAGATGATGATAGCCGGCCGCGGCGATCATGGCGGCATTGTCGCCGCAAAGGGAAATGGGGGGGATGTGGACGACGATCCCCTTTTCGGCCGCGGCCCGACCGACCGATTCCCGAAGTCTGCCGTTAGCCGCCACGCCTCCCACCAGCGCCAGATGGGCGCATCCTTTTTCGAGGACGGCCGATATCAGCTTTTCGGTGAGCGCGCCGACCACCGCCTCCTGGAAGCCGGCCGCAATATCCGGGATCTCACCGGCCCAGCTTTCGGAATGGGCCTGCAGGTAGCGATTGACCGCGGTCTTGACGCCGCTGAAGCTGAAATCGCAACCCGGCAGCCGGGCCTTGGGGAATTTGATCCGGTTCGGGTCCCCGCCCAGGGCCAGTTGACCGATGATGCTTCCCCCCGGATAACCCAGTCCCAGCATTTTGGCCACCTTATCGAAGGCCTCTCCGGCGGCGTCGTCCCGGGTGCCGCCCAGATGGGCCATCCGGTCGTGGCCGACAACATGATAGATGCTGGTGTGCCCCCCGGACGCCAGAAGGGCGACAAAGGGAAACGGCGGCGGGTCGGATTCCAGAAAAACCGAATGGATGTGACCTTCCAGATGATCGACGCCCACCCAGGGAAGGCCCCGGGCTAACGCCCAGGCTTTGGCAAAGGAAAAGCCGACCAGAAGGGCGCCGATGAGGCCTGGCCCCTGGGTCGCGGCCACGCCGTCGATATCCGACGGTTCGAGGCCCGATTGTTCCAGGGCCCCGGCGACCACCGGCATGATCATCTCCAGGTGTTTTCGGGACGCCAGTTCAGGAACGACGCCGCCGTAAGGATGGTGCACCGCCGTCTGGGAGGCGACCACGGAAGAACGGATCTCTCGTCCATCCATCACCACTGCCGCGGCGGTTTCGTCGCAGGAAGTTTCAATGCCCAGAATATTCATATCAGGAGTTGCCTGTCTCACCCTTCCTGGTGCGAGCCGTTTTCGGCGCTCAGGTCTTGCAAGGCGGATGTTTCGCGCCGCCTCGGGCGATCCAGTTCAACAGTCGGGCCATAACGCGGGTCGGTTTAATCCCGGAAGATGCCCGGTCTTTGCGGGCCCCGGCTTTTTCCGACCTCGGTTCGAAATTCGTCGTCATCAGTCGGTCCACTCGAATCGATGCGTCCCGTGCTTCCGCTCGGAAATCTCCCCGATCACCGCGGGGGCTTCGTCCATGCCCTGGAGCCGCAGCATCACATCCTGGACAGAAGACTTGGGCACGATGGCCACCAGACCGATGCCGTTGTTGAAGGTTCGCATCATCTCGGCATCCGAGACGTTGCCGGCATCCTGGAGAAATTTGAAGATGGGCGGCATCTCCCAGGAGTTCCGATGGAGGGTCGCGCTGCACGCTTCGGGGATCACCCGGACGATGTTTTCCTCCAGGCCGCCGCCCGTGATGTGAGCCAACCCATGGATGGGCAGATCGCGGATGAGCCGCTGCACCGTTTCAGAATAAATCCGGGTCGGCGTGAGCAGGGCTTCCCCGAGAGTCTGACCCAGATCGTCCACATGGGCGTCGACAGTCAGTTTGAGGGTTTCAAAGCAGATCTTCCGGACCAGGGAAAAACCGTTGCTGTGAAGTCCGGAGGACGGAACGCTGATGAGCATATGGCCAACGCCGATGTCGGAGCCGTCGACGATCTTGGCATTGTCCACGATTCCCACGGCAAAGCCCGCGAGATCATATTCACCCGGGCTGTAAAACCCGGGCATCTCCGCCGTCTCACCACCGATGAGAGCGCAATGGGCTTCGCTGCATCCGTCGGCAATGCCTTCGACAACCTGGATGGCCACATGGGACTGCAGCTTGCCGGTGGCGAGGTAATCCAGAAAAAAAAGGGGCTTGGCCCCCTGGACCGCGATGTCGTTGACGCACATGGCCACCAGGTCGATGCCCACGGTGTTGTGCCGGTTCATCATGAAGGCGATCTTGAGCTTGGTGCCGACCCCGTCGGTGGCGCTGACCAGCACCGGCCGCTCGATGTTGGCGATATTCAGAGAAAACAGACCTCCGAAGCCGCCGATTTCCCCCATTACGCCGGACCGGGGGGTCCGTTTCGCTATCTCCTTGAACCGGCGCACCAAGTCTCCGGCCTTTTTAATATCAACTCCCGCGTCCGCATAAGTCAGGGACTCCGACATATCCATCTCCCGTTCCAGTGATCATGCATTCAAATTCAAAATATTATTGAGAAAAATACCTTGGCCCCCGCCAAAAGTCAAAACAATTTTTTGACATTGCGGGCGCGATGATGTAAGTAATTCTGAAATCTGGATTTTCGTTCCAACTGGAATACGGGCTTGTCGACCATTGCGCCGCCAGGCCGTAATTCTATTCGCCGTAATTTTATTCATTGAGGCATACCATTCATCCATGACAAAATTCGCCCGACTCGATCGACTCCCCCCCTATGTTTT
>JAABTD010000146.1 GCA_011390065.1 Desulfobacteraceae bacterium
ACAGCCGAGACCTCTGCGCTTCTCAACTCGATCAAGCCTGGTGATGTTGTATTCGATATCGGCGCGCATGTCGGTTACTACTCCCTGGCAGCCGCACAAGCTGTTGAGGGGGGGGAGGTTTTTGCATTCGAGCCGTTGCCCGTTAATCTCAAAGCACTACATACCCACATCAAGGCGAATGGCGTAGACAATGTCATTGTTATGCCGTATGCCGTCTCCTCGGAGACAGCCATATCCCGATTTCATTTGCCGGGTGGAACCGGGCGCGGCCGACTCAGCAATAACGGCAGAATAGCGGTCAATGCAATATCTTTGGATGACCTTTACATGGCAGGGGAGATCCCGCCGCCCAATGTCATCAAAATGGATATTGAAGGCGGGGAGTTATCAGCGCTCATTGGGGCGGCGAAAGTAATCGAAGCTCATTCACCACGCATATTTCTGGCGACACATGGCAAAAAAATAAGATTACAGTGTGAAGATTTTCTGCGCAGCAAAGGTTACAATATCGAAAACTTTCGCAACTCAAGCGTCATTGCCACAAAGTCAGAGGAACAACTGAGACGGGCCAATTAGAGGATGCATCAATCCGCGGTTTCGCCCCTGCGTTGAATCGCCCCAACCCGTTCCACGACCGGCGGGTGCGAATAATTGAGCAACACAAAAAAAGGGTGAGGCGTGAGGTTGGAGAGATTGTGGGCCGAGAGTTTTTTCAGGGCCTTGACCATGGCGTTGCCGGATCGGGTGGTCTGCACGGCGAAGCGGTCGGCGGCATATTCGTTTTTTCGGGAGATCATCTGGAGCAGGATGCCTATAAACAGCTCGATGGGCGCGTAGAGCATGCCGAAAAAGAGCAAGCCGGCGTAGACGGACTGGCGTTCCATATAAAACGCTGTAAACAGCGGCTCATAGGAGAGAAAAAAGGATAGGAGATAAAAGATGATCCCCATGTGGAGGATGCCGAGGACCATGGAGATCTGGATGTGGCGTTTTTTATAATGGCCGATTTCATGGGCCAGGATCGCCGTCAGTTCCGGGATCGTATGACGGGCGATGAGGGTGTCGAACAGGGCGATGCGCCGGTTTTTGCCGAACCCGGTGAAAAAGGCGTTGGATTTCTCGGATCGCTTGGATCCGTCCATGACAAAAACGTTTTTCAGGGGAAAGCCGGCGGATTCGGCCAGTTCGAAAATGGCCCGGCGCAGGTCCCCTTTTTCCAGGGGCTCGAACCGGTTGAACAACGGCATGATCCAGGTGGGCGCAATGTACTGGACGGTGAGGGTGAACAGGGCGGCGACAATCCAGCAGTAGAGCCAGGCCTGGGGGCCGGCGTATTGAAAAAAGGCGAGAACGCAGGCCAGAATCGGACCGCCCAGGGCCATGGAAAGGGCCAGTCCTTTGAGCCGGTCGGCGATAAAGGTCTTGACCGTGGTCCGGTTGAATCCGAACCGCTCTTCGATGACGAAGGTGTCGTAAATTTCAAAAGGCAGGTCGATGAGGCCTTTCAGCAGCATCAGGGCGGCAATGAAAATCAATCCCGTGACGATGGGGCCGAATCCAAACCCCCGGACCCAGACGTCCAGCGCCGGAAAGCCGCCGGCGAACCAGAAGATCAGGATAGCGGTCAGATCGACCGATTCAGTGATCCACCCGAAACGGGTGTTGATGCGCAAATAGCGTTGGGACTTCCGGTAGCGCTCGGGATCGAAAACATCGGCAAATCCCTCCGGGGGGCGGTCCGTCATGGCCCGGAGATTGAGAATATCGGCGATCCGGTTGAGGGTGAAATCGGCCAGCAGCGTCAGCAGCACGATCCAGCCGATAACGTTCATCGCGTCTCCTTGCGGATCCGATCCAGGTCCCGTTTCTGATCCCGCCGGCGGATGGTCTCCCGCTTGTCCACCGTCTTTTTACCCCTGCCCAGCCCCAGGACGACCTTGACCTTGCCCTCTTTGAAATAAAGCTTCAGCGGAACAAGGGTGTAGCCCCGTTCGTTGATCTTGCCGATGAGCTGCCGGATCTCATGCTTGTGGAGCAGCACCTTTCGGGGTCGCTCCGGGTCGTGGTTGTCGTAGTGGGCAAAGGGGTAAGGGGCGATGTGCATCCCGTGCAGGTACAGCTCGCCGTTCCTGACTTTGGCGAAGGCGTCCTTGAGGTTGGCCCGCCCCTGGCGGAGCGATTTGACCTCGGTCCCCCTAAGGACGAGACCGGCTTCGTACTGGTCCTCGATTTGATAATTGAACCGGGCTTTCCGGTTCTCGGCGATGATCTTGATGTGGTTTGCGCTCACGGCGTCACTCGGTATAGCAGTTGTCTGACAGTTTGCACCCGTAAGCCGCCTCCAGGACGCGCCGGACATCCGCCGCGGTGGACTGGGCGAGGGCCTCTCCGATGAAGTCCCGGGTTTCCTGGACGGACAGGGCCCGAATCGATTGCTTGATCAGCGGGATGGACCGGGGGTTCATGCTCATCTCCTCGATGCCCAACCCCAGCAGAATCGGGATATTGATGGGTTGACCCGCCATTTCCCCGCACATGGCCAGGCCGATCCCCGTTTCCTTGGCCACGTCCGACACCCGCTTGACCATTCGGAGGATGGCCGGGTGAAGTGGGTCGAACAGATGGGCCACCTGCCGGTTCTGCCGGTCGATGGCCATGGAATACTGGATCAAGTCGTTGGTGCCGATGCTGAAAAAATCGACTTCCCTGGCGATGATATCGGCCAGGATCACGGTGGAAGGCACTTCGACCATGATGCCGATGTCGATGTTCCGGTTGCAGGGGATGCCGTCGGATTCCAGTGCATCCGCCGTTTCGCGGAAGATCTGTTTGGTCGCCAGCACTTCCTCGTAGCTGCTGATCATGGGGATCAGCAGCCGGACGTTTCCATGAACCGCGGCCCTCAGAATGGCCCGGAGCTGGGTCTTGAATATCTCGGGCTTTTTAAGGCAGTACCGGATGGCCCGGAGGCCCATGGCCGGATTGGCCTCTTCGGATTGCAGGGTGTAGGAGACCGCCTTGTCGCCGTTGATGTCGAGGGTGCGGATCACCACCGGTTTAGGGGCCATCACCTCCACCACGTCCCGGTATTTGTCGTAGAGTTCGAACTCCGTGGGAAAACGGTTGCCGCTCATATACTGGAATTCGGTCCGGTAAAGGCCGATGCCGTCGCCCCCGTGATCGCGCACCGAGACCACCTCTTCGGGCAGTTCAATGTTGCCCATCACGCGGATCTTCATCCCGTCCAGGGTCTCTGCCGGGGCCTGGGCGCCCCGGCTCATGCGGGCGATTCGGATTTCGAAGCGGCCTCTTTGCTCCTCGTACCGGATGAGGTTTTCCTCGGTGGGGTTAATGAGGACTTGACCCTTGAACCCGTCCACTATGAGCAGATCGTCGTTTTTGATCCGACGGGTGGCGGTTTCCAGTCCCAGGACGGCGGGGATCTGAAGACTCCGGGCGATGATGCCGGTGTGGGAGGCGATGCCCCCCAGGTCGGTGACAAACCCTTTGACCCGTTCCAGGTGGATCTGGCTGGTTTCCGCCGGGGAGAGATCCTGGGCCACAAGGATGACCCGCTTGTCGATGTTCCGGATGTCCACGGGAGCCTCGCCGGAAAGGTTCCGCATGATCCGGTCCGAGACGTTGGCGATGTCGTACCACCGGTCCCGGAAGTAGCCGTCCGACATGTTCATAAAAACAGGCTTGAGGTGCGAGACCACTTTTCTCAATGCCCATTCCGCGTTGACGCGGTCGCTTTCAATGGTGTCGATGCTCTTGTTGTAGAGCATTTTGTCGTTTAAGAGCATCACATGGGTTTTGAGGATGTCGGCGTGCTCCTGGAATTCTTCGGGGGTGTCCCGGATGATCTGCCGCAGTTCGTCGGAGGACTTTTTAACCGCTGTTTTGAACCGGTTTTTTTCTGCTTCCAGCTTTGATTCGTGGATAAAATATTTTTTGACGACGGTCACGCCGCCCTGGTGAACCAGGTAAGCCTTGCCGATGCAGATCCCCGGCGAGGCGGGCAACCCCTGAAGGAGGGTCTCCCCTTCGGCTTCCGGCTCAACCGTTTTGTTCACCGAATCCATCTTCCACCATCTCGACGATGCGCTCCAGAATGGGGGCATCCGCTTTGTGATCGATTTTCACCGTAATCGTGGTTCCCTTGCCGCAGGCCAAGGTCAGCACGTCGATCGTGCTTTTGGCGTCCACCATCTCGTCGCCCCGGAGGATCCATACCCTGGATGCGGCTTTCCCGGCCGCCTGGGCGATCCGGGCCGCGGAGCGGGCATGAAGTCCCAGGTCGTTGACGATGGTGACGTCTTTCGACAAAGGGATATGGTTTCCTTTGTTTGTCATCGGCTGTCAGCTGTTCTCCGACTTTTTCTTGAATCAGAACTTCCATCTGAGTACATCAAACCGTTTTTTGTATCAATTCCTCTAATGGATGTCAATCCAAAATCCATCGAACCGAATGATCGGCGGCCGGCTGGTGCTTTGGTCATCAGAAAAAAGTATGGGTCATCTATATCGGATAGAAGGGAATATGTCAAAGAGGGTGCAAAAAAGAACCCTTCTCGTTGGAAATTGTTTTTGTGTTTCAGATTGGGGATGGTTCGTTGACAAGATAAGACATTGCTGATAAAAATTGGCGGGATATGGGCAGGCAGTTCGGTCTGCGGGCCAACAGCGACGGAAACAGGTGGAAACAGCGCATGGGTAAAACGGAAAGGCAGTTCGTGATCGACGACTTCCAGCCGGAAGAGATCGTCAAGGCGGTCAAAAGGGTGGTGATCCTCTGAACCTGATCCAGCGAAGGGAACTGTGGGCCCTTTTTTCCGGATTGCTGCTCACCGCCGCCTTCCCCAAAATCGGTCTGGAATGGCTGGTCTGGATCGGGCTGCTGCCGCTTCTGCTGGCCATCCGGGACCAAAGTCCGGGGGCGGCGTTCCGGCTGGGGTTCATCGCCGGACTGGCCCATTGCCTGACCCTGGTCTACTGGGTGGTCCACACCATGCGGACCTACGGTCATCTGCCGCTCTACCTGGCCGTCCCCGCCCTGTTTCTGCTGGCGGCCTATATGGCGCTTTATCCGGCCCTGTTTTCAGCGGTTCTGGCCGGGGCGTGCCGGCATCCGGGAGCGGCATGGGCCATGATCCCGTTCCTGTGGACCGGGGTGGAATATCTCAGGGCGACCCTGTTCACCGGGTTCCCGTGGGAGTTGCTGGGCCATTCCCAGTTTGCGCGCATCGGTCTGATTCAGATCGCCGATCTGACCGGCCCCTACGGCCTGTCTTTTCTCATCGCCCTGGCCAATGGGACGGCGATGCTGTGCCTTTTCTACGGACAGGGACTGTTGTGGCGCGACCGTCCGGTGACAAAACGATGGGCGATTTCCGCCGTCCCGGTTTTTGGGGCATGTCTGGCCGCGACCCTGATTTACGGGCATCTGCGGATCGGCGCCGTCGATGGGGCGGCGGCGGCGGCCGACACCCTGCGGGTAGCGGCCATCCAGGGCAACATCCCGCAGGAGATCAAATGGGACAAGGCCCACCGCCGGAAGACCGTGACGTCGTATTTGTCCATGACCGAAAAAGCCGCCCAAGCGGGCGCGGAACTGGCGGTATGGCCGGAGACCGCGACGCCCTTTCACTTTTTTCATCACCAGACCTACACCCGGATGGTGCTGGAAGGGGTCCGGGCGGCCGGGATCCCGGTGCTGACGGGCAGCCCCTATGCGGAACGGGACGGGGAAGATTATCGCTTTTTCAACAGCGCCTTCCTGATCCTCCCGGACGGGACCGTCGCCGCTCGTTACGACAAAGTCCATCTGGTCCCCTACGGCGAATACGTCCCTTTGCAGCGGTGGATGCCGTTTATCCGGAAACTGGTGGAGCAGGTGGGAGACTTCGAGGCGGGAGAGGCGGGGCAGGTTCTGGCGGCCAACGGCCATCGCCTGGGCGTGTTGATCTGTTACGAGATCATCTTTCCGGAGCTGGCTCGGGCCGCGGCCAACAGCGGCGCCAGGCTGCTGGCCAACGTCACCAACGACGCCTGGTACGGCCGCACCGCCGCGCCATATCAGCATTTTTCCATGGCCGTGTTCCGGGCCGTCGAAAACCGGCGGGCCCTGGTCCGGGCGGCCAACACCGGCATCAGCGGATTTATCGACCCGGTGGGACGCGCGGCGGGAACGACCCCGCTGTTTGCCGCCGCCACGACGATTCGGGAGATGCCCCTGATGGACGGCAAAACGGTTTACATGGCCTGGGGGAATTTTTTCCCCCTCGGATGTCTGATTGCATCGGCGATTTTTTGCGCCATAACGCTGTTTTTCAGACGTCGATAAACGAAATCCCTTCACGTTCCTCAACCAACATAACATTTAAGGAGGCCGTCATGAGTACGGAAATAAAAGCCATGCTCCACGAATTGCAGGAAAAACAAAAACAACTCCAGGAGTATCTTTGACTTAGCCGGCAAAAAGACGCGGCTTGCTGAAATAGAAAACATCATCGCCCGGCCGGGCTTCTGGGACGCGCCGGACGAGACCACCGGCATTTTAAGGGAGCGGACCCAGCTTTCCGACAGGATCGACCGCTATGAAACGATCCGGCAGGAACTGGAAGATGCGGAGCTGCTTTTGGAAATGGCGGAGGAAGAAGCCGACGCCGACGCCCTGGCGGATGTCTCCCGCCAACTGACCGGCCTCCGCAAGCGGATCGACGCCTATATGCTGGATCTTATGCTGGACGACCCGGACGACGAAAAGAACGCCATCGTGTCCATCAACGCCGGGGCCGGCGGCACCGAAGCCCAGGACTGGGCCGAAATGCTGTTCCGGATGTATGCCCGCTGGGTCGAGCGGCACGGATACAAGTCGGAAATCATCGATTTTCAGCCCGGCGACGAGGCGGGCATCAAGGGCGTCACCTTCACCGCCAAGGGGCCCAACGCCTTCGGATATCTGAAAACCGAAAACGGCGTCCACCGCCTGGTGCGGATTTCGCCTTTCAACGCCAGCGGCAAGCGCCATACCTCGTTTGCTTCGGTTTTTGTTTATCCGGAACTGGACAACGAAATCACCATCGATGTGGAAGAAAGCGATCTTCGCATCGACGTTTACCGGGCCAGCGGGGCCGGCGGGCAGCATGTGAACAAGACCAGCAGCGCCGTGCGCATCACCCACCTGCCCACGGGGATCGTGGCCCAGAGCCAGCAGGAAAAATCCCAGCACCGGAACAAGGATCTGGCCATGAAGGTCTTGAAGGCCCGCCTGTATCAGCAGGAGAAAGAAAAGCAGGAGGAGAAGATGCAGGAGATCCACGATTCCAAGGACGACATCGCCTGGGGCAGTCAGATCCGCTCCTACGTGCTCCATCCCTATCAGATGGTCAAGGACCACCGGATCGGCATGGACGTGGGCAACGTCAACGACGTGCTCGACGGCGCCATCGACCCGTTCATCCGGAACGTCCTGCTGTCGCGGAAAGCCGGCTGATCCGCGTGGATCCGCTGGCCCTCATCGACCGCCACTGCGCCGACAATGAAACGGCCCGGGAAATCCTCATTCGCCACGGTCGCCAGGTCGGCCGGAAGGCCCTCCGGCTGGCTGCGGCCTGTTGCCATCTCAAGCCCGACGAAGACTTTATCTGGGAGGCGTCCCTGCTCCACGACATCGGCATGTTGTGGACCCGGGCTCCGGCGCTGGGATGCTTCGGCCCCCATCCCTATATCTGCCATGGGCATCTGGGGCGCGAAATCCTGGACAGGGAAGGATTGCCGCGTCACGGGCTGGTGTGCGAGCGCCATGTCGGCGCCGGCCTCAGCGTGTCGGAGATCCAAAGACAGGGACTGCCGTTGCCGCTCAGGGACATGACCCCGGTCTCCCTGGAAGAGCGGATCATCTGCTATGCCGACGCATTCTTTTCCAAGGTAGACGACCACGCGGCAAAGCCCCTGGCCGTGGTCGAGGCCGAGATGGCCCGCTACGGCCCGGAGCAGGCGGCCCGGTTTGAGGCCATGGTGAATGAATTCGGGTCTCGCCCCGACCCTGCAAGGCGGAACTCCGAACAAGGGAAATCAACAATTATGCGACATTAGTGTTTGGAAATAACCTTAAGTATTCAACCGGAGGATTTTTTTCATGTTCAAAATCGTCAAACGCCAGGAGATGTCCGAAGGCACGGTCATCTTGAACGAAATCGAAGCGCCGCTCATCGCGAAAAAGGCCAAACCGGGGCAGTTCGTCATCATGAAGGCCAATGAAACCGGCGAACGGATACCCCTGACCATGGCCGACGCCGACCCGGAAAAGGGGACCATCACCGTCATCTATATGGTGGTGGGCAAGACCACGGCCCTGTTCAAAACCCTCAAGGAGGGCGACGCCTACCAGGACGTCATCGGTCCCCTGGGCAAGGCCACCCACCTGGAGAAGCAGGGCACGGTGGTCTGCGTCGGCGGCGGCACCGGCATCGCGGTCTTGCACCCCATCACCCGGGGCCTGAAGGAGATCGGCAACCGGGTCATCACCATCCTGGGCGCCCGGAACAAGGACCTGCTCATCCTGGAAGACCACATGCGGGCCGTGTCCGACGAACTTTACGTCACCACCGACGACGGCTCCTACGGCCGCCACGGGCTGGTGACCGACGCCCTCCGGGACATCATGGAAAAAGAAGACGTCAAACAGGTGGTGGCCATCGGACCCGTGCCCATGATGAAGTTCGTGTCTCTGCTGACCAAGGAATTCAACGTCCCCACCATGGTGTCGCTGAACCCCATCATGGTGGACGGCACCGGCATGTGCGGCGGCTGCCGGGTGAGCGTGGGCGGAACGACCCAGTTCGCCTGCGTGGACGGGCCTGAGTTCGACGGGCATCAGGTGGATTACGACGAGCTGATGAAGCGCCTTGCGGCCTATTGCGAGGAAGAGAAAGAATGCTACAACGAATTCTGTACGCTGGAGCAGGCGTAGGGACCGAAGGAGGTTTTGAAAAAAATGGCTGAGAAAAGCAAGAAGAAAGATATTCTCCGGCAGCCCATGCCGGAACAGGAGCCCGATGTCCGCCGCCGCAATTTCGACGAAGTGCCCGTGGGCTATACGCCGGAGACGGCCATGCTGGAGGCCCAGCGCTGCATCCAGTGCAAAAAACCGAGCTGCGTGGAAGGCTGCCCGGTTTCAGTGGACATCCCCGGCTTCATCAAGCTGATCAAGGACGGCGATTTCACCGGCGCCATCCGCAACCTCTGGTCCAGGAACGCCCTGCCGGCGGTCTGCGGCCGGGTCTGCCCCCAGGAGATCCAGTGCGAAGGCGTCTGCATTCTGGCCAAAAAGGGAGATCCCGTGGCCATCGGCAACCTGGAACGATTCGCCGCCGATTACGAGCGGGCCCACGGCACGGGCGAACTGCCGCCCAGGCAGAAACCCACGGGCAAGAAAGTGGCGGTGGTGGGGTCGGGACCCTCCGGATTGACGGTGGCCGGCGATCTCATCGTCAAAGGCCATGACGTGACCATCCTGGAGGCCTTCCACAAACCCGGCGGCGTGCTGGTTTACGGCATCCCCGAGTTCCGGCTGCCCAAGGAGATCGTGGCCCAGGAGGTCAATTTCCTGGAGCGCCTCGGCGCCAGGGTGGAGTGCAACGCCGTGGTGGGCCGCACCGTGAGCCTCGACGAACTCTTCGAAGAAGGCCACGACGCGATTTACATCGGCGTGGGCGCGGGGCTGCCGCGGTTCATGAACATTCCCGGCGAAAACCTCATCGGCATCCTGTCGGCCAACGAATACCTGACCCGGGCCAATTTAATGAAGGCCTACAAGTTCCCGGAATACGACACCCCCATCCCCAAGGGCAAGGACGTGGTGGTGCTGGGCGCCGGCAACGTGGCCATGGACTCGGCCCGGACTGCCATGCGCCTGGGCGCCGACCGGGTCCGCGTGGTCTATCGCCGATCCAGGGAAGAGATGCCGGCCCGAGCCGCCGAAATCCACCATGCCGAGGAAGAAGGCATCGAGATGTTCCTGCTGACCAATCCGGTGGAATATCTCGGCAATGAGAAGGGCCGGCTGACCGGCATGAAATGCCTGAAAATGGAGCTGGGCGAACCCGACGAGTCGGGCCGGCGGCGGCCCGTGCCCATCGAGGGCTCGGAGTTCGACATGGACTGCGACCTGGTCATCGTGGCCGTGGGCTCCGGCGCCAACCCGCTGCTGACCCAGTCCACCGACGACATGCAGCTCAACAACTGGGGCTACATCGAAGCCGACCCGGAAACCGGCAAGACCACCAAAAAAGGCGTCTGGGCCGGCGGCGACATCGTCACCGGCGCCGCCACCGTCATTCTGGCCATGGGCGCCGGTCGGAAGGCGGCGGATTCGATTCATGATTATTTGATGTGGGGGTGGTAGGGCTTCTGTTTTAGGAATCCTGATCGGCTCCGCCACCCGTCATTCCGCCCCACCGCGCGGGAATGAATTCCCACGCTATTATGCGTCGTCCCTACGGGACTGGAATTGCTTCAAAATGTCCTGTAGCGACATGATAAAACAGTGTGGCAGTTCACCCCCGCGCGGCCGGTGGTGAGCGATCCCTTAGATTCGCCTTGTTGGGATCTTCAAAACAAGCCCGGCTATGTCGAATTAGGGGATGAAAAAGGGGCCTTCAAGCCCACGTACGCCAGGAAAAGCTGAAAACCGCCTGGCGTCCGTGGCATTGACGGCCCCATTCTCGTCCGGAACACCGGATGAACAAATGCACGATGGCTGCCACTGATGCGGCCAGGAAAGAATCCGTTATGCTTCAGCCAACTGATAATATCCTGGAATTGGATATTATCAGGGTTTCTTCTGATATCTGATCTTTTGGTCTTCTGGTCTTTCTTACTTGATTCTTCCCGATTCTCTCCTTATCTTAACAAGTTTTAGGCGAGCTTTTCGATTCGCCGGTCATTATCAGCAGAAAAGGACCATTTCATGACGAAACCATTTCAGGCCAACGCATTGCCCACGCTCATCGGAAGCATACCTCTCGGAGACCACGAAGCCGCCGCCGACATGGTGGCGACCCATACCCCCCAGATCCCCATCTGGGCCCAGCTGCCGGTTTATCCGGAAGAGGGGATGGCGCGACAGTTTCTGCCGGGCCTGCCCGGGCTGGTTTTTGAAGGGGAAAAGTTTTACATCGACACGGCCGGCGCCGATTTCGAAGACGCCCTGCTCCGGTTTTACGAGGATTACATGGCGGTGACCGAAGGGGGCGCCGACCTCGATAGTTCGCGGTTCGCGCTGGCGCCGGACACGGCCCGGGGGTTTTTCGTTCTGGAAGAGCGCATCGGGCGGATGGACCCGCCGCCCCGGGCACTGAAAGGCCAGGTGACCGGCCCCATCACCTTCGGCACGTCGGTCAAGGATCAGAGCGGCCGGGCCATCTATTACGACGAGCAGCTCAGGGATGTCCAGGTCAAGCTCCTGGCCTTGAAGGCCCGGTGGCAGATGCGCCGGCTCGCCCGGTTCGACCGGCCGATCATCATCTTCATCGACGAACCGGCACTTGCCGGATTCGGGTCCTCCGAATTCATCAGCATGTCCCGGGAGGAGGTCTCCGCCTGCCTGGAGGAGGTCATCTCCGCCATACACGAAGAAGGCGGGCTGGCGGGCATCCACGTCTGCGCCAACGCCGACTGGTCCCTGATCCTGGAATCGGCGGTGGACATCGTCAATTTCGACGCCTATGCGTATTTCGAGCAGTTCATCATCTACAGGGATGCCCTGAAGCACTTTCTGGAAAACGGCAACACCGTGGCCTGGGGCCTGGTCCCGACCCTCAATCCCGAGGATATCGAAGCAGAGGAAACCGACACCCTTCTGGCCGCCTGGGAGGAACGCGCCGCGGCCCTGGAAAAACTGGGCTTCGACCGGCAGCGCCTCCTGACCCAGTCCCTGTTCACCCCGGCCTGCGGCGTCGGCTCCCTGAGCGTTGAACACGCCCAAAAAGTGCTTCGGATGACCCGTGAGGTCTCCGACGCGCTGAGGGAAAAACACCAGTTGCCGTAAACCGCCGCACCCGGCGTTTTCCGGTAAAATTTTTAAAATAAAGAGGATTTCATGACCACCCCTATAGCCAACGACCAACCGTTTACCGGGGCCAGCCGGTACGTTCTGGACGCCGAGCTGGCCAGCATCGTCAATGTTTCCATGGGGCTGGAGATGCCCCTGCTCCTCAAGGGAGAACCCGGAACGGGCAAGACCATGCTCGCCCACGCCATCGCCGAGAGCCTCCAGATGCCGCTTATCGTGCTCAACGTGAAATCGAGCATGAAGCTCATCGAGGCCCTCTACCAGTACGACACCCTGACCCGGTTGAACGACAGCCGGTTCGGCGACTCGGTGCGGGACGTGAGCAACATCGAAGAATACATCAAGATGGGCAAGATCGGCCAGGCCTTTACCTCCGACGTAAGGACCGTGCTCCTCATCGACGAGATCGACAAGGCCGACACCGATTTCCAGGACGACATGCTCGACGTCCTGGACGGGATGGAG
Organism: Desulfobacteraceae bacterium; assembly: GCA_011390065.1. GTDB lineage: Bacteria > Desulfobacterota > Desulfobacteria > Desulfobacterales > JAABSP01 > JAABTD01. The sequence goes on from JAABTD010000146.1 coordinate 12,545, forward strand.
TTCGACATCATCGAGATCGACCGCCGGATGCGGGCCCGGAAGCGGCCCGTGATCGTCATCACCTCCAACGCCAAAAAGGACCTTTCGGACCCCTTCCTGGGCCGGTGCAATTTCCACCACATCGCCTTTCCGGACCCGAAGATGATGCGGAAAATCATCAACGTCCACTTTTCGGACCTCAGTTCGGATCTTCTGGACAACGCCGTGGACACTTTCTACCGGCTGCGGGAGATCGATGCGGTGGAAAAGAAACCCGCCACCCGGGAACTGCTCAACTGGATCCGGGCTCTCCAGACCGATCCGGATTTCAATCCCAAAAAACTGGTCAAGGG
>JAABTD010000366.1 GCA_011390065.1 Desulfobacteraceae bacterium
GTGGTCTTGGAGGAAGAACTGGACAACACCGTCCGGTTCGTCACAGAGATCGCAACCGGCGTCCGGGTGATCATCCCCCATCTGGGGATGCTCAACGGCGGATACCGGGCACTGAAGCGGCAAGGCATCTGGGAAATCCCCGAGGTCTGGGCCGACACGGCCCTGGCGTCCCCCGGGGAAATCCGGGCCTATATCGACGCCTACGGTCCGGACAGCCTTTTGTTCGGCTCCGATTTTCCCTTCGGCGACCCGCTCAGTGAGCTGGACAAGGTTCTGAACCTTCCCTATCAAGATGAGGTCAAAAGCGCGATCGCCCGGAAAAACCTGGAGCGGCTATTCAGTTCGGAACGCCGCCTTTAGGCGGCCCTTCCCCGTTGCAAGGCGAAACGCCGAACACATCAGCGGTTGTTCCGCAGGTGGGGGATGCGCCGCCAGTCCATCCCCAGCAGGCGGGCCGCCTCCCGATCCACTGCATAGGGGTCGAATCCCGCCAGTATCTTTCCCGCCGGCGGGTCGCAGCAGGGACCGCCAAGATGATAATCCGCCAATCCAATGCGGGCGTCCATGACGGACAAATCCGGGATGCGGCATCGGTTAAGATCGACGATGGACGCCTGCATCCGCCGGTGAAAGGCCGCCTTTTTCCAGGTCCCTCCCCGACCGCCGTAGTGGGAGGGCGGCGCTATCCCGATCATGTTCTTGAGCGTACCGGTGATGTCCGCCAGAGAATGGGCCTTGAGCACCGGGGCCGATACGAGGCAATGGGAAAAGACGATTTCCGGCAGGTGCATCTCGGTGAAGACCGTGCCGCCGGGATTCATCCGCCTTGCGAGGGGGCCGGCATTCAGATCCACCAGGGTCAGATCATATTGTTTTGCCAGGGCTGCATATCCAAGAGATGAAAAGACCGCATCGGTTTCCAGCGATGGATCGCCGCACCCTTCGCCGATGACGATCTCCGCGGGAGAACATTCCCGGATATACCGGACGATCGCCTCGCAAAGCGCGACCGGCGTGGTCACCGGAGGGGGCGATGCATTGATCAGGTTGGGTTTGATCAGAATTTTCCTCTGGCGGGCGAGAAAATCGGCGGCTCCGACGGCGTCGAGGGCCTCGAACGTTGATTCGGCGTAGGATTTGAAATCAACCATTGCAAGAGAAATCATGCATCCCCTTTTATCTTGTCACACCATTCCCCGTACAAAGAAAACCAGCGTTGCCAGACTGTAGGCCAGCTTCAGGCCGATGCCGGCCAGAACGCCTATGAAGATGCCCCACCCCACGCGCATGGCGGCCCCGCCCCGTTTTCCCGACAGGTATTCGCCGATCAGCGCGCCGGCAAAAGCCCCGATGAAGATGCCCCAGGGCGGAACAAAAAACATGCCGATGAACATGCCGATGACGGACCCCCAGAGTCCCTCCCTGGAGGCGCCGTATCGCCGGGCTCCGAAAAGCGGGATGATGCCGTCTACAGCCGTGACAAAGATCATGAGCCCGGCCATGATGAGGAGAAATCGCGCACTGAACGGCTCCCAGTCCCGGGCCCAGGCCAGGACGATCAAACCGATATAACTGAGCGGCGGCCCGGGCAGGATCGGAAGGATGCAGAAGAGAATGCCCGCAGCGATAAACGCCAGCCCGATGACGATCCACAGAACCAGCAACGTCGTTTCCATACCCTCTTTTTTATCACAACGATCCGGAAAACGCACGGCCAAATCCCAGATCCGGTTGCATCCTCACAAGAATCAATGATATCATTTGCAAAACAATCAATGAAAGGAGCAGAAAATGGCCCAGAAAATTTTGATTGCACTGGACGATTCCGCGAATGCCATGCGCTCGGCCAAGCATGTGGCCGAATCTTTCACCAAGGACAGCCAGGTGACGATTTTCAGCGTGCTGCCGGATACGGCGGCGTTGTGCGAATTGAACAGCCCCTCCCTCACCAAACTTTTTGAAGAGCATCAGGCCCAGTTCTGCTATCTGGAAGATCAAAAAAAAGAGCTGATCAAAAAAGTCCAGAAGGAGGCCCGGGATCTGCTGATCCATTCAGGTTTCAACAAAGACAACATTCAGGTGAAGGCCGAAGTCAGAAAAAACGGCGTGGCCAGGGACATCATTAACGAAGCCGGAAACGATTACGACGTGGTGGTGATGGGCCGGCGGGGAATGTCGGGGATCAAGGAATTTTTCCTGGGGTCGGTCTCCCAGAAAGTGGTGCAGGGAGTGAAAGACGCCTCCGTGATGGTGGTCAGTTAGCCTTTGCACCGCAAGTCGCCTCAGGCAAAAGCGTCATCAAAAAAGCGCCGGCAAGGCGGAATACAACCTTGCCGGCGTCTTTCTGGGTTGAAACTTCTGGGTTGAAACGGCTGAAACGATGAACGGCTAACGCACCACCAGGTTGTTTTCGACCCATGTGGCCCCGCCTTCCAGGGCGTTTTCCGTGGCCGCGGCGTGCTCCGACCAGGAATCCACATGCCCCGTCAGCGTGGCCCTGCCGTTCTCGATGGTGACGGTGATGTCTCCGCCATCGACAAAGGGGCTCCAGAAGAATTCGCTGTGGATGTCGTCTTTGATCTCATCATCCGGTTTGAACGTGTAGCCCGGCTGGTAATCATACCAGTCATAGTCATAGATATACCAGTCATCCACATAGGGATCGTACGCATAGGGCTCGTATGCGTCGCTGACCACCAGATTGTTGTCGACCGCTATCACCCCGTCCACTCCGGAAGCCGCATCGTCGGCCTGGGCTTTTTCGAAATACGAATCCACCGTGCCGTATAGTCGGGCAATGCCGTTTTCCACTGTCACCGTTATGTCGTAGCGGTTTACGTAAGGATCCAGGAGCAGGGCGTTTTCAACCCTTTCGGCCACTTTTTCGTTGCCGGCCGGCTCGGCCGGTCTGACCTTGGGCCGATTTGTCACCCGGAGCACGCCGACGGTGTTGCGGGCGTCTCCGGCAGCGGCCCGTTGGGTCTTTAAATCTTCCACGGAACCCCGCAGCGTGACGACGCCGTCTTCCACCGCCACATCCACATTATAGAAGCCCACCCGAGGGTCGAACAACAGGGCGTTTTGCACCGCCTCCCGGATTTCGGCATCGGTCTTCTCAACATACTTGTCGCCCCGCAGATCTTCATCCCGCGCCCACCGCTCCACATCGAGATCATCGGCGGAAACGGACTTTACCCCGCTGACCCAGGCATCGACGATTGCCCGGTTTTTTTCGGCTGCGCTTCCCACCGTGCCGGACAGGACCACGTCGCCGTTGTTGACCGCCACCTCGATCAGGATATGGTCCACCAGTACATCCCATTTGAGACGCTGAACGATGTCATTGCGGATATCGCGGTCGGCCCGCTGCTCTTGGTAATCGACGGTGATCTCATTGTTCACCGCCGTCACGCCGCGAACGCCTTTGGCCGCCTTTTCAGCCAGCATCCGCTCCGCCAGGGAATCGACCTCGCCGGAGAGCGCAACCGCTTTGTCTTTGACGGAAACCGTCACCTGGTAGGAAGCGGTGGCCGGATCGGTTAAAAGCGCGGCATTAACATCGTCCCGGATCTGAGCGTCAGTCCGGGTCACCGGCGGTATGACCGCTATACTGTTGACCACCGAAGACACCCCCTTCACCGCACGGGCGATCCGCGCGGCCCGCTCTTTGGTCAGAAGA
>JAABTD010000367.1 GCA_011390065.1 Desulfobacteraceae bacterium
GAATGTCGGCGGCATCCCCGGGGTCTGGATGCTCATCCCCGGAGACGGGCAGTCCCACCTGCCGTTCATGGAAGGCAAGGCGGTGCCGGTGATCGGGTCGGGGCAGCATGCGCGGGTACCGGTGGAGTGGCTGGAAAACCGGCATCGGCGGGGGCGGAAGGGGAAAGCGAGGGTGGAGGGGGAAACATAGCCCGCCGGGGAATGAATGATGGTGTTGGCGAATGCGACCCAATCCACCATTGCCGCGCGGGAGTGAACTCCCACGCTACTATGTGTCGTCCCTACGGGACTGGAATTGCAAAAAATGTCCTGTAGGGACATCATAAAATAGCGTGGGAGTTCACTCCCGCGCGGCAAAAGGAGAGCGGCACCGTTGAATTCGCCAACAGGATCATGAATCCCCCAACTACTGGAATGGGCTTGGCGGGGAAAGCGGATCAGAACCTATTCGCGTCATCCGGCAGTTGCGCCTCCAGGCCCGAGAGAATGGCTTTGAGATCTTCGACGCCCAGACGGTACAGATTATTTTTAGGGGTTAAGGGGCGCTTCAGCCACTTCTGGGTCATCTGGATGGTGGCGACCAATTCGCCTTTTTCAATCCCTTTTTCCATGCTTTCCTGCATGAGTTCTTTAACGGCGACTGTTTCCTCAAGTGGGGTTAATTGGATCATTTTTCGAACCTCCTCCAATGTAATGGTCTTGAACCGCTGCAAAATAGCGTATTCCAGCAGTTCGACCAATGTTTTTTTCCTGTCTTCCGGCAAGCCCATTTCGTCGATGCCCGCCTTCCATTGGCCGACCTTTCCGGGTAAATCGGTTTTATCCGGAAGCGTCAGGGGTTTCAACACGACCAGCGGCGTGGCGTTGGTTTCGATGTTTTTTAGGCAATCGACCAAGTCGCACCTCACCAGGCGGTTGGGCGGCGCCGGGATCAACGGGGGATTGCCGGGATCTAAACTGTTATCGATGAACAGGACGACGGCGGCAAATGGCCGGTCGTTTTCCCTTTGTTCATGGAAAGCGCAGATTTCCCGGAACAAGCGCCAGTAAATATTATGGTCGCGATAGCCCTGAATTTCAAGGAATATGTCGGGTCCGTCGCTGCTGTCGCTCTTGAAATACCCGTCGAATCTTTTTTCCGTGCTTTTGACGGTGATGCTCTCGAAGCGATAGGGGCCTTGAACCTCCAGTTGGACAAGCTTTAGCAGGCTTTCCGGGCTGAAGCGGAACAATTCATAAAAGAGTTGGTCGGTTTTCATAGCGGGTCCATTTGGAATTTTTTCTACTTTATTTGTAATGCAAACTATAAAAATTACAATTAATTTTGTCAAGTTGAATTGGAATGTGATAAAATTTTTATCTTTTGGTATGATCGATCCGGATGTCGTTCGAATATCAATTTCAGGAGGTGCATTATGGCCATGTCCTTAGATCGAATCGAAAAAAAAGCGCTCGGCTTGTCCAGGCAGGAACGCGCCTTTTTGGCGGATCGTCTACTGGCTCGCTTCATAGGCCCGGAAGGGCCGGAGGATAACGTATGCCTGTCATCCAAGTAAAAGCCGACCTGTCTTTTGATCAAATCGTAAATGCCGTGAGGCAACTGTCGGCAGCCGATCAGGAAAAGCTGCTTTCGCAGTCCATCGCCATACGCCCGATTTACAATGAACATCGATTGGCGGAGGCCGAGGCTGACTTGCTGAAGAAAATCAATCAAGGTGTCCCGGAGGCGGTTCAGCAGCGTTATGACGCGCTGATCGAAAAGCGAAAAGCGAGCACTTTGACGGATGAGGAATACAGGGAACTGTTGCAGTTGACGGATCAGGTCGAACTTCTTGATGCAAGACGCCTGGAATATCTGACGGCGTTGGCCCGAATCCGGAAAAAGACGCTCCCCGTTCTGATGGCGGAATTGGGCATAGAGCCGCAGTTTGTCGATGCGTAGAAAACGGGTCGCCGCTGAGCAGCGGCGCGCCGTTGTCGAGCGGGCGAGGGAACATTGTGAATATTGCCTAAGCCAATTGCGTTTTTCCATGCAATCGTTCTCTGTTGAACACATCATCCCTGTTGAAAAAGGTGGCAAAACCGAATCGGAAAACCTGGCATTGTCCTGCCAAGGCTGCAACAATCATAAGTACAATAAAACCTTGGGCCATGATCCTGTCTCCCGAAAAACTGTTCCGCTGTATCATCCGAGACAGCAGAACTGGGTGGATCATTTTATCTGGAACGAGGACTTCACGCAGATCATCGGAACAACACCTACGGGTCGGGCAACCGTCTGGGAGCTTCAAGTAAACCGTGTTGGCTTGGTCAATCTGCGGCGCGTTCTTTATCAGACAAGCAAGCATCCGCCAGGAAGGGAAAAATCATGATCGACCGACAAGCCCTTCTCAAAGATTTGAAAGGATTGCTGCCCCGCCTTGAAGTGGATTTGCGTGAAAGGGCCGAGGAACACGGCGACGCGCCGGACATCCATGGGATGTTGACGGTGGAATACGAGAAGGCCCGGGGGGCGGAGCGAACGGCGGCGAGTTTCGAGGAATGGCGGGCGGAGGGGATCACCCAAAAGGCGGCGGCGTGGATCTTGTCCTGCGTGTTCGCGCGGTTTCTGGAGGACAACGGGCTGGTGGAACCGCCGAGGATTTCGGGGCCGGGGGACCGGCTGAAGCGGTCCCGGGACGAGAATGAGTTGTATTTCCGGTCCCATCCCACGGAGACGGATCGGGAGTATCTGCTGGATGTGTTCGCGGGGCTCGCGGCGTTGCCGGCGGGCGGGGATGTGTTCGGGAAGCACAATGGGATCCATGTTTTTCCGGGGTGGCTGAGCGGGGATGCGGCCGGGGAGTTGCTGGCGTTTTTCCAGCGGATCGACGCGGCGTCCGGGGCGTTGGTCCATGATTTCACGGACGGGGCGTGGGATACGCGGTTTCTGGGGGATTTGTATCAGGATTTGTCCGAGACGGCCCGGAAGAAATATGCGCTGTTGCAGACGCCGGATTTCGTGGAGGCGTTCATTCTGGACCGGACGCTTGAGCCGGCGTTGGACGAATTCGGGTTGGATGCGCCGGCGATCCGGACACGGACCGGGATGGAGATCGCGCCGGCGGGGTTCCGGATGATTGATCCGGCCTGCGGGCCGGGGCATTTTCTGTTGGGGGGCTTTGAGCGGATTTATGATCGGTGGGCGGCGGCGGAGCCGACGGTGAATTCCCGGGTGCTGGTGCAGCGGGCGCTGGACAGCGTCCACGGGGTGGATGTCAATCCGTTTGCGGTGGCGATCGCGCGGTTTCGGTTGTTGCTGGCGGCGTTGGGGAGATGCGGGGTGCGGCGGTTGAAGGATTCGCCGAATTTCCGGATCAATCTGGCCTGTGGGGATTCGTTGCGGCACGGCCGCCTTGATCAAATGGGTTTGGATGGCCGGATCGAGGTGGAACATCACTACCAGATCGAAAATATCGACGATCTTCGCCGCATTCTCAGAAATGGGCGGTATCACGCCGTGGTGGCGAATCCGCCGTATATCACGGTCAAGGACAAGGCGCTGAATCAGGCGTATCGGAAGCGGTATGGGGAGGTTTGCTATCGGCAGTATTCATTGGCGGTGCCGTTTTTACAGCGGTTGTTCAAACTGGCCTGCGAGGGTGGGTTTACGGGGCA
>JAABTD010000368.1 GCA_011390065.1 Desulfobacteraceae bacterium
TATCCGACATATCGGAACCGCAGGGCTTCTGCTTCTCGCATATCGGAATGGATTGATTGGTTCGTTGAAACATGCCTTTTCCAAAGTCCGAAATGCGGGGCTTTACCTTTCCGATGATTTGGTAACTCATTTCATTCAATCAGAAAGATAAATTCGGCTGGCGTTTACGGAGCAGGTGGATGAGCCGGAGCAGCTCAAGCTTTGGAGGGAATAGCGGTGAAGCGGAAAGGTGCAGACGAAGTGCCGGAGTTTCTGGCCGGTCTTCCGGAGCCGGAAGAGATCCTGCAACTGCGGCCGTCCGAACATTTGCAGGCAGGAATTCGCCGGTTGCTCGAAAAGAATCGGGGGTGCGGTCTGTCTCCGGAGGAGGCGGTTGAATGGGAGGAGTATGAGCATCTTGAGCACCTGGTCCGGATGGCAAAGGCGAAGGCGCTTCTGAAAATGAAAAAATGATGGCGCGGTTGGTCCTTTCCGATATTTGAGAGGAAAAGCTGTTTTATATTTTTGGGGCCTCTTTCAGAGGCCAGAGAGATCAGAGATCAGAGATTCAGAGGTCAAAGACCGGGAGCACACACTACACGAAACCCGCTGCTGTCGACCCAGTCGAGGTCCGGGTCGTCCCCGGCGCGGTAAGCACAACGCACGCCTATCTTATTCCCAAAATATCCACCACCCCTGATAACCCGAAGCACATCATCCGCAGCGGATTCATCTTCCCTTTCCCTGTCTTCGGGATCATAAGGATAGCCGAATGTCGGCTCATCAGAATCCTTCCCCCAGAGGCTGTGCGTCCATTCCCACACGTTTCCGGCCATGTCCAGACACCCATATGGGCTTTCACCGCCCGGAAAACAGCCCACAGAACTGGTCGATCCGATGCCGGTGTCCTCATAATTGGCACGATCCGCATCCGGCGCATTCCCCCACGGATAGACGCGCCCGTCGTCGCCCCTCGCTGCCTTTTCCCACTCGGCCTCGGTCGGCAGGCGGATGATCCAACCCTGGTCACGCATCTCCTCAGTTATCGGCCTCAACTTTTCTGTCAGCCATCGGCAATATGCCTGGGCATCATGCCATGTCACGAAAACGACCGGGTGGTTGGAAAGACCCTTCAGGCAGTCCGGATCTCTGGGCTGGTGGCCGCTTTCCGTAACAAAAGCGCTAAACTGGGCCACCGTCACGGGATAGCGGGAGATCATGAAGCGGGAAAGCGGAACATCATGGAATGGCTGTTCCTCTTTACGCGCATCCGGGTCCTTTTCCGGATCGCTTCCCATGAAGAATTTACCCGCCGGAACCTCTACAAATCCATACTTCTTCTTTTCTACCGGCAGATACCAACATTCCGGATGGAAGCGCGGGTCTCCCAGCTCGGCCAGCGCGTTGCCGGCATCCACGCGCTGCCGCGCGTCCAGTTGGCCGCATTCCATCACCTTCACCAGCCAATGGCGCACCCGCTCAAGCTTGGCGCGAACGGCGCGGGAAACATTGTTCAGATCTGCCGATTCCACAATCGCAAGTCCCGCCAGCAGCGCGCACCGCAGGTCCTCGACGCATTCATCCGCGCCTTGGGGCAGCTCGGGGCAGAGTTCATCAATGAGGCTCCAGGTCAGGTTTCGATTATCCGCAGCCGCTTTGGCGCAGGCCAGCAGCGCTACCTCCCGCCACCGGTCCGGATCTTTTCGGACAAGATCCACCATTCCATGGGGATAATCCTCTCGGCAGCAAAGATGGCAGGCGGCGAGGTATTCCTGGAATGTCCTGTGCTGGAACGCATAAATCCCGTTGCCTCTCGGCATGAGGATGATAAGGCCGGTGCGCTGGCTCAGATATTCAGCCAGGCGCCCCGGCCGCACGTCCCGATTATCCGAGACTTTGAACAACCCATAGACAAGATCCTGCTCGGGAATATCGGCGGCGGCTCGGGGATCAGGGTTCCGCTCATGCGCCGTGAACGCGATTAGATTCAAGGCGTTTCTCAGCTTCTCCCGGTCCATGTTCATCCATTCCGTCAGGCTCTTATCCAAGTCCTTGCCCTCGCCATCTTTGGTTTCCGGAGCCTTCCTCTTCTCCCATTGCTCCATGAGCAGCGCAACCGTTGCCTCATAAAGCCCCTGGCGCCGGTCCGGGAGTTCGCCGTCGCTCCGGGCATTCAGCATGGCCATCTGAGTGAGAAGCAAGGGCTGCCTTGCCAGTTCCCGGAGATGAGGCCGATCGGAGATGGCGCTTTTCAGTTTTTGGGCCATCGCGGAGGCGTCTTTCTGGCTCAAGCCCTTGAACTGGTGGGCGCTGGAATGCCACTGGTCCACGAAATAATCGATCTGTGCGTCGTTGAACCGCGCAAGCTCCGCCTCCGCCAGGCCGGAGAGCCGCCAGTGCTGATTGCGGTAGGCATAGGGACGGCTGGTGATTAGAAAACGGCATTTGCCATATGTTTTTACAAAGTCTTCCACCGCGTCCTTGATCTGCTCGCGCCGGTTCTCCACATCCGGAACTTCGTCAAGGCCGTCCAGAAGGATGATGCCGCCGGAACCCATCAATTCGGTTTCAAGATGTGTATCGAAATCGCCCAGGCTCATTTCCGAAAGATCGAGGGTGATAAACTGCCGCAGATGCAGCGCATTGGCTTTCAGGCCCGGTTCCGGCAATCCTCTTGCGGCAAAATCCCGAAGGGTGACCCGGACCGGCAGCATGGGACCCCGATTCCAGGGCTGTTGCGGAGCCTGCTTCTTTTCTTCGTCTTTCAAGCCGGCCTTCTCTTTAATGATGGAAACAACCATTTCTTCTAACTGCGAGCGCAGCTCCGCATCAGTCGGGCCATCGGTATCTGCCCCATCGGTTCTTCTTCTTCTTCTTTCATCGATTGCCGACTCAATAATCTTGTCAGCATTGAACATCTTCCACAGCTTTGCTAAAAGGCTGGATTCTTCATCGCTTCTGGGCAACGGCTGCCTGAGACGCTCCAGATTGGCGTGTGGGTCCCCGAGAAATTCCCCGGCCATGCACCATGCCACATAGTTGATGAAGGTGGTCTTGCCGCTGCCGGGATCTCCGAGAAGCACGAGCCTCGGATGCCGGTCCAGCATTTCGAGGGCGGACCGATTGCGCGGTTTCCCCTTGCCTTTTTCGGGATCAGGCAGCCCACCTCCATTGTCCGGAAATCCCGATGCCTGAATCCGATGATTTTCCATATCGGAAGCATCGACGCTTTCCGTCAGCAGCGCGGTGTAAATGGCGCCCAACTGCATGTAAGCATGCCCAACCTCCTTATCCTGACCCAGCATCGAATCGATGAGATGGAGCGGCACACTGCCCGCGCTTTCCAGAACACGGTGCAGATAGGCTGCCCGCAGTTCCCCGGCCGATACCGTCCTGTCGCCCTGTTCGAGCCTCTCCTGGATCAGATTGATCTGCGCGTAGTCGCCGGTGGATACGATCGAATAAGACAGATCCCCTGACACGGAGACCCCACGGTCTCCCGATGCAGTCCCGCCATTCTGAACAATTGCGCCGGAGCCGGTCTGAACGGCAGTCTGCCTTTTCACATCCTTGTTCTCTTTTTCAGAATCACTCATATCTACCCCATTCCCAAATTCGGAAACTGTGACCATCGCCCGCTCCAACCCCAAAACATCCGGGGCAGGGAGCGGGCCCGG
>JAABTD010000147.1 GCA_011390065.1 Desulfobacteraceae bacterium
CGAAAAGGCGGCATGTTGTCCAGTAAAAAATGGTCGCTGTAACCCTTACCGGGGATAGGGAAAGGGGCGACAAAACAGTACGGGACGGGGATAGCCCCCCGTTATCGGGCCTACAGTGACCTATTGAAAAGAGCTAACTTTCTTGAACCAAAAGGCTTTTAATGGTATCGCAAAAGAGCCGCACCCAAATGATAAGGTCACAAGCATCGCGTTAGACGCGAAATGATTTGGATAGCTTTATTATGCAGATATGATTTGGCCATTTTTTTTTCAATGTTCATGGGGCTTCAGCGACCGTCACAGACTGAACATCCAGCCTTAATCGATGTTAATGACTGCGTCACTTTTTTTAAATATCCTCTTCATCCATTAGAGCCGCATATACAATATCAGCAGCAGGGCATTCAACACCACAACGCCCTCCATCGGTACCGAAAGGATACAACTCGCACCCAATGGGGCGTACACCATAGATTGCGCACTCTCTCATGTCACCACTTGTTTTTAGAAAAGGACATGGTGTCCTTTTAAAGTCTTCAGATTCCCACTCCTTTCCATTTTTCACAAGTCGCCCATAGTACTTTTCAATAACTTGCGCAACTTCTAAATTAAGAAATTTGGCGATCTCGAATATACGCCAGGGATCATATGGTAGCCCGATCTGAGTGCAACACCTGCCGCAGCGTTTGCACTCAAAAAGTTCCCATCTTTCGTCTCTATACAACTTTTTCAGTCTCCTTTCTGTGGGCTCCCGCAAAAATGCAGGTATAAAATTAAGGATAGTCTTCGTCTAGCTTTATTGCAAATTTAGTGGCTTTTATTTTTTCAATAGTACCTTGAAAACATTGTAATCATTTTGGGACAAATCGAATTTAATAGCCAATTCATCAAGCACTTTGCCAGTATTAAACATATAAACAAAATTGTCGACACTGCCCGCGAAGCGACGTGCGCATTTATCCGATATTGTTTGGTAATCACGAACGCTTGTAAAAACTTTTAATGCTGCTTTTGTAGCTTCGCTGAAAGTGCAACCACTTTTCATGAAAAATAACACCGTGTATATATGCTTTAAGGTAATATTGTTTGAATTATCAAATTCATACTCTCTAATCCAACGCAATTCAGAAGAACTTTTTTCCGTTAACGCGCTATGTCCTGTTCTATGAACATTTTTAACAATCCTTCTCCTCTTTCTGATTTGAGAAGCAGCAGCATCTTTAGGTTCACCTTCGGAACGTAAGTTTTCATGTTTATCTACGAATTGGCCCACTTCGACGTCATGCTGATCGACCTCATGTTGCTTTGGGATGTTTAGATATAGCTTCCCAGCTGTCTGAATTATATGGAATTTAATTTGTCCATTTGCATCCCTGCTCAATTTGCGAACATAGTTTTTTACAAATTCATTGGATGGTATAATACTAAACATATCAGATCGGAAGAGCGGGGTTTTCTTGTTTCCACAGAGGAGAACTATTGTGTAAAATTCTTGTGGAGGTAAGCCAAGAAACCAGGTACCTGGCTTAACCACTGATTCAGAGGCGGATGCTATCCCGACTATTTTATTCTCTTTCGTCTTATAGATTACACCGCTGTCATGAAACAATTGTATTCCTTTGCAATTGATCATATCCTTAAATCTATCTCTCCTTACTTGTCCCTGAGCTTTAGGGTCTAGATGTTCAAATTTAACAATCCCATCCGACCTTCTGTTGTTAATTTGCTGTTCCCTAGTGTCCGACTTTCTATTAGTCCTCCTAGTTTCATCGCTACTAGATTTGGTCAAAAAACTAGCGCTATGAAGACTAGTTGCATTCACACTAGGAGGATTAAGATTATGTTGGTCATAGAAATCCAACAATTTTTCAATAACTCCAGCGGGGGTATCAAACCCTTTTGCTTTTGATTCTAACCTTTTATATACATGCCCCGGAATCCTGATAACTTGACTCATCACCGCCCTCCTTCTTCGGTTGTGAATTATGTTACTTTGTAACACCCGTTTTTTAATTATGTCAAACTAATTTTTATTCTTGCCCCCACAACTTAACGTTTTTACTCACTTTTTAAATACGAAATATTTGTGTTTTCCAAACCTCCAGGCAAAGCTCCAGTCCATCGCGCTTTTCATGGTCCAATTTCCCTTTGACAACCTCACCACTTTCCGATATACTCTCTTAAAATATAGCTCACTATATATATGTGTATTATTTATGAGTCAAACCATTCTATCCCGCGCCCTCACCGTCATCGACGCTATCAGCAAAAGCACCGAAGGGCTCCGCTTTTCCGAAGTCGCCAAGATTTTGGACAACCCCAGCCCCACGACGGTCAACAAGATTTTGAAAGAACTGGTGCACGCCGACGTTCTGGAAAAGACCCCTTCGGGCCGGTACGCCCTCGGCTGGAAGATCTATTTCTGGGGGCGGGCCATGGGCCGGAAGAACGAACCGATCCAGTACATCCGGGAGCACATGCGGCGGCTGCACGGCGCCTTCCACGCATCGGTCAACCTGTTTACCTGCGTGGACGACCGCATGTTCTGTCTCGAAAGCTTCATGGACCCCGAATCCCCGTCCCTGTGGCAGGCCGGCCAGAGCCTGGAACTCCGGCTGCCGGTCCTCGGCGCCGTTTTCTTCATCCCCCCCGACCGGCTGCGGGACGACGCGTTCATCGAAGCCGAACTCCAGCGCCATCGCCACCCGGCATCCCCGGAAGACGCACGCCGGATGATCGATCACGCGGCCTCCACCGGGGTCCAGAATGACTTCGCCCTCTTCTACCCCGGCATGCACCGCTTTTCCGTCCCGCTCCGGGAAAACGGCCGGCCGGTCATGGCCCTTGGGCTCGGCATCATGCCGGCCCGCCTTGCTGAAGACGGTCTCGAAGCCCGGATCGTCGACGCGCTCCGGGACGCCCAATACAAAATCGAAGACATCATGAACGAAAACTGACGAAAGGAGGTTCCGATTGACCCTTGACCGACCCAACATCCTGATGATCCAGGCCGACCAGCTCGCGCCCCACGCCCTGCCCGCCTACGGCCACGAGATCGTCCAAGAGCCCCACATCGACGCCCTGGCCGAAGACGGCGTCGTGTTCGAAAGCGCTTACTGCAACAACCCCCTGTGCGCGCCCTCCCGGTTCTCCATGCTCAGCGGGCAGCACACCTCCCGGATCGGGGCCTATGACAACGCCGCCGAATTCCCCGGGGACATCCCCACCTTCGCCCACTATCTCCGGGCCGGCGGCTACCGGACCGCCCTCTCCGGCAAGATGCACTTCGTGGGCGCGGACCAGCTCCACGGGTTCGAGGAGCGACTGACCACCGACATCTACCCCGCCGACCACGGCTGGACCCCGGACTGGCGCGACCCCGACCGCCGTTTCGACTGGTGGTACCACAACATGGACAGCGTCATCGGCGCGGCCCCCTGCGAGCGGACCAACCAGATCGATTTCGACGACGAGACCGGCTTCCACGCCGTGCGCCACCTCTACGACATGGCCCGGGACGACGACGACCGCCCCTTTCTCTTCGTGGTCTCTTTTACGGATCCCCACGACCCCTACGCCTGCCCCAAAGAACACTGGGACCGGTACGACCATGACGCCATCGATCTGCCCGAGGTGGGCTACATCCCCGACGACCAATGCGACCCCCACAGCATGCGACTCCGGAAAGCCTACGGCAACCACATGCGGGCCGTCGACAACGCCCAGATCCGCAACGCCCGGCACGCCTATTACGGCCAGATCAGCTATGTCGACGACAAGATCGGACAACTCCTGAAAGCCCTGGACGATACGGGCATGCGTGACAACACCCTCATCGTCTTCACCGCGGACCACGGCGACATGCTCGGCGAGCGGGGGCTCTGGTACAAGATGTCGCTCTTCGAGCGCTCCGTCCGCGTGCCCCTGATCATCTCCGGACCCGCCATCACCGCCGGCCGCGCGGCCGCCCCCGTCTCCCTGGTGGACCTCTTGCCCACTTTCCTCGATCTGACCGGCAACAATCACCTGACCGATCCCGCCGCCCCCATGGACGGGGAAAGCCTCGTCCCCTTTCTAAGCGGCGAGAGCGGCCCGGAGATCCGCCCCGTGATCTCGGAATTTCTCGGCGAAGGCGCCGTCGCCCCCTGCTTCATGGTCCGGCAAAGCCGCTACAAATACATTTACAGCCAGCCGGACCCGCCCCAGCTCTACGACCTGGAAACCGATCCCAGGGAACTGGAAAACCTGTCCGGGCGGCCGGAGTTGAAAAACATCGAAAGCGCCCTCCACCAGAAGATGCTGGACCACCAGGACCCGGAAGGGCTTCACCAGAAGGTCCTCGACAGCCAGAAACGCCGCCGCCTCGTGTTCCAGGCCCACATGACGGGCCGCCGCACGCCCTGGGACTTCACCCCCTGCCGGGACGCCGGCAACCAGTATATGCGCAACCATCTGGACCTCAACGATGTCGAAGGCCGCGCGCGGATTTTGTCGAAGCGGGACTGATCCGGCGTTCGGAAAACCGTTTACTCTTATATATGGGAGGAACCATGAAACGCATCATCGTATTCGCAATGGCTATCATGTTTGCCTCGTCCGTCGCCATGGCCGCGGACGAGATCAAATTCGGCGTGCCGGCATGGCCGGGCGTGACCGTCAAAACGGAAATCGCGGCCCAGTTGCTGGAAACCCTCGGTTACGACGTCGGTCAGGAAGATATCAATCCGTCGATCATCTACAAGGCCATGAGCATCGGGGAAGTCGATGCGTTTTTGGGCGGATGGACCCCCCAGCAGAACCCCCTGATCGATCCGCTGAAGGAAAAAGGAGAAATCGAGGTGATCGCCGCCAACCTCGATGATGCCCAGATCAGTCTCTGTGTGCCGGATTACGTCTGGAAAGCGGGCGTTCACAGCTTCGCCGATCTGGACGGCCATGCCGACAAATTCGACAAGACCATCTACAACATCGAGGCCGGCAGCCCCATGAACACCGAGATGGGCAACATTATAGAAAAGGATGTGGCCGGCCTCGGCGACTGGGAACAGATCGGCATCACCACGCCGGTCATGCTGAAACAGGTGGAAAGTCTGATGAAAAACGACGAATGGGTCGCCTTCGCCTGCTGGAAGCCCCACTGGATGAACATCCTTTACGACATCGAATACCTGGAAGGGGTTCCCGGCACGGAAGGCTACGTCAACAAGAGCGTCGTGTACACCGTGGTGAGAAAGGGATTCGCCGAGGATCTGCCAGAGGTCTATCGGTTTCTGAAACAGATCCGGATCTCGCCGAAGCTGCAGAGCGAATGGATCCATTCCTTCGGCTTCAAGAACCTCGACGCGGACAAGGTGGCCCGGGACTGGATCGCCGCCAACCTCGACACCGTCGGCGCCTGGCTCGACGGCGTCAAGGGGCCGGACGGAAAGCCGGCCATCGACGCGATTCGGGCGAAGTTCAAATAGCCGATTTCAGATCAGAGATCACACGTTGTCCGCCGTGTACGCTTGCAGGGAGACCACGCGAGCGTACACGAGCGCCAACGCCGCCATGAAGGCCCCATGGACGTCTGCCGCCCGGACTTCCCGGTCGTTGAAGGAGAGGTTCCGCGTCGCGCAGGCGTTCTCGACAACGGTGCATCCGAACCCGAGATCGAACGCGGCCCGGGTCGTCGCATCGATGCACATGTGCGACATGGCGCCGCAGATCGTCAGGTTTTCGATGCCGTCCTCGCGACAGCGCGACAACAGGTCTGTCTCGCGAAAACTGTTCGGCAAATGCTTGACGACCACAGGCTCGTTTTCCAGGGGCCGGACCGAGGCATGGGTTTCGGCCCCTTCCGTATCCGGCCGGAAAAACGTGGCTCCCGGCTGAACGGCGATGTGTTGGACGTGATAAATCGGCAGAGATCGTTTCCTGAACCGGTCGAGCAGCGCCGCCGCCTTGTCCGCGGCGCCCTCCATTCCCACCAGCTCCATGGCCCCGTTTGTGAAATAATCGTTCTGGATATCGACCAGCAGCAATGCTTCGGACATTATATGTCTCCTCATTCGCCTCGGGATAAGGTTTCTTTTCTGAGTGAATCCATCCAGGCGCCATCTTCCTGATACATGGCATGTCGAATATGTGCAATGGCTTTCCTTGCATGTTGTGTTGATATCAGATTGGAATCATAGTAGTCATGAATGGGATTGGAAGGCGCTTCTCACATCCCCTTGCCCACCCAACGATGGATCAACAACTGGATGCCCCAGAGATCTTTCACCCTCCCCAAAAACCGCAGTGACAGAAGGAGACGATTATGACGAATCGATCCGATCTCTTTACACGGGACGCAACCGGCCGCACACCTCTCTTCCATATCGCGGAAAGAGGCGACATCGAGAAGGTTCATCAAATGATCTTCAGCCTCGCCGGCGCCGGCATGTCCTGCCAGAGGCTCGCCTTGATCCAGATCAAGGATTCATCCGGATTAACGGCGGCCGACGTGGCGGAGGGAAGCGGGCACAAAGAAATCGCCGAGTTGCCGCGCGGGGAGCAGATGCGGATGGAATTCTTCGAATGAGGACCCTCTCTTGAAACTGTGGCTGTTCTGGATTTTCGGCGGCATTGACGCATTGATCTGCATCGTCGTTCTGGTCTTCTTTTCTATCGGCCTGGCGGACGGATCGGTGTCGTCCTTCAACGCGGGGATATGGACCGTTATTTGGGTTGCCCTGGCCTCTATCATGGCCGGCGGTTTCTGGCTGAAAATCCGCCCGCGTTTCCACCCCCCGCCGGCAATATCGGCGGAAAAGCCCTTGCACTCCGCCTCGAACCATTATAAGTATCTCGAATTATCGAAGTATAAGTCGTCAGAATCATTCAGCGGACAGGCGGGAAACGGAAGGGTCGGCGCATGAAAACACGGGTTTTTATCTTGGTTTCTTTGTGTTTTTTCCTTTTGGCGGTCCCCGTCGGCGCATGGGCCAAGCCGGTCTTCAAAATCGCCCTCCTGTCGGACCCCGGTGGCGAGACGCGGTATCAGCGGCGGACGGTCGAGGAAATCAATGCCCTGCTGAAAAGCAGGGCCGCCGTCGAATACCTGCAAGCGGCGGTGGGCCCCGATCGGGACGCCCGGACGGACGCCGTCATCGCCGGGATCATGGCCGATGATTCGGTGGACTGCGTCATCGGGATCGGCATCGATCCGTCCGAATTCCTGGTTCGACTGAACCGGTACGACAAGCCCACCATCGCCGCCACCATCCTGGACCGCCGGCTCCAGGGTCTGCCCATGACGCCGGAGGGGACCAGCGGGATCCGGAACTTCAACTACATCCTGTCCCCCTTCGACATCGAAAAGGATCTGAGGACCTTTAAAACGCTATACGATTTCAAGCATCTCGCCGTGCTGCTTCCCGCCGGCCATACGGTCATGTTCCCCACCCTTTTCAGCTATTTCGGCAAGGCCGTGGAAACCGTCTCTCCGGCGTCGAAGCTCTCCATCGTGGACATCGATCCCGAAAACATCGGGAAAAGCGCGGCGGAAATTCCCCCCGGCGCGGACGCGGTCTATCTGCTGCCCCTGTACCCGGAGGAACGGGAGGACCGGATCGAAGCCCTGATCCGGGTCGTGAACCGGCGGGGGTTGCCTTCATTCGCCATGTTCGGGGAACGGCATGTGCGGCTGGGGGCCATGGCCGCCATCGCGCCGGAGCGCAATTTCAACGCCCTGACGCGGCGGATCGCCATCAACGTGCTGGAAATCCTCGACGGCAAGGACGCCGGCGCCCTCCCCGTGATGGTTTCCCCCTATGCGGACAATTTCGTGGTCAATGTGGAAACGTTTCGCAAGATCGATTATTTCCCCGGATTCAAGGCCACCGAAGAGGCCCGCCTCCTGAACCTGGACAAGCTGCGGCAAGGCCCGGAAATCGAGCTGAAGGGCATCATTCTCGAAGCGTTGAAACGGAACCTCGACCTTCGGATGGCGAAGGCCGACACGGAAAGTCAGGCCGAGGCGGCGGGCATCGCCCGGTCGGCCCTCCTCCCCCAGGTCGGCCTGTCGTCCGGCATCGCCCATGTGGACGAAAACCGGGTGGAAATCGCCGGAACCATCGCGGCCCGCACCACCTGGACCGTCTCGGGCGATGTCAGCCAGGCCCTTTTCTCGGACGATCTCCTGGCCAACCACGCCATCCAGAACATCTTGCTGTCCGCCCGGGGACACCAGGAAAAAACGGTGTTGCTGGACACCGTGGTCACGGCCGCCCAAGCCTATATCGCCCTGCTGTCCGCCAAAAGCAACCAGGCCATCCGGAACAACAACCTGGACGTCACCCGGAAAAACCTCGATATCGCCAAAAACAAGGCGGCCGTGGGGTCCGCGGACGCATCGGCGGTCAGCCGGTGGGAAAGTGAAAAGGCCGGCAACCTGATCCTTCTCAACGACGCCCACCGGGATGTGCAACTGGCCCGGATGGCCCTGAACGGGGTGCTGGACCGGCCCATAGACCGGGAATTCACGCCCGTGGACATCGAACCGGGAACGGGCATCGAACTGATGGTCGCCGATCCGGAGATCTACCGGCTCGTCGGCAATTTCAAACAGCTAGCCCGGTTCAGCGATTTTCTCGTGGAAGAAGCCGACAGAAACCGCCCTGAACTCCGGGGGGTCGCCGAGAACATCCGGTCCGGGGAACGGCGCCTGCTCAACCGGAAGCGGGCGCGATACCTGCCCGATGTCTTTCTGACCGCGGGCGCGGACAAAATCCTCGCGGAATACGACGCGGTCCGGGAAACGCCTTCGGAACTGGACCACCCCTGGAGCGTCGCGGTCGCCGCGAGCTGGCCCCTGTATTCCGGCGGGGCCCGGAAAAAGGAACTGGCCCTGAGCCGCATCCGGCTTCGCCGGACCCGGCTGGAGGAAAAGAACTTGCGAAACCGGCTCCATCTCAATGTCCGGTCCAGCCTCGAGACCGCCGCCGTATCCGTCAGGAGAATCGATCTGTCGGAAAACGCCCGGCTTTCCGCCCAAAAAAATTTCGAGGTCATCCAGGCCGGCTATTCCGAAGGCCGAAAAAGCGTGACCGACCTGGTGGACGCCCAGAACGCCATGGTGGCCGGCGAGCTGAACGCGGCCCTGGCCCGATACCAGTTCGTCATGGATTTTCTGGTGCTGGAGCGGTCCACGGGCCGGTTCCATTTTCTGGATTCTCCCGAACAAAAACGGGATTTCATGAACCGGCTGCGCCATTACATGGAAACAACGCCGGCGGACGACCTGACCGACCCCTAAACCCGGCCGGACGAACCTCACCCGAAACGCACCATCAGGAGATCGCCATGAAGCCGTTTTCATTTCTTCTTTTTATCGCGCTGATCGTATCCCCGTCGGGCTGCGACGCGCCTCCCCCGACGGAAACGGACCCGCCGGTCCGGCCGGTGCGCTACAGGGTTCTGGACCCCCAGGAACTGGACCGGAGCCGGACTTTCAGCGGCACGGCCGAAGCCGATAAAGAGTCCATCCTGAGCTTCAAGGTCCCGGGGACGGTCAAATCCATTCCGGTCAAGGTGGGCGACCGGGTCAAGGCCGGAACCCTGCTGGCCGAGCTGGACAAAACGGATCTCATGGTGCAGGTGGAGTCGGCCCGGGCCGGCCTGAAAGCCAGCCAGGCCGAAGCCAAATCCGCCCAGACCCAGGTCTACACCGCCCAGTCCGATTATGAGCGGGTTCAGAATCTTTACGAAAACGCCAATGTCTCCCTGAGCGAGTTCGAGCGGGCAAGGGGGGATTATGAAACGGCCGCGGCCCAGCTTCAGGCCGCGAAATCCCGGATCAATACGGAAAACGCCAAGCTCAGGGCCGCCCAAAACCAGCTCCAGTACACCCGGCTGGTCGCCCCCTTCGGCGGCATCATCAACCGGATCACGGTGGATGAGAATGAGGAGGCGGCTTCGGGAAAGCCCATCTTGACCCTGAGCGGCCTCGGCAATCTCAAGGTCAATGTGAACGTGTCGGACCTGTATATCGCCGGAATCGACAAGGGCATGCCCTGCACGATCACCTTTCCCGCACTGCCCGGGACCGAATTCGAGGGGTCCGTGACCGAGGTGCCCTACGCGGCGTCCGACGCCCCCACCTATCCGGTGAGCATCGGCATTCAAACGGGCGACGACCGGCTGAGGCCCGGCATGGCGGCCCAGGTGCGGTTCTTATTCGACGCGGAAGCCGGGGCCGCCGGCCTGCGCGTTCCGGCCGACGGCGTGGGAGAGGAGAATGGGGAGAATTTCGTTTTCGTCATCCTCCCCCGACCGGAAGGCCGGGGAACGGTTCAAAAACGCATCGTGTCCATCGGGGAACTGACGGAAGACGGCTTCCTGGTGAAAGAAGGGCTTTCGCCCGGGGAGATGGTGGCCACGTCGGGCATGCAGCTTCTCATGGACGGCATGGCCGTCAAGCTGCTCGATGATCCGGTCCGGGACTGGTGATCCCCATGAATCCGACGCAATTCGCCATCAACAAAAACCGTATCACCCTGAGCCTTTTGTTCATCGTGGTGCTGCTGGGCGTGTCCATGTACCCCGACCTGCCAAGGAACAGCATGCCGCCCTACACCATCCGGGTGGCCGCCATCGTGTCCCGCTTTCCCGGCGCCAATCCCCAGCGGGTGGAGCTTCTGGTGAGCAAAAACATCGAGGAGGTGGTCCAGGAAATCCCCGAGGTCAAGACCATCGGCAGCCAGTCCCGCACCGGGCTCTCCGTCGTGACGGTCACCCTCAAGGACGAAGTGAAAAAAGACCGGCTCCGGGACGTCTGGGACGAATTGCGGCGCAAACTCGAGGACATGACCTCCCTGCCCGAGGGCGTGGTCCCGGACCTGAACGACGACGATGTGGGCGTGGTCTACGGCATCATGCTGGGGCTGTTGTCCGATGAATTTTCCTATGCCGAGATGGAGGATGTCGCCAAACGGATCCGGGACGACCTGATCACCCTCCCCGACTCGGCCAAGGTGGCGCTGGGCGGCATCCAGGAGCAGCAGGTGGTGGTGGCCTTCGACGCGACCCGGCTCGGCGAATACGGCCTGACCGTGAACAAGCTGAAGGGGATCATCCGCGGCGCCAACATCCTGGATTCCGGCGGTGAAATCAATGTGGGCGGCAAGCGCCTGATCCTCGAACCCACGGGCAATTACGACAGCCTGGCGGCCCTGAAAAAGACCGTGATCCCGGTGGGGGACGGGGGGGAAACCGTCTACCTGGACGCCATCACCCAGATCCGCAAGACCTACAAGACCCCGCCCACGAGCCTGGTCCGGGTGAACGGCAAACCGGCCATATCCCTGTCCGTCTCGCTCAAGGAGGGGGCCAACATCATCGCCATGGGCGAAATGATCGACCAAAAGCTGGCCGACTACAACCGCCGCCTTCCCCTGGGACTCGAGGTGATCCGGCTGGCCTCCCTGGACACATTCGTCGAAACATCCATCGATGATTTCATCGGCAACCTGCTCCAGAGCATCGGCATCGTCATGGTGGTGATGCTGATTTTCCTGGGACTCCGCACGGGCATCGTGGTGTCCGGGCTGATTCCCCTGGTCACGGTCATGACGCTCATGCTCATGGGCGTCATCCACATGGGGCTCAACCAGGTGACCCTGGCCGCCCTGATCATGGCCCTGGGCATGATGGTGGACAACGGCATCGTGGTCTCGGAATCCTTTCTCGTGAAACTGGAAGACGGCCAGGACCGACTGACGGCGGCGGTGGACACCTGCGGGGAGCTGATGGTCCCCCTGTTGATTTCGACCCTGACCACGTCGGCCGCGTTTCTTTCCTTTTTCCTGGCCGAATCGATCATGGGAGACATCGTGGGGCCGATTTTCGTCGTGGTCTCCTTTGCCCTGCTCTCCTCCTGGATCATCAGCCTGACCATCATCCCGCTCCTGGCCTACTGGTTCGTGAAGCCCAAGAAAACCGGAACCGGCAAACCGGCCCGGAAAAAATCCGTGTTCGATGTTCTCAACAAGGGGTATCTCTTTGTGCTGAAGTGGGCGCTCAAGGCGAAGATTATATTCATCTGCGCCATGATGGGCGTCTTTTTCCTCTCCCTGAAAGGATTCGGCCTGGTTCCCTTCATCTTCTTCCCGGACAGCGACCGGAACATGATCACCGTGGACATCAACCTGCCCCTGGGCGCCAGGATCGAGCGGACCCTTGCCGTGGTCAAAGGCATCGAGGACCATATCCAATCGCATCTCAAGACGGGAGAGAACAGAACGAGGGGCGTCGTGGACTGGTCGTCCTACATCGGCCAGGGACCGGAATCCTACGACCTGGGATATGCGGCGGATGAACCCAACCCCGGCTACGCCCACATCCTGGTCAACACCAGCAGCGGGGAGGACAACGCCTTCATCATCCGGGAACTGGACCGGTTCTCATCATCCGGGAACTGGACCGGTTCTGCTTCGACCATTTCCCGGACGCCGACATCCGGGTCGCGCTCCTGGGCCAGGGCGGGGGCGGCACGCCGGTGGAAATCCGGATTCTGGGGCCTGATCCGGCGGCCCTTTACCGGTTGGCGGCCGACGCCAAAAGCGAGCTGAGACGGATTCCCGGAACCAAAAACGTCATGGACAACTGGGGACCCAAACTCCTGA
>JAABTD010000148.1 GCA_011390065.1 Desulfobacteraceae bacterium
TTTTTCCAGATTAGCCTGGACAATAGATGCAAAATCAGGCTCGTCGTCAACCACCAGAATTCTTTTTTTCTCGCTCATTTTTCCCCTCCTTGCTGTACGCGTTTTGTGACTTGTGACTTGTGACTTGTGGCTTGTGACTTGTGGTTACCACTATCCACTATCCACTATCCACTAACCACTAACCACTAACCACTGGTCTTGGATGCAGGCCCCCGCGTTCCACGATTCCCGGCACCTTCTCCTCCCATTCGATGGCCATGATGTGAAACCCGGCCACGCCCGTCACGGATTTGAGCCGTTCGATGGACTCGACGCAGATGTTGATCCCTTCTTCGGCCTGCTTTTCCTTGGGCGTGTCGGCCATCCGTTTGACCACGTCGTCGGGTACGTCCATTCCCGGTACGCGGTTTTTCATGTACCGGGCCATGCCTGCCGATTTGAACGGCGTCAAACCCGCCAGGATATAGACCTTTTCGTGGAGACCGCGATCCACCACCTCCGTCATCCATTTCTCGAACCGATCCAGGTTGTAGATGCACTGGGTCTGGATGAACTCCACCCCGGCCGCGACCTTTTTCGCCAGGCGGGGGGTCCGGATCTCGAAGGGATCGGCGAACGGGTTGGCCGCGGCGCCGACAAAAATTTCCGGCGGTCGGTTGATGTCGTCCCCGTTCAGGAATTTCCCGTCGTCGCGCATGCGGCGCACCGTCTGGATCAACTGCATGGAGTCCAGATCGTGGACGTTCTGGCCCGTGGGGCAGTCGCCGAAGCTCTGGTGATCGCCGGAAAGGCAGAGCATGTTGTGGATGTCAAAAGACGCCGCCCCCAGGATGTCGCTCTGCATGGCGATGCGGTTCCGGTCCCGGGTCACCATCTGGAGAATGGGTTCGACCCCCATCAGCTTCAGATGGATACAGGCCGCCAGGCTGCACAGACGCGTGACGGAGGTCTGGTTGTCCGTGATGTTGACGGCGTCCACATGGTGTTTGATCATCTCGGCCTTTTTTTTAATCGGCTCCGGATCACTGCCCCGGGGCGGGCCGCACTCCGAGGTGACGGCAAGGTGTCCTGCGGCCAGAATCTTTTCCAGTTTGCTCGGTGTCTTCACGTCTTTCATTGCTGCAAGTCCTCCCTCACGACTTTTCGCGGCCCCCCGGCCCGGTCGGTCGACCAGTCTTTGATGGGACTGAGTTGTTCATAGTCGTCGAGCCGGTCCAGGTCCTTCAGCCGGTCGATGATCAATTGCCAGGCGCAATCCACTTCCTTGTTGATCTCGCAGGCCCCCCGGGTCGATCCGCCGCAGGGGCCGTTGAAGAGCCGTTTGGCGCACCGGGAGACCGGGCAGATGCCGGCGGTCCGGGCCAGGATGCACTGGCCGCAGGCCTGGCACCGCTCGGTCCAGAGACCACGTTTTTCCGTGGCGCCCAGAAAACAGGTATTGACCCCGGGATAGACGGGCAGAGGGTAGGTCTCGGCCATGAACTGGACCCCGACGCCGCAGGCCAGGGAGACCACGGCGTCGTAACCGTCGATGGCGGCCCGGATCTCCTCCAGGTATTCGTGGTCGCACTGGCGTTCCAGGGTGATCTCGTCGATCTTGACCTCTTTGCCCTCCTTGAGGAAATGCATTCTCAACGCCGACGCCAGGATGCCGACCTCCTTTTTGCCCCCAGCCTCGCACACCGTGACGCATTCGTTGCATCCGAGTATGAGGACATTTGTGTACGTCTCTATCTCTGAGATGATCTCTTCGATGGGTTTTTTATCCGCGACAATCATTTGACATGCCTCGCTTTCTATGCCGCCGTCTTTTTCGACAGTTTAATGGGATTGGGCCCCAGGTTTCGGATGATCTCGTCCATTTCGATGGCGTATTTGGCAAACAGCGGTCCTTCGCTGGATGAGAGGTTGTACATCCGGACCCGCTCCCCGCCGATGCCGATGTCGTCCAGGATTTTGGCCGCCTGCTCCACCCGTTTCCGGGCCCGGAAATTGCCGGCGTTGAAATGGCAATCCCCTTCCATACACCCCACCACATAGGCGCCGTCCGCTCCTTTTTCCATGGTCCGGAGCAGGTGAATCACATCTACCTTTCCGGTGCACGGCACCCGGATGATCTTGATGCCGGCCGGATACTGCAATCGCATGGAACCTGCCAGGTCCGCTGCGGTGTATCCTCAGTAATTGCAGCAAAAGGCCACGATGATGGGTTCAAACGCCTCGGTCATGCTCGCCTCCTTCGCGATAGCTTGTGCATTCATCAGATCACCCCTTCCAGCAGGGCCTCGACCTTGCTCAGGAGCTGGTCGTCTTCATACCAGTTGAGTTCAATGGCCTTGGCCGGACATTCCGCCGCGCAGACCCCGCAGCCCTGGCACAGGGCCGGGTCGATCTCGCTCACCCCCTCTTCGTTGATCCGGGGGACGCTGTAGGGGCAGGACCGCACGCAGATGAGACAGGACGCGCACCGTTCCTGTTCGACGACGGCCGTCACGGCCGACAGGGTCAGCTCCTTGCGGGCCAGGAAAGTGGTGGCCCGGGAGGCGGCGGCGTAGGCCTGGGATATCGACTCGGACAGCAGTTTCGGGCTGTGGGCCGTGCCGCAGAGGAAAATCCCCTCCGTGGCCATGTCCACCGGCCGCAGTTTGACGTGGGCCTCCATGAAATGGCCCTCCGCGGTCCGGGCCAGCTTGACGATGGAGGCGAGTTCCTCGGTGTCCTCGGCCACCATGCCGGCGCTCAGGGCCAGCAGGTCGGCCGTGACCTGGAGCCGCCGGTTCAGGACATGGTCCCGGAACGTCACCGCGACGCCGTCCTCGACGACTTCGGCCACGGGCGGGTCCTCCGGATCGAACCGGAAAAACAGGACCCCGAGCTTCCGGGCCTCGGTGTAGTAGTCCTCCAGCAAGCCGTAAGTCCGGATATCCCGGTACAGGATGAAGACCTGGGCGTCCGGGTTGGCTTTCTTGATGGTCAGGGCGTTCTTGACGGCGCTCTGGCAGCAGATGCGCGAGCAGTTGGGGTTGTCGTCGTTGCGAGAGCCCACGCACTGAACCATCACCACCGTGTTCAACCCGTCGGCGCCCTGCTTGTTCAGCCGCTCCGCCAGCGCCACCTGGGTCATTGCGGCGTCCGTTTCGCCGTAGAGATACTCCTTGGGTTCGTACTCTTTGGCGCCGGTGGCCAGGATCACCACGCCGTGCTCGATTTTGCGTTCGTACATGCCGGGCCCCACCAGCACCTCGGTGGTGAAATTGCCCTGGAAGCCCGAGAATCCCACCACCAGGGTGCGGGTCAGCACCTGGATCTTTGGATGATCGGTCACCCTGGCGATCAGATCCGCCAGATAGGCCTGGACGTCGGCGCCCTCGATGGTCTTGGTGAGCCGTCTGGCCATGCCGCCCAGCTCGGGCTCCTTCTCGATCAGAATGACCTCGTATCCGCCGTTGGCCAGCCCCAGGGCCGCGTTCATGCCGGCCGCGCCGCCGCCGATCACCAGGCCCCGCTGGATCACGGAGATCTTTTTCTCCTTCAGGGGGCGGAGGGTCGACGCCCGTCCCACGGCCATGCCCACAAGCTGCTTGGCCTTGGCCGTGGCCCGGGCCGGGTCGTCGGAATGGACCCAGGAATCCTGGTTCCGGATGTTGGCCATTTCAAACAGGTATTTGTTGAGCCCGCAGGCCTCCAGGGTGTCCATGAAGATGGCCTCATGGGTTTTGGGGGTGCAGGCGGCCACGATGACCCGGTTGAGGTGGTGCTCATGGATCAGTTCCTTCATCTTTTCCTGGGAATCCTGGGAGCAGGTGAACAGGTTCTGGGTCACGTAGGCCACGTTGGGCAGGCCGGCGGCGTACGCTTCCACCGCCGCCACGTCCACGGTTCCTGAAATGTTGATGCCGCAGTTGCAGACGAACACGCCGATGCGCGGTTCCAGACCGCTCACGTCGATTTCATCCGGCAGTTCCACGCTGCGGGTGAGGGTTCCCCGGACCGGGTTGAGGTGGGCCCCCGCCAGACAGGCGGCGGCGCTGGCCTCGCTCACGGAGGTGGGGATGTCCTTGGGCTCCTGGAAAACGCCGCAGGCATAGACCCCCGGCCGGGAGGTCTGCACCGGATCGAAGGGGTGGGTCACGGCGAAATTGTATTTGTCCAGGTCGATCTCCAGTCGCCGGGCCATGGCCGCCGACGAATCGGCAGCTTGAAGCCCCACGGAGAGGACGACCATGTCGAAGATCTCCTCCTGGAGATCCCCGGCGTCGTCGGCGTACCGGATCCGCAGGCTCCCGTCCGCCATTTCGTCGACGGTGTGGACCCGGGCCTTGACGAACCGGACCCCTTCCTTGTCTTTGGCGCGACGGTAATACTTCTCGTAGTCCTTTCCAAAGGTGCGGATGTCCATGTTGAAAATGGCGCAGTCCAGCTCGCCCCCGGAATGCTCTTTGGCGATCATGGCGTCTTTTACGGCGTACATGCAGCAGACCGACGAGCAGTACCCGTTGCCGCACCGGTTGGTGTCCCTTGACCCGACGCACTGGAGCCAGGCGATCTTCTGGGGCTCTTTTTCGTCCGACGGCCGGACGAGATGGCCCATGGTGGGACCGGAAGCGCTGAGAATCCGTTCGAATTCCAGGCTGGTCACCACGTTGGGATTGGTCTTGTAATGATAGAACTCATCCAGCTCCGACGGATCATAGGGCCGGCTCCCCGAACAGATCACCACGGACCCCACGGCGATATCCCGTTCCAGGTCCTGTTGACCATGGTCGATGGCTTCGGCCAGACAGGCTTCCACGCACTGGAAGCACTCGCAGCAGTACCCGCAGTTGAGGCACCGGTGGGCCTCGGCCTGACCCGCTTCTTCGGCGTAGCCCAGTTCCACCTCCCTGAAATTGCCCTGACGTTCGGCCACTTCCAGTTCGGGCATCCGCGCCCGGGGCTCCCGGGCCATGTTCTCCGGGATGGGGCAGTATTCGGGATCTTCCTTTGTAATGGCTTCCCGGCCCTCTGCCATGTCCGCCCCGGTGATGTACCGGTGGATGGATTCGGCCGCCTCCCGGCCCGCGGCGATGGCGCCGATGGCCACCCAGGGGCCGGTCTGCAAGTCGCCGCCGGCGAACACGCCCTTCCGGCCCGTGGCGTAGGTGATGGGATCGACCTCCGTCGTGGACCACCGGGTCAGTTTCAGGTCGGCGATGTCTTCGATGGCGGAAACGTCCGGCCGCTGACCGATGGCGGGGATGAGCTGGTCGATCTCGATGTCGTATTCCGTTCCGGGCACCGGGACCGGGCGTCTCCGGCCCGAGGAATCCGGTTCGGTCAGTTCCATCCGGATGCACCGGAGACCCACGACCCGACCGTCTTCCACCAGCATCTCCTGGGGCGCCGCCAGGTACGTGATCCGGACGCCTTCGGCTTCGGCCGCGCTGATCTCCTCTTCCCATGCCGGCATTTCGGCCCGGGTGCGGCGGTAGATGATGGCGACTTCCTCGGCCCCCATGCGCACCGCCACCCGGGAGACATCGATGGCCACGTTGCCGCCGCCGATGATGCCCACCTTTTTGCCGACCCGGGTAGTTCCGGTGAGATTGACTTCCCGGAGGAAATCCACGCCCTGACGGACCCCGTTGGCTTTTTCGCCGGGAATGCCCAGATCGATCCCCTTGTGGGCGCCCAGGGCCAGATAGACCGCTGTAAAGCCCTGATCGAACAGATCATCCACGCTCAGGTCCGGGCCCAGCGGGCTGTCGCATTTAATCTCGACGCCGAGATTGGCGATGAGTTCGATTTCCTTGTCCAGCACCTCCCGGGGCAGGCGGTGTTCGGGAATGCCCACCCGGAGCATCCCGCCCGCCTGGGGCAGGGCTTCGTAAATCGTGGACAGGATGCCTTTCCGAGCCAGATGATAGGCGGCGGAAAGACCCGCGGGACCCGACCCCACGATGGCCACTTTCTCTTCCCGGGCCGGTTCGCACGAAATCTCGATCTCCCGGGGGTCGAACCGGTCCGCCGCCAGCCGCTTGAGGTCGCGGATGGCCACGGGTTCGTCCACATCGCACCGGCGGCAGGCGTCTTCGCAGCCGTGGGGGCAGATGCGGCCCAGGACTCCGGGCAAGGGCAGCTCTTCCATGATGATCTGGAGGGCTTCCTTGTATTTGCCCTGGCCCACCATCTGCACATATCCCTGGACGTTCAGACCGGCGGGGCACGCCAGCCGGCAGGGGGCCGTGTCCGCCTTCTGGATGGCGAAGGCGCCCGGAATCGCCTGGGCGTAGAGCTTGTAGGTCGCCTTCTTCTGCGACAACCCTTCGTCGTATTCATTGGGCAGGTTGACGGGGCAGACCTTGATGCATTCCCCGCAACTGGTGCATTTGGCCGTATCGACGTAACGCGCCTCCTGGCGCACCCTGGCCGTGAACCGTCCCGGATCGCCTGTCAGGTTCAGTAATTCGGTATTGGTGAGTATCTCTATATTTAAATGCCGGCCGACCTCGACCAGTTTTGGCGAGATAATTCACATGGCGCAGTCATTGGTAGGAAAGGTTTTATCGAGCTGGGCCATGAGCCCGCCGATGGCCGATGATTGTTCGACCAGATAGACGTAATACCCGGAGTTGGCCAGATCGAGGGCGGACTGCATCCCGGCGATGCCGCCGCCGACCACCATGACCGAGCCCACCAGATCCTGTTGCGCTGTCGTTGTTGCTTTTGCCGTCATGTTGTTTTTCCCTCGCTTGTGTCCTTACGCTTTTTCTATGATTTCAGGGAGCCGATCCTCCCACCCCATGGTGGAAATGAGCACGCCGCCGAACCCCTCCTGCTTCAAGGCCGATACCATTTCCCGGGCAATGGCCACGCATTCCCGGCTCTTGTCTCCGGCCTTCTGAATCCGTTTAATGAGATCGTCGGGAATATGGATGTGGTTCATGTTCCGGGAAATGTAGCGGGCCATGCCCAATGACTTGAGCAGCAGCACGGTGGGCAGCAGCTTCACCTGTTTGCCCTCGATGCGTTTGAGAAACGGGGTCATGGCCGACAGCTCGAACAGGGGCGGGCAAATGAAAAAATCAGCGCCCGCTTCCATTTTCCGGGCCATCTCCTCCACCTCAAGTTCAGGCGATTTTCCTTTGGCGCCCGCGTTCACCGTTGATCCGATGAGAAAATCGGGCGCGCCCTCCAGTTCGATGCCGGCCATGTCCCTGCCGTTGCACAGGCCCTTGATGGTTTGCAGCAATTGCGTCAGATCGATGTCGTGGACGGCCCGGGCCTGATGATGATCCCCGAAACCCGGCTCTTCCCCGGCAACGGCCATGACGCCCTCGACGCCGCAGGCATACCCCGCCAGGAGATCGGCCTGGATGGCGATCCGGTTCCGGTCCCGGCAGTTGACCTGCATGACGGTTTCCATCCCATTGTTCCGGAGCACCATGGCGCCGCCAAGGGAACTCATCCGCATGACCGCGTTGCTCATTTCGGGGATGACGTATGCATCCACCCGTCCTTTCACTTTCCGGGCATTATTGATCATCCCGGAGACATCCACCCCCTTTGGAGGCTCTATTTCCGCCAGGATGACGAATTGCTCTTCGTCCAATTTGCGCTTCAACCGCATAGGTTTTCCTCCGGGTCTATCCCAATGTCGGGTTAATATGACGTTTTCTGTTCGACTGCCGCCATAGATTAATGCAATGATCGTTCCATTGGATAAACATCGCGCGTATTATTAATTATTAATAATGATTACGAATAGATGGGCCATGTAACCGATAGCTGGAGGCGATCGTGCCGTGGATTCCAGGCTTGTGCCATTTTGGCGTATATGATAGGCGAGGCATTGAGAATCGAGCCTCCGCGGAAACTATGCCAAAATGGCCTGGTCTGTTTCGGGGGAGGGGGCACGGGGTGAATAATGAATGGAGGTCGCCTAAAACATGGACAATTCTTTCATTCTGGTGGACGATGACCAGGATTTTCTCGAAATTTTAAAGGGCAGGCTTCATCGGTCCGGATTCCAAAACGTTCGCACCGAGGACAACCCCGAGCGGGCGGCGGCCCTGGTCGAAGACGGCATGGGGTTCGATGTCGCCCTCATCGATATGACCATGCCCGAGATGGACGGCATGACGCTGCTGGAAAGGATCAAAGCCCACAGCCCGAAAACGGAATGCATCATGGTCACCGCGGTCAATGAAGCCCGGGTGGCCGTGGACTGCCTGAAAAAAGGGGCCTACGATTACCTGGTCAAACCCGTGCAGCAGGAGGACCTGGCCCTGGCCATCAGCCGGGCCCTGGAAAAAAAACGGCTGCTCGATATTCTGGACATTGAAAAAAGCCCGACCCTGCCCAGGCTGAACCGGCCCGAACCGTTTGCGCCCATCATCACCCGGTCCAGAAACGTGATGAAGGTGATGAAGGAGGCGGAACTCCACGCGGCCAGCGACGCGCCCTTGCTGATCACCGGAGAAAGCGGCACCGGAAAGGAACTCCTGGCCCGGGCCATCCATGCGGCCAGCCCCAGACGCCGGTTCACCTTCACCCCGGTCAACATGGCGTCTCTGTCGCCCGGTCTGTTCGAAGCCGAATTTTTCGGCCACACCAAAGGCGCGTTCACCGGCGCGGCGGCGGAACGGGCCGGCTACCTGGCCCATACGGACAAGGGGACCCTTTTCCTGGACGAGATTGCCGATCTCCCTTTTGAAATGCAGGGCAAACTCCTTCGGGTCCTCCAGGACGGCGAATACATGAAGCTGGGGGCCAGCCGCCAGCACAAATCAGATGTCCGGATCATCGCGGCGACCAACCAGAATGTGGATGTTTTGCTCTCCCGGAAATCCTTCCGGAAAGATCTCTACTACCGGATCCGCGGCGGCTGGCTCCACCTGCCCCCCCTGCGGGAGCGACGGGACGACATCCCCCTGTTGATCGGTCATTTCCTCAAAACCTACGGCCGGCGAACCGGGGCCGACGCCCTGGATGAGACCGCCGCCTGCATCCTCGTGGAATACGACTATCCGGGCAACATCCGGGAACTCGCCGCCATCCTTCAATCGGCCGTCAACCTGGCCCAGGGCGGGCCCATCGCCCGGGAGCACCTGCCCGACGACCTGAAGAAACGCTCCGTCGCCGCAGATTGCGGAAACCGGGCTCAGGACGGCGACATGGCTCCCCTGGCGGAGGTGGAAAAGCGGCACATATTAAAGGTGTATGCGGCGACCGGCGAGAACAAATCCCAGACGGCGCGGGTTCTGGGAATCGGGTTGAATACGTTGCGTCGGAAGTTGAAAGGGTATGGACAGCAGGCTTGACGTTGATGCTGTCCGAAACAAAGAACACCCGATAGTCCCGCACGAATGCGGCCCTTGCCGTTGTCTCGCAACAGCAGTTTGTCAAAACGCCCGTGATGATGAGCTGATCGATGTCCCGAGACCTTAGAATGCTGTCCAGGTCGGTCCCATGGAATGCATCATATCGGTTTTTATCGACACGGTGTTATGGCAAAAGTATGCTGAGGCGTCTTTGACAGATCAAAACCAAGGAGTGGGCCATTGGGCGGCATTGAAGTGCCATACAACCAGTTGAAACCAGATACCCTGAGAGCGTTGGTGGAGGAGTTTATCACTCGGGAAGGCACCGACTACGGAGGGGTGGAGGTGGACCTGGAAACCAAGGTCATGCAGGTGATGGGCAAGTTGAAGAAAGGCGAAGCGGCCATTGTCTATGATGAGAAGAGCGAGACGTGCAATGTCGTGCCGCGCGACGAATTGAAAGAACGGAGTTGACGGGAACGCCCCACAGCTTATATCCTCATCCTCGGAGACACACGGATCAAAAAGTCTTTCGGGGTAGACCACGGCATCGCCGCTCAAAGCATCCTTTTGGGCGCGACCGAAAGGGGATTGGGCGGCTGCATCGTCGGTTCAATCAAACGCGACGCCCTTCAGAAAGCGCTTCACATACCAGAGCATTTCGAAATACTGCTGGTGATAGCTCTCGGCAGACCTGCTGAAACCGTCCGAATCGAAAACGTCGGCGCGGACGGCGACATCAAATGCTGGCGGGATGAAAACGGGGTCCACCATGTCCCCAAAAGGTCTTTGGATGATCTTATCGTAAGCGGAAAATAGCCGCCGCTCATGCTTTCTATGAACTCAAAGGCGATAGCGATCCAAAATCATGGTTTGCAAGATCTAAAATTTTTAGTCTTGACCAAACCATTAAACCAACCCAATCAATTGGATTGAATAGCTATGCCGCTTCTTGAAAAAATCGGCCGGCTTCTAGCCAGAAGCCTTTCCCAAGAACGCGATGAAACAGCGCCGCAAACCACCTGCCATCCGAAATTTCTGTATCAGACCATACAGCCAGGCGATGTGCTTCTGGTCGAGGGCAACAGCGGATTCAGCATGGCCATCAAGTACCTTACCCAATCCAGTTGGTCCCATGCCGCCCTTTATGTGGGTGATGAAGTGGAGACGCCGTCCGGACCTAACGAGAAGACAAACGCCCTGATTGAAGCGGACGTGATAGAAGGTGTTCGAGCGGTTCCATTGAGCAAGTATCAGTTTGCGCACACACGCATCTGCCGTCCTGTGGGGATCACTTCAGAGGACATCAATAAGGTCATCCGCTACGCGGTCTCTCGCATCGGACATCAATATGATTTAAGAAACATTGTTGACCTTGCCAAGTACCTGATAAAAACACCACCGGTTCCAACGCGATATCGGCGTAGAATGTTGGCGCTGGGAAGCGGCGATCCAACAAGGGCGATTTGCTCGTCTTTGATTGCAGAAGCGTTTCAATCCATTCGATATCCGATTCTGCCTGAGATGGAGGTCATAAAGCACAAGGAACGCATCTACGCCAATTGTCAGAAAGAGATTTTCCATATTCGTCATCATAGCCTTTTTGCTCCCAGAGATTTCGACGTATCACCATATTTCCTGGTGGTGAAACCCACCCTTGAAAGCGGTTTCAACCCTTACGCCGTTAATTGGGGCGACAGCGCTCAACGGATTTAATGAGGCTGTTGAATCTCACGATCAATGGATAGATCGATTGTCCGAATTTTCCGTTTCCATGGTTGTCGGCGCAAAACCGGTCACAGAGAGAGCAAACCGCTATAACGAAGGATTTGTTTGGGTAAATGGAAATCGATTTGGAGGAAGCCGAAAAGGCGAAGAAAACTTATCCGAGATATGTGATCGACGCTTCTTTCTGAATCTTATTAAAATAAAAAGATTTGAACCATGCCTAATATCGCTGGACTTATTCTTCTGGCTATTATTTTTGGCGGGATGGCCATATTGTTTTTGTACACCCGGTCATCGGGCAAAATTGAAATCAATGAATCATTTGCCATGGAACGGGGTTGGGATTTTAAGGATGTGTTGCCGCAGTTCGGCCAGGCTCAGCGTAAACGCATTTTGAAGGCGGACACCCCATTCAACTGGGAGTTAGAGATATCGTTGAAACAGTCAACCAGCGACGTTTCCATCCCGGTTACATCGACCATCTGGAGAACCGACGAGATCCGCTTGGATAAGGGGATGATCGTCATCGGTCCCAAATTGTCCAGCGGAATGGAAGACATCGACTTGTCCTCTCCGTTGGTCGCCACATTTTTCGGGTTTTTCATGGGAGACCTGGCAAATGAAATCAGCAATTTAAAACCGGCTGATATGCCAGGTGGCAAGAATTTGACGATACTGGCAACCGATCCGAATCGAGTGCCCGCTGTTCTCGACGCCGGTGTTTCGGAGGAATATCGGTTGTGGTTGACCCGGTTTAAAAAACGAGAAACGTTCCCTGTAATGCTGCTCAGTCAAAACTGGCTGCAATTTAAGACCCGGAAAGCGCTTAAAAAGGCGGATGAAGTCGATCAGTTCGTCGATTTTTCCATACGATCAGCTCAGAAGATTCAAACAGCTTCGACGCAATGATCCGGCAAGCTACACCACAAGATGCCCGAGCGATTGCCGAG
The DNA here is from genome assembly GCA_011390065.1 of Desulfobacteraceae bacterium. Taxonomy (GTDB): domain Bacteria; phylum Desulfobacterota; class Desulfobacteria; order Desulfobacterales; family JAABSP01; genus JAABTD01. Next base: position 11,981 of record JAABTD010000148.1, read on the forward strand.
ATCCATGTAGACACCTGGCAATCCGCCTGCAAAGGCATCGTGCCGGATGAATTCTTCGAAAACCTTTCATGAGAAAAGCGTGAAAGTCAATGGAAGGAGCGCTTTTCCGATGGCGACAATGCCCGGTTTGTGTATGTGGTTGAAAAAAATGATCGCTATCGGAGGGATGGAGTTGCCGAAAGTGGCCTACGGATTTCACGCCACGTGATATGGCGCAGAACTTGCCTATGATCAACTTGTCGCCAATGAACGGAAAGTGGTACAGGACGTTGCGCCCGAAGTTCTCCGAGTCTTCAGGGTCGTCGTAATACGTATAGTCGCCAATGACGATATTCGGGTTCTCCACGGTGTTTTTGATGTAGCGCACCCGCGGAAACCCTTCCATTGGGTGTTTGGTTTCTGGGTTCGGACCGTGCAAAAAAATGATTCTCCAATGTCTAACGAAAAGATAAGCGCGCCGGGGTTTGCGGAGCGCAGCGGAGCAAACCCCGGTCCGCTCGACCGATTTGTTAACCCGCCGGTATTACAGTATAACTGTTTTTCCGTTGATGACATGGAACCGTATGAATTTCAATATCCACATTAAGATTCTGACGTAATATGCGTATTATTCGTGTTAAGTTGTTCATTGTTGGATTCCCGCTAGCAGATAACATACGGT
>JAABTD010000149.1 GCA_011390065.1 Desulfobacteraceae bacterium
GGGAACGGAGCACGATCTTCGGGTGGCCACCTGCGCCCTTCTGGTGGAGATGGCCCGCATCGACGAGCATTTCAGCGCGTCGGAGATGGAAACGATCCTGTCGATTTTGAAGGATCGATACGGCCTGTCGTCGGAGGATGCCGAAGCCCTGATCGCCGAAGCGGACCGCGAACTGGAGGACAGCATCGATTACTGGCAGTTCGCCCGGCTGATCAACGAAAATTACACCAATGAAGAGAAGATCGGCATCATCGAAACCCTCTGGCGGATCGTCTTCATCGACGGCAAGATGGACAAACACGAAGATTACCTTATCCATAAACTGGCGGATCTGCTGCGATTGACCCATCAGCAGTTGATCGACGCCAAATTGAAGGTGCGGGACGAAGGATAACATCACAAGCGCATGCAATCGCCACCGGCGAGACAAAGAGAATCGTGAACCGAGACATGAGGTGATCGTTTGTGGCGCACAGGAATCTGAAAGGCATCGATGCGCGGTTGAAAAATGAGAAAATTATCCCAAATCCTACCCCACGACCGTCCCCGGGAAAAGCTCCTGGACCGGGGCCCAACCGCCCTGTCTGACCTGGAACTGATAGCGATCCTGTTGGGAAGTGGAAATCAGAGCGGTGATGTGATGACGCTGGCCAACCGGGTGCTCAACGTGCTGGACGTCGTCGGCATTCAGCCGGATCTCCGCACCCTGTGCGATGTGGACGGCATCGGCCCGGCCAAGGCGGCCATTGTGGCCGCGGCCCTGGAACTGGCCCGCCGGCGGATCCGGCCCGAGGGGGTCAAGATATCGCAGCCGCCGGACATCATGCCGCTGATCCGTCACATGTCCGACCGGAAGCAGGAGCATTTTCTCTGCATCTCCTTAAACGGCGCCAACGAGGTCATCGCCACCCGCACCGTGTCGGTCGGGTTGGTCAACACCACCCAGGTCCACCCCCGGGAGGTCTTCGCCGATCCCATCACCGATCGGGCGTCGGCCGTCATCGTGGCCCACAATCATCCGTCCGGCAACCTCGATCCCAGCCGGGAGGACATGGCCATCACCCAGAAGCTCAAGGCGGCCGGGGAAACTTTGGGCATCCAGTTGCTGGATCACATCATTTTTAGTAAGAAGGGGTATTATTCATTTAAGGAATATGGGAGTCTGTGATGGTTTGTGGCCAACTTGCCTATCGCTTAAATGATAACCTACCTGACATTGGCTGCCAGCATCATTCATAAATACGTGGAAGGGCGCTTGCATGAGGATCGATAGCGAATCTATTCCTCCTTTTCATCCGGGCGAAATTCTGATGGAGGAATTTTTAGAGCCCATGAAAATCAGCCAGTATCGGTTGGCGAAGGATATCAGCGTGTCGCCCAGGCGCATCAATGAGATTGTGCATGGCAAAAGAGCCATTACGGCGGACACCGCGCTGCGTTTGGGGCGTTTTTTCGGCATGGCGCCTCAGTTTTGGTTAAACCTGCAATCCCGGTTTGACCTCGAAACGACCGAGGATCTGCTTGAAAATCGCCTTGATGACGAGGTGCGGGCGCTTCAGTTGCAAAACGGATAGTCTTGGTGAGTTTGTCAAGAGGTATCAAGTATTGATGATCACAGGCGAAACCAAATCCAAAATCGACCGCATCTGGGACACCATGTGGTCCGGCGGCATTTCCAACCCGCTTTCCGTCATCGAGCAGTTGACCTATCTGCTCTTTATCAAGCGGCTGGATGAGCTGCACACCTTGAAAGAGCGCAAGGCCGTGCGCACAAAGAAACCTGTGGAAGAACCGGTCTTCGGGCAGGACCAGGATTATCTTCGCTGGAATGTCCCTACAGGACATTTTGAAACAATTCCAGTCCTGTAAGGACGACATACAATAGCGTGGGAATTCATTCCCGCGCGGTCGGGCGAGGTCTCCGTCGCCGTTAGAGCACCCCCAGCTTCTTCCCCAGGTTCTTGTGGGCATTGGGAAAATCCGGTTCGAAATTCTGATACGGCGTTACCGGATATCGCGCGCCGATGGGTTTTGCCGCTTCCTTCAGCCCCCGAACCAGTTCCGCTATCGATCCGCCGGCCAGGGCGAAGGCCATCTCGTCGTCCTGGGTCATGGCGAAAATGCGTTCCCCCTGGCCGGGGATCACCATCCGGGGCGATCCCGATTTGAAGGGCGCGATCAGGTACTCGTCGCACTCCACCTTGCCGCCGAAATGACCTTCGACGCGGTCGCCCGACACAAAAGACCATGCCTGGGCCAGGCGCATCATCTGGGCCGGATTGCCGTAGCAGATCACCACGTCCGGCGGGAAGTCGGCCTTCTCCAACGGGGACAGAACGATTCCCTGGATGTCGCCGCGCATGAAATGATGCATGGACGACGTTTCTTTTGCAGCCGAATCGGCAGTTTCGCAAAACCGGACTTCGGCGAACAATTTCGCCAGGGATTCGGGTGGGTTGTCCGAATCGCTGAAGCCGAAGGCAATGGCGGCCGGCACGCAGATCAGATCCTCACGGGCCATCCCCACCGTCCAGCCGTAAATCCTCGCCATGGTCACGGCCTGACACAGGGCGATCCGCTTGCCCATACCTGCGGCCGGCCGTCTAACCTTCTCGGGAAAAGCCTCGTCATTTTTCAGAAATTTCGCTGCAACCGGAAAGGTTTTGAGTCGAAGGTCGTCCCGGATGATCTTTCCAATTGTCTGATGCTCGGTTTCCGTCATTGATTTTTCCTCCTTTGGGAGAAACATCTTTACGCCGGTTCGCTTTGCCACGGGTTGCGTTCCCGGTTCCCCTTGAAACAAGAAGGGGAACCGGGCGGATCCTACCTGTCCACGAGCGGTCTCACTTCCGTTATTTTGAACCGAACGGCCGCGGAAATCATTTCGGCCGCTTGAGGGCCGGCCGCCTTGGCGATATTGGCTTTGATTTCTTCGAAAAGTTTTCCTTCATGGTCCACCGCCTGGGCTTCTAAATAAACCCGGACCCCCGACCAGTCGGGCAATGTTTCCCCAGGCTCCATCACGATAAAAGCGGCTTTCGGATTCTCCTTGAGATAGGTCAGCGACCGGTTCTTGCCGATCCCCATGACCACTGTTTCCTCGTCCACCATCTGAGGAGAACCGAACACCGCGACATTGACATTTCCTTTCTTGTCGGCCGTACTCAGGGTCCCAATGCGCGGGCGCTTGTTGAACATCTCCATCAATTCCTTGCGGTCCATGGGGTCTCCTTTTGTTGGGATTCTTTTGACCGGATTCAGGTGGTTGCCGAAAAGGTTTTTACCACCTTCCATTGGGGAGCTTATCACAGGCTGAAACTCCCTGTCACCCTCATATGCGGTGCAAGTCTCCGCAGTAGGTCGAATCGTTTACTGGATGGGCGTTTATGTCGTCTTCCTCGAAATCCCGTGTTTTTTCATTTTGCGCCACAGCGTGGTCCGGTTGACGCCCAACGCATCGGCGGCCCGGCCTTTGTGCCACCGGTGGTTTTCCAGGGCTGCGATGATTCGGTCCCGCTCGTGTACCGCTTCGGAATCCCGCAAGGGCGACGTTGCCGCATCCGCTTGCGCCGGCGCCGTTCCTGCCGGATGTTCCGACGGCGCCGCCGGTCTGCCGTTTGTCAAAGACAGGGGCAGGTGCTTCCGCTCGATGACCGGTCCCTGGCAGATGATCAGAGCGTGTTCCAGGATGTTTTCCAGTTCCCGGATGTTGCCCGGATAGTCGTGGTTGAGGAGCACCTCCATGGCGTCTTCGGAGATCCGGTCGAACGGGATGTTCCGTTTGGCGCAGCGTTTTTTAAGGATGTGGGAGATGAGCAGGGGCAGATCCTCCCGCCGTTCCTTGAGGCCGGGCAGTTCCAGGCGCATCACGTTGAGGCGATAGAAGAGATCCTCCCGGAATTTCCTTTCCCGCACCTGGCGTTCCAGGCCCAGATTCGTGGCCGAGATGATCCGGACATCCACCTTTGTGGTTTTGCGGCTGCCCAGGGGATAAAACTCCTTGTCCTCCAGCACCGTCAGGAGCTTGGCCTGCAAAGAGAGGGGGAGGTCGCCGATTTCGTCCAGAAAGATCGTGCCGCCGTCGGCCTCCTGGAACCGACCGCTCTTGTCCTTGTCCGCGCCGGTGAAGGCCCCCTTGACGTATCCGAACATCTCCGATTCCAGCAGATTTTCCGGCAGGGCGGCGCAGTTGACCTTGACCAGGGGTTTGTCGGCCCGGTCGCTGGCGGTGTGGATGACCCGGACCAGGATGTCCTTGCCCGTGCCGGTTTCCCCTTCCACCAGCACCGTGGCGTCGCTCTTGGCGATCACCGGCAGGATCTCGAAGATCTTTTGCATGAGCGGGGACTTGCCCGCCATGTCGTGGAAAGTGTACCGGTCCCGCATGGCGCTGTCGAGTTGGTAGACCAGGGACAGATCAGTAAAGGTGGCCAGACCGCCCATAATCCGGCCCGCCTCGTTGTTGAGCGCCATGTAGTTGGCCCGGATGGGCAGCGACAGACCGTCGCGGGTAAAAAGGGTTCCCTCCCGGCGGGACCGGGTTTCTCCATCCTGAATGGTTCGGCAGAGCATCAATTCGTCATCGAACCGTTTCCGCCCGAAGAGGCGGGCGCAGGATTTGCCCAACACCTCCTGGCGGCGATAGCGGGTCATGGTCTCGGCGGCCATGTTGAAAAAGGTGACGTATCCTTTCCGGTCCACCGTCATCACCCCCTGGTCCATGTTGTCCAGAATGAGCTTCATCCGCTGGCTTTCATGGCGGACCCGGCCCAGCAGTTCATCAAAGGCGGAATGGTCTTCGAAGACCTCTATAAACCCCTCCGGCCGACCGTCGGCCCCGTATAGGGGCGATACCACCTTGGTGAGATGGTGGGGCTCCCCTTCGGCGTCGATGGCGTGGACGTCCGCCGACATGGCCTCCCGACCTTCCGCCGCGGCCCGCTCGAAGAGGCAGTCGCCGTCGCACAGATAACCGGCAAAGACCTCCTGGCAAGGGCGTCCGGCCGCCTCGGTTTCGGACACTCCGGTCAGCAGTTCCGCAGTGGCGTTCATGGAAACCACCCGGCGATCCGAACTCAGCAGGATGGACCCCACAGCCAGAAAATCGCAAAGGCCGGCGAATTGACCGACGTTAATCGGCGTGTCCTTCATGAGCGTTCAGAGCGGGGGGAACGGGCGTCCGGAATGGTTTCGGGCAGCCGGATGGTGAAGGCGGCGCCTTCGCCTTCCCGGGAGGTCGCCTCGATTTCGCCGCCGTGCTCGTCGACGATCTTTTTGGTCAGCATCAGGCCGATGCCGGAGCCGCCGACCCCTTTGGTGGTGAAAAAACTGCTGAAAATTTTGTCTTTTACCTCCGGCGTCATGCCGCAGCCGTTGTCGATGATGCGATAGATCACGCCGCCCCCTTCAGGTCGGGCTGTCTCCATGCGAATCCATTTTTTGGCTCTGGCGCCCCCTCCGTTGGCAGCAGCCGCCTTGCAGGCGTCCACGGCATTGGATGCCAGATTGAGCAGGCACCGGTGAACGGCGTCCGGATCGACGTAGATTTTTCCCAGATCGGACGCCAGGTCAAGCGTCAGATGAATGGCGTTTTCCGCCATGCGCATGGCCAGGGTGTCCGCCACTTCCCGAACCGGCTCATTGGGGTCGCACCAGGCCGGATTCATCCGGGCGCTCCGGGCGTAATCGAGAAGATCGAGGGAGAGCTTGGTGATCTTGTCCACGTTGCCCTTGAGCATCCGCCAGCCCTGCTCCAGATATTCCTTGTCGTCCAGCTCGATGCCCTTTTCCAGCACAAAAGCCCCGCCCTTCAGTCCGCCGGCGATGTTCTTGATGGCGTGGGAGAGATCGGCCACGGTCTGACCCACGGCCGCCATTTTTTCCGCCTCCACGATCTCCCGGCTTTTCTCTTCGACCAGCTGCTCCAGATTTTCGGTGTACGCCCGAATCTGGCGCCGCATCTCGATCCGTTCTTCGGACCGGCGCAGTGCGATCTCCAGCACATCGTCGTTGATGGGTTTGGAGACGAAATCGGTGGCCTCGTACTTGAGGCTCATGACGGCCGTGTCCAGGTCTCCGTGGCCGGTGATCATGATCACCTCTGTTTCGGGCGCTTCCGATTTTATGGCGTGGAGCAATTGGATGCCGTCCATGCCGGGCATTTTGATATCGGTGAGCACGATGGGCGGCCGGGTTTTCCTGAACAGCTCCAGGGCCTCGACGCCGTCCGCAGCCGTTTCCACCGCATACCCCATGTCCCCCAGGGAAATCCCCAGCACCTTCCGGATCCCCGCCTCGTCGTCCACCAGCAATACGCGCTTAGTCATCGCCCTCGTCCGAAATCGGAAACTCGATATGAAAGCAGGTCCCTTCCCCTTCTTTGGAAAGAACCCGTATGTCGCCGCCGCTGTCCTTGACGATGCCGTAGGTGATGGAAAGGCCCAGACCGGTGCCCTTTCCCACCTTTTTGGTGGTAAAAAACGGTTCGAAAATTTTGTGTTTCAAAGCATTGGGGATGCCGACGCCGGTGTCGGTCACCCGCACCTCGATAACCCGGCCCGATGCCCTCGTGCTCAGCTCGATCTGCTTCTCGCCTTTGGGCGCCTGGGCTTCCGGCCATTTCTCTTCGATGGCGTCCCTGGCATTGATCAGAAGGTTCACGAAGACCTGTTCCAGACGGTAAGGCTCCGCCATGATGGCGGGGAGATTTTTTTCGAGTCGCCAGACCACGTCGATCTCCCGGAGTTTAAGCTGCTGACTGAAAATGTCAAAGGCCCGTTCCAGCACCGTGTTTATGTCCGTCGGCTCCACGCTCATGTCGGTCTTGCGGCCGAAGGCCCGCATGTGCTGGATGATCTTTGTCGCCCGGTCCACATGGCTGTCGATTTCTCCGGCCATGGTCTTCAGCACCTCTTCTTCGATGACCTGGCCTTTGTTGATCTTCCGCATAAAAAAGTTGGAGGCGGTTTTGATGACGGTCAGGGGCTGGTTCAGCTCGTGGGCCACGCCGGTGGCCATCTCGCCGAGGGTGGCCATCTTTCCGGCGTGAACCAGTTGCTGCTCGGCCTCCAGCCGTTTGGTGACGTCGTTGGTCATTACCAGCAGGGCCTGGCGCCCTGGATATTCCGACGGAGCGACCCGGATGTTCACGAAAATGCGGTCGCCGTTTTTGTCTAAATGCTTGATCTTTTCCAGTTCCAACGGCCCGCCCTGTCGAATCTTCAGCTCGCACCGTTGTTGATCGTCATGTTCGAAAAACGCCATGAAGGAGGTCCCGATGATCTCATCCTTTCCATAACCATACACAAACGCCACGCTCTCGTTGCAGTCGAGGATTTGGAGCGTCTCCGCATTGAGCACAAATACAGGATTGGGAATGTTGTTGAAGATGGCGTAGTATTTCTTTTCGGACTTCTCGAGCTGATCCTCCAACAGTTTTCGCTTGGTGATGTCGAGGTTCATCTCCATCACCGCCTCGATTTTTCCCTGGTCGTTGTACACCGGGGAGGTCCGGACGATCCAGTACTTCATCTGGCCGTCGCGGGTAATCCCTTTTTCCTCGCTCAGATGAACTTCGCCGTCGTCGAAGGTCTTCTCCACCGGACAGTCTTCGCATTTTTCGGTTCGACCTTTGTAGGCGTGGTAGCAGTAATCACCGGCCTGGGGGTTGAACTGCTCTTTGAAATCGCGGTTGAACCGAAGCAGCCGGTAATCTCGGTTCTGGACGGTGATCAGACAGGGCACGGCTTCAAATAAACTTTTGTATTCGTCCCGCTGCCGGTTCAATTCCTGCTCCTTCTCGCCGATGGCCTGCCCCATCCGGTTAATGGCTTTGGAAAGCTGATAGAGTTCCCGATTGTGGTTCAACTCGACCCGGCTGAAGTACTCTCCCATGGAAATGGAATGGGTCCGGTCGATGAGATGTTCAATGGGATGCACCACAATGCGATAAGCGACCACGGCGATAAGCGTCGAGGTCGTCAGAAAGACGAACACAGCAAACCCGATCACCGGCATCCACCCGGCAGCGAGTCGCCATATCAACACGCTGAAAAAAACGGCGACGCCCACGGTGAGAATGAGTTTATAAGCGATGCTGCAGCGAAAGGACTTCATTTTTCTGTTCCGGAGCATGCCGCACCCTTTCGGGGCCGGCTCTTGAATCCATTAAAATAGCATTTTTCATACCACAGGCGCCGAGTTGACACAATCAGTGAACTTGTGCAAAGTAGTTGATCTTCCACAGTTGGATCGTTCATCATCACAACTATCTTTAAAGGGTATCGCGTCGTCTGTTTGGCCATAAGGTTGTATGTCTTCCGCAATGAGACGTTGCTGTATGGGGGGGAGTGTCTTTCCCTCAAGAAATGCTTCAACACCCAGGATGCCGCCGAAACCCTCTATCCAGTCTTCAACACGTTTGAGCCGAACGACCGTATCTGACGACTTATCCCATCCATGCTTGAGAAACCAGACGGCAAGACGGGTTAAATGGCCGAAGATGATGCATCTTTTATCCCCGTTTGTCGGGCGCATATTCGCTTCTTTGAGAGAATCTAATTCTTCCGCCACAATGCGTGCCAGCCCTGCAGGGGAATCGGGTATCCATTTTCGACGCATTTTCCCCGTGGATCTCGACACAAAGACAGTGTCCGTGATGGAAGATCGGGTGTGGCTGATATGGATCGACGCCCCCATCTCCGCAGGACATGGCAAAGAAGCGGTACAGGTCAGACCGGCATCGAGAAGCGCTACCGCCACAGGATAATATGCTTTTAAATCGTTATGGTGGTAAGTGAAGACAAACGGCCCGCCCGGCTTGAGGGCGTCGGCCATATTCCGGTAAACCGAAGAGAGCCCCTCCGCGAAATGGACAAGGTCCCGCTTCATGTTCTCATTGCCGGTCAATTCTTTTGCATGCCGTGTGGAAACCGGTGCAAACGCGGATACCGTCCCACCGAGAAGTTTGCGGAGCCAGATGTAGCAGAAATCCATCAATTCCGCGTACTGGACATTGCCGAAATAAGGCGGGTCGGTCAATACCGCATCCAGAGAATGGCGATTCAGCTTTTTTTCAGCCGCATCCATGCAGGCGATGTCCACTTTCCGTTTCGGCCGGCCCAGTCCATTGTCGTGGTCCCCGATCCATTCGTTCGGTATGTCCACTCGCACTTTTTTCCCATTGGAATGTCTGATTTCAAAAGGTGCATCGCAAAATGACTTGGCCTTGGTGAATTTGTCGATGATGTTGGACCAACCGCCCGAGCCGATGCTGACATTCCGCTTCTCGTCCCGAATGCCGAGAAAATTGGATTCGCACTGGATCAGCCCCACCGGAAAGCCGTGAACTGAAAAGATATCCAGCGATTTTAGGGCCATGGCGTCATAGCGGCACAACAGGTTCTGGTAACGGAGAAGATCCGAAAGATTGGTGGCCAGTGCGTTTCGAACCCTTGCGTCGGCGTGGGAAAGAATCAACCGACAGCTCAACTCTAGGGCCAGTTTCTGACGATCGTTGAACATTTCGTGATAGTGGGCATAGCCCCAGCGAAACAACCGGTCCGACTCGTCGCCGTGCAGGATAGGATCGTCCGGTATGGCGCTGGAATCGATTTTCTCCCATTCCCGGAATGCTTCCCCCACCTTCTTCAAATCTCCTGCTCCGGGAGATTTGAAAAACCGCCCCTTATGCCTTGGTTTGCATCTGGGACAATGATATTCCATGGCAAACAGACGATGGTCAAGGGGGCCTTTTTCCGGGCGAGGATATCGATTGAGCGTAGAGCAAACCGAACACTGACAGCGATTCCGTTTCGCCGGACCGGACAGCGACAGAGGCTGTCCGCAGTTCGAACAGTCGCCGGGGGTTTGCTGGCTGTCGGTCTCCGTCAACGCGCCGCACTTTCCACAGACAAACACATTGAGGGGATGGCGTCGGTTTTTTGCTATGAGGTATCCGGGAAAGAGGTCGATAGGGGCATTGCAGTTTTCGCACGGCAATACTTTGACCCACAGAAAATACTTCACATGGGCGTCCGTTTTCCCGCAGATGGCGCACTCCGTCCGGTACAGATGGCCGATGCGGGTTTCGATATCTCCCCGCAGCGCCCAGGCTGCCTCGGCGTATTGACCCAGATTCAGGTGCTCCAACTCCTGCTTGACGATCCAGTAAGACATGGGGTTGATATCGCAGCCGACCACATCGCAACCGACCCGATTGGCTTCCAGGAGCGGGGTGCCGCCCCCCATGAAAGGATCTGCGACTTGAATCCCCCGCAGATAGTTGGGATCATAAAAGGCATCCGTCAATGGTTTTTCTGCAAACTCAGAAAGCAGCAACCCCCTGAACAAGGTGCCGGGCCGTCGCGCAAACCATTTATGAACCGCAATGATCGGCCGGTAATTCTGCTGGATCTGCTTTTCCCGCAGGGCCAGATTCGCAATAAAAGGAATATCGAAACGGTATTCGATCATTGGGCCGGTGCGACCTTTCTTATGGTTAATTCGAGGTGATGAACGGTCTTCTTCGAGGCAAACAGGTCCCGAAGGACCTTTCCTATTACCACATATTGCGCCGGCGGTAAACGAGAGATGGCGCCCGCCGGGCGAGCGGTGATTCAATGGGCGCGAGTCGCCTTGAGGCGGTGCTGCGAACTTGAAAATTTGTCTTGACAACTTAACCCGATTCCGGATATGAGGACGGTAACGGAAAGGCAGCATCATGAGAGTGAGCACCGACGCAAAAAAAAGCTGTGCAGATCGAAACCATTGCTGGTGGCGGCCCATCTGAGGGGCGCGCCGCCGGGACGCTGGTTTGCCTGACCGTTGCAGGATAGAGGCAAACATGATAAGGACCGTGGGCCGCCGGAGCCCACGGTCTTTTTTTCGCTGGAAACGGGCCGTGGAAAGAAAACCACGGCCCGTTTTGATTTTTGAACCCGAACCGCAACCTGCGATGAAGGGGAGTTCAAATGCTGATTCAACGATTTCCGGATAAAGACCGATTTCTTCAGCTGGCCGGAACCCACAATGTCATTCCGGTCTGCGCGGAAATCCTGGCCGACACCGAAACCCCGGTCTCCCTGCTCAAGAAGATCTATGACGGCAAGGGGCCGGCCTTTCTGCTGGAAAGCGTGGAGGGCGGCGAGCGGTGGGGGCGGTACAGCTTTCTGTCCACCTCGGCCCGGCGCCACATCCGGGTGTATAACGATCGGGTCTCGGTGCAGGACAACGGGATGCCCATGGAGATCCCCCACAACCGAGACCCCCTGCCGGTGTTAAAGGAGCTGATGTCCCGCTGCCATCCCGCCCCCATGCCGGAGCTGCCCCGGTTCTGGGGCGGCATGGTGGGCTACATGACTTACGAAATGGTTTCCTTTTTTGAGGCCATCCCCAACCTGCTGCCGCCGGACAAACCTATCGCCCATTTCGTCGTCCCGGATGAACTGCTGATCTTCGACAACATCAAAAACACCCTCATGGCCGTGGTCATCACTTTCGGGGATGACGATTCAACCCCCGGCGATCGTTTTGATGCAGCCCGAAACCGGCTCCAGTCGCTTCTGGAAAAAACAGACCTGTGCCTGACGACCACGGCGCCCCGGAAAACCGCGCCCGTCGAACTGAATCAACAATGGGAGAACGACGTTTACCGGTCCATGGTCGCAACCGTCAAGGAGCGCATCCTGGCCGGCGACATCATTCAGGCGGTGGTGTCTCAGCCCTTCACCTGCGCACCGCCGCCGGATCTATGGTCTCTTTACCGGGCCCAGCGGTTCATCAATCCGTCCCCCTATCTTTATTTTTTCCACCTGGACGACGCAGCCCTGGTGGGCTCTTCGCCCGAAACCATGGTCCGGCTGGAAAACCGGGTCGCCACCCTCCGGCCCATTGCCGGCACCCGTCCCCGGGGAAAAACCGAACAGGAGGACCGGGCCCTGGCCAGCGAACTTCTGGAAGACGAAAAAGAACGGGCCGAACACCTGATGCTGGTGGATTTAGGAAGAAACGATCTGGGCCGGGTGGCCGAGACCGGCTCCGTCCAGGTCACGGATCTCATGGTGGTTGAGCGCTATTCCCACGTCATGCATCTGGTCTCCAACATCTGCTGCGACCTGAAGCCGGAGCTGGACGCCTGGGACCTGCTCCGGGCCACCTTCCCGGCCGGCACGCTGTCGGGAGCCCCCAAAGTCCGGGCCATGGAAATCATTGCGGAGCTGGAAAAGGCCCCCAGAGGACCCTACGGCGGGGCGGTCGGATATGTTTCTTTTTCCGGCAACATGGATCTGGCCATCACCATCCGGACGGCCTGCGTTGAAAACGGAGAGCTGACGGTCCGGGCCGGGGCCGGGATCGTGGCCGACTCCGATCCCGAGCGGGAACGGATGGAGACCGTCAACAAGGCCATGGCCATTCAAAAAGCTCTGCAACTGGTGCAGGGAGAGCAAGGGAGGTGACGCCATGCTGGTGATGATCGACAATTACGATTCCTTTACGTATAATCTGGTTCAGTATCTGGAGGAGATGGGCGCGCCGGTAACGGTCTTTCGCAACGACGCGACAACGGTTCA
>JAABTD010000369.1 GCA_011390065.1 Desulfobacteraceae bacterium
CAGCCCTTCAGCCCATTACCTGCCATGGATCCGCGATCCGGCGGGATATCCCCATCATGCTGGGCGTATCGCTTTACCTTCTGATCCTGTCGTTCAACTCGACGCTGAGCCGCTTCGAAGGCGTTACGCTGTTTGCGGGTCTTATCCTGTACATCATCATGAATTACGCCATGGCCCGGAAAGAGACCGGGACGGAATGCGACCCCGGGCTTGCCGAAATCGCTGCTGAAGTGAACGAAATCGGCTATGTGGGGTCCCGATCCCGGCAGATCGGATTGATTCTGGTGGGCATTGCGCTGGTGGTGGCCGGGGCAGAGATCGTGGTGGATTCGGCGGTAACCATCATGCGATACCTTGGGGTGGGCGAGAAGTTCATCGGCTTGACCATCGTGGCCTTCGGGACCTCCCTGCCCGAACTGGCCACCTCGGTGGTGGCCGCCATGCGCAGGGAGATGGACATCAGCATCGGAAACCTGGTGGGCAGCAACGTCTTCAACATCATGAGCGTGCTGGGGATCGCCGCCATGGTCCGGCCGATCCACATCCCGGGCGGTTTTTTTGCCAGCGGGCTCTGGTTCGATTATCTGGTGATGCTGTTTGTCAGCGCCCTGCCGTGGGTGATGATGCGAAGGGACTTGACCGTAAGCCGGAAAAACGGCGGCATGCTGCTGGCCTGCTATGTTGGGTATTTGATTTATCTTGTCATTCGGGGGTGAGCGAGGATAACTCGGCGCTGGTTTGGCGGGGAAGCCGCGGGGTCTTGGCGATCCCGGCAGCTTCCCCGTGCGGTGTGATGCGGGAAGGCGTCGGTTAAGATGGATCGCCGGCCGAGCCGAAGGAGCGTTTGAACAGATCCTCGATGGCCGCTTTCCCGTCCTCGCTCAGGTTCCGGGTGCCGGTTCCCACAAAGGACCGGTCGGCGATAACGGGCTTGTCTTCGACCCATTGGCTGTCTTTCCAGGAAAACCAGCCTTGCCGGTCCTGATCATAGACGCTGACGGGCCGGTTGAAGAGTTTGGCCAGTTCCACGCCCCAGCCGGTGCCGCCTTTGACCGTGCCGTCCGGCTGAATCCAGCCGATGGCGAACACATGGTAGCCCTTGTTGACCATGTGGAAGATGGACTGAATCACCTTCCGGATCTTGTCGGCTTTGGAATAGGTGCGGCCCATGCGTTTTGAGACGATCTCCATGCTGACGTCGCCTTTTTTCAATTCTTCTTCGGACAGGGTCTGGAGGTTGACCTCCCGGGCCACTTTATGGCCCTGGAAGGTGTAATTGATCTCGGAGATCCCCAATTGCTGGGCGTTTTTTCCGAACTCGGCCTCGGCGCCCTGATGGCCGCCGCTGTAAAGCGTGAACTGTGACGGTTCCGTCATTTGACTTCCACTCCTTGAAATTGAGATGTTTAGATGAAACAAGAAAAAGGTTTGCCCCGGACGTTCCGCGACAGGACGAACAGAATAGGATAATGCCTCCTGAGCGCATTGCAAGTCAAATAAGGAATGGTTTTTCCAAAATACACGGATTCAGAAAAGGAAACCCCATGAGCTGCGATACCATTATGTATGAAACCCCCGAACCCGGCATCGGCGTTCTGACCCTCAACCGCCCCAAAGCCTACAACGCCGTCAGCTTCCAAATGATGATGGAACTGGAGGACTTCTGGCGCGAACGGCTCTATGACCTGGAGACCGTTGTGATCGTTCTCAAGGGTGCGGGAGAAAAAGGATTTTGCGCCGGGCTCGACATGAAAGAAACCGCTGAAAAAGCCCCGAAAATGTCCGTTCCCGAGTTTTACCGGTTCCAGGCCCGGCTGGCCCGGATCAACCTGGCCATGCGGCGGGCGCCTCAGCCCATTATCGCGGCGGTCCACGGCGCGGCGGCGGGGCAGGGGTTTTCCTTCATGCTGGCGTCGGACATCCGGGTGATCAGCGCCGACGCCCGGTTTTCGGCCGCCTACATCAACATCGGCCTGGGGGGCGCGGACATGTCCTGCTCCTACTTCCTGCCCCGGATGATCGGCGCCGGCCGGGCCTACGAATACATGTACACCGGCGATTTCATGAGCGCCGAGGAGGCCGTGAACCTGGGGCTGGTCAGCCGGATGGTGGAACGGGAGGCCCTTAACGACACCGCCATGGACTATGCCCGAAAGCTCATGACCAAAAACCACATGGGACTCCGCCTCACCAAGGAGGCCGTCAACATGAACCTCGACGCCAACGGCCTGGAGGGGGCCCTCAACATCGAGGACCGGAACCAGACGCTGCTGGCCGTCGGGCCGTATTTGAAAACGGTGTGAAAACGATTTGAAAACGATTTGAACCGGGGAGAAGATATGAGCGAATACCAGTTTTACCGTGTCGAGAAAAAACCGCCCGTCGCCTGGGTCTATCTCAACCGACCCGACAAGAAAAACGCCATGAACCCGCCGGCCTGGAGCGAGCCGCCGGCGATCTTCGCGGATCTTTCCGCCGACCCGGAGATCCGGGTTGTCGTGCTGGCCGGAAAAGGGGCCTGTTTTTCCGCCGGCATCGATCTGATGGGGATGACCTCGGAACTGTCGGAGCTGATGGACGACCAGCAGAAAGGCGGCGTCAAATGGCGGTTTCTGCCCAAGCTCCACAAATTGCAAAAGGCCGTCACCTGCATCGAGGATTGCCGAAAGCCGGTGATCGCGGCCATCCACGGTCATTGCGTGGGGGCCGGTCTCGACATGGTCACGGCCTGCGACATCCGCCTGTGTTCCGAAGACGCGGTTTTCTCCCTCCGGGAAGCGGCGGTGGGGTTCGTGGCCGACGTGGGCGTGCTCCAGCGCATTCCCCGGATCGTGGGGCAGGGGGTCGCCCGGGAACTGGCCTTTACCGCGAAAGATTTCGACGCGGCCCGGGCAAAGGAAATCCTGCTGGTCAACGCGGTCTATCCCACGGCGGACGATGTGTTCAAGGCGGCCGAACAGATGGCGGAAGAGATCGCCGCCAACTCGCCCCTGGCGGTCCAGGCGTCCAAGGATGTACTCAATTTCAGCATGGACAATTCCGTGGCCGACAGCCTGAAATACGTGGCGGCGGTGTCGTCCAACATCATTCCGTCGGACGACCTGATGGAAGCCATGACCGCCTTCATGGAGAAACGGAAACCCGTGTTCAGCGGGAAGTGAAGCAGCGGAGCTATCGAAAAAGATACTTCTTTTTGATAAATTTCTGAACCGCAGATTCACGCAGATTTTCATGATTTCACAGAAGGCTTAGGTACTCACCTTCGGTGGGCTATCGGTTGGGAGAAAATATTTCAAGTCGGCGGCTATGGCCTATCTGCGGAATCATTTCAATCCGCGCGAATCTGCGGTTCAGACAAAATGACAAAGAGACAAAGAGGAACCATGCCAAAGCACCGCGTCGCCATTGTACGCTATGAAGACCCCCTGGTTTCGGTCCGCCGGGCCGTCGATCTCTCCGGCGGGCTGGACGGCCTCCGCCCCGGCAGCCGGGTCTTTATCAAACCCAACATCGTCTTCTGGACCAAAGCCGTCCCGTTTCCCAAATGGGGCGTCATCACCACCACCCGGGTCGTCGAAGACATGGTGATGATCCTCAAGGAACAGGGCGTCGACGACATCACCATCGGC
>JAABTD010000150.1 GCA_011390065.1 Desulfobacteraceae bacterium
TCGAGCATTTTTCCGGCCTCTTCCGCCAGATCGACGCTGGATGTGGAAAGGGCGTTGATCTCGGATGCGGCCTTCTGGCTTCTTTCGGACAGCTTCCGCACTTCGGCGGCAACCACGGCAAACCCCTTGCCGTGTTCTCCGGCCCTGGCCGCCTCGATGGCGGCGTTCAAGGCCAGAAGATCCGTTTGACGGGCGATTTCCTCGATAATGAAAATCTTGCCCGCGATCTCTTTCATGGCGGCAACGAGCCTGCCCACCGACTCGCCCCCCTTCTGACCATTTTCCGCAGACGTCATGGCGATGGCTTTGGTCTGCCGGGCGTTGTCGGCGTTTTGCCGGATGTTTGCAACCATTTGTTCCATGGATGATGAGACCTGTTCAGCCGAGGCCGCCTGCTCGCTGGCGCCTTCGGACATTTTACCGGCGTTCTCATTCATTTCCTCGCCGACGTTGGTGACCTGCCGGGCCGACGCCCGCAGGTTTTCGGCCATATGCCTTACGCGTTCGGCCCCCTCTTTCACGGACGATACCGCCTCGTCGACCCGGGCGGTCATGTGGCGGACCGCCTTGAACAGACTGCCGATTTCATCCCGACGCTCTTCCCGGATTTCCACGGTCAGATCGCCATCCGCCATTTTTTCCGTCAGCTCCACGGCTTTATTCAGCGGCAGCGTCACTTCCCGCCCGATGAGCCAGGTGGCGGCAACGCCGGTCGCCGCGCCCAGAAGGGTCGTCAGAATCAGGGCGAGTATCATGTTGCTGTAGGTGTTTTCCGCTTCCGATTGGGCTTTCTCGGCCATTTTCAAATTGATATTGGTGAGTTCATCCAGGTATTCCCGCATGGCTTCGAAATTTTCCGCAGCTTCGCCCATGCTCAATTCGATGGCGTTTTGCCGGGAAAGCGGCCCCGGCGCCAGCAGCCTTTCGATCACTTTTTCGGTCGAGCGCTCCCATGTTCTCCTGGCGCGTTCGAATTGGGCGATAAGGGCGTCTTCCTCCTCTGTTGACGGCAACGACTTGAATTTCAGCCACCGTTCCTGGGACTGACGCATGTTTTCCTCGTACAGATCCATCATGTCGTCGAACCTTTTGGAGCCGCTTTCGGCAAACATCAGGGTCCGCTCCGCCGTCAGCAACTGGTATAAATCCCTGTCCGCCTCGATGATGTAATCGATGCTGGGAAGCCGGACAAAAAAGATATCTTTCAGATCGTTTTGGATGATGCGCAGACCATAGAAGCCGGTCAGGCTGATAACGATCTGTATAATGACCATGATGAAAAATCCCGCGAAAAGTTTTTTCCCGACGCTGATATCTTTGAAACGGTTCATGTTTTCCTCCTGTGTTCGGAATGCGGGATAAGAAACGAGGCGGCTGGGGGTTCCGATTCGGCATTTGATCAGTGACCAGTATACCAGATGAGAGGGAAGGCGCCAAGGATTGAGAGCGGTCGCCTCCGGCGATGATTTATGGTGTTGAACCGTAGGGTTTGAATTTCCCGCGATGACGCTTATATTTTTTCTGTGGCAAGCCGAAGAACGGAAAGGGGGAAACATATATGGCGGAGAAGTTGCCGGCGCTCCTTGAAGAAACCGATGTTCAAACGGAAGACGAGGTCGAAGAACCGCCCATGTACCGGGTCATATTGATCAATGACGACTATACGCCCCGGGAATTCGTCGTGCAGGTGTTGGTGGCCGTTTTCAATAAAAGCGAAGAGGCCGCGACCCAGCTCATGTGGCATGTACACCGCAACGGCGCAGGCGTTTGCGGGGTCTACACCCACGAGGTGGCCGAAACCAAGGTGGAGGCGGTCCGGGAGCTGGCAAAGGCCTACGGCTTTCCCCTTCGCACCGCCATGGAGCCGGAGTAGCGCCTTGATGCACCATGGCCCGCCCCGACGATGTCCTTCGCCGGGGCGGGCCGCCTGCCTATAATTCCATCCGAATCAGCGACCGATCAGCGCCTTGGCCCCTTTGACGACATTGTCCGCCGTAAACCCATACTTGGCCAGCACCACGTTCCCCGGCGCCGATGCGCCGAAGCCGGTGATGCCCATCACGTCGCTGTTTTTGTTCAGGTATTTAAACCAGCCCATGGGGTGGGCGGCTTCCACCACCAGACGCGGCGTTTCCTCCCCGCCCAGGACCGAATCCCGGTATTCCCGTCCCATCTTGTCGAAGAAAGCCCAGCAGGGCATGCTCGCCACCCGTGCCTTGATCCCTTCGGAAGCCAGCCCCTCCGCCGCCTGGAGCGTGATGGATACCTCTGACCCGGTGGCGACGAGGACGATGTCCGGCTCACCGTCGGTCTCCACCAGGGTGTAGGCCCCTTTTCGGAGATTTTCCGCCGGCGGATAGACCGTCCGGTCCAGTATGGGCAGCTTCTGGCGACTCAGAATCAGGGCCACCGGGCCTTCGATGGTCGTCATGGCCGCCCGCCACGCTTCCGCGGTTTCCGCGGCGTCGGCCGGCCGGATCACGGTCACCCCTTCAAACATCCGCAGGCTGGGCAGTTGCTCCACAGGCTGATGGGTGGGTCCGTCCTCGCCCACGGCCAGGCTGTCGTGGGTGAAAACATAGATCACCGGCAGTTTCATGAGGGCCGCCAGCCGGATGGAGGGGCGCATGTAATCGGCAAAGACCAGGAATGTACCGCCGTAGGGCCGGATCCCCTTGTGGAGCGCCATACCCGACATGATGGAGGCCATGGCGTGCTCCCGGACCCCGAACCGGATGTTGCGGCCGTCGTAGGCCCCTTTCTGGAAATCATGGGCGCCGTCGATGATCGTTTTGTTGGAGGGCGCCAGGTCGGCGGACCCGCCCATGAGGGTTTCGACCCGGCCGGCCAGGGCGTTCAGCGCCTTGCCCGAGGCGGCCCGGGTGGCCATGGGTCCGTCGGCGGGAGAAAAAACCGGCAAATCGGCATCCCAGCCCCCGGGCATTTCACCGCTGATGGCCACATCCCACCGGGCCGCCAGATCCGGGTGTTTTTTTCGATATTCGGCAAGCAGCGCCTCCCATTCCTCCTGAAGCCGCTTGCCCCTGGGCGCGGCCTCCTGGAAATGGAGGGCCGCCTGGTCGGTGACGCAGAAGTCCCGGTCTTCCGGGCAGCCCAGGGTGCGCTTGGTCAGCTTCACCTCTTCCAAGCCCAAAGGCGCCCCGTGGGCGTCGGCCGATCCCTGTTTGTGGGGGCTGCCGAAGGCGATATGGGTTCGAAGCTGGATCATGGACGGTTTTTCCGTTTCCGCCCGGGCCGCTTCCAGGGCCAGCAGGATGGCGCTCACGTCGTTGCCGTCCTCTATCCGCTGCACATGCCAGCCGCAGGCTTCGAACCGTTTGCCGACATCTTCGGTGAAGCTGATGTCGGTGCTGCCCTCGATGGAGATCTCGTTGTCGTCGTAGATGCAGATCAGCCGTCCGAGACCCCAGTGGCCGGCCAGGGAGGCGGCTTCGTAGGAGATCCCTTCCATCAGGTCGCCGTCTCCGCACATGACGTAGGTGTAATGATCCACAATGTCGAAGCCCGGCCGGTTGAACCGGGCCGCCAGATGGCGTTCGGCCGCAGCCATGCCCACGGCGTTGGCGAAACCCTGGCCCAGGGGCCCGGTGGTGGTCTCCACCCCCGGCGTGACCCCGTATTCAGGATGTCCCGGGGTCTTGCTTCCCCACTGGCGGAAGTTCTCGATGTCTTCCATGGTCAGGTCGTACCCGGTCAGGTGGAGCATGCTGTACAGCAGGCTGGAGGCATGACCTCCGGAGAGGACGAACCGGTCCCGGTCGGGCCAGGACGGGTCGGTCGGGTTGTGTTTCAGAAAATGGGTCCAGAGGGTATAGGCGGCCGGGGCCAGTCCCATGGGCGCTCCCGGATGACCGGAGTTGGCTTTCTCCACGGCGTCCATGCACAGGGCCCGTATAGTGTTGACGTAATGGTTTTCAAGGGTGATCCGGCTCTCCGGCTGATCGGTGATCGTCATCGATATCTCCTTTTGGTTAAAGCGCCCGCATCCACTCGGGTTTCAGATTGACCCGGCCCTGGAGGGCCTCGTCGATGAGCGCCAGGGTCTTTTCCTTTTCTTTGGGAAACCGGGCCCGGATGGGCAGGTAATTGGACGCGTGATTGGCGTGGAACAGTCCACGGGACATGTCGGTATGGGCGATCATGATGCGCAGTTCCCGGAGCATCTCCATGGGCCCCGGCAGTTCGAATCGTCCGGCTTCGTGGTCCTCGTACATGGGGGTGCCCGGAATCAGCATGAGGCTCAAGGCTCCCACATATTCCGGATCGATGGCCGTCAAAACCCGGCCGGTTTCCCGGGCGTGGACGTCGGACCGTTCCCGGCCGGCGATGCCCAGCAGCACCGTCACCGAAAGCTTGATGCCGGCCTCCCGGACCTTGCGGCCCATGGCGATCATGGTCTCGGCGGACGCGCCCTTGTTGATGGCCTTGAGCGTGACGTCGTCGCCCGTCTCCAGGCCCATATAGGCGATGCCCAGGCCGTGGTCCCGGAGCTGGACCAGCTCTTCGGGGGTTTTCATCCTGATGCTCTTGGTATTGGCGTAAACGCCGACCCGGGTGACCCAGGGCAGTTGGGCCTGAATCTCCTTCAGGATCTTGAGCAACCGCTTCTGGGGAATGATCAGGGCGTCGCCGTCGCACAGAAAGACCCGTCGCTGCCGCTTGAAATGCCTGGCGGCGTAGGCGATGTCCGCCATGATCGTTTCGTCCGACTTGATGGCGAAGCGCTTGTCGGGATAAGTGCCGCAGAACCGGCACTTATTATGGGAACACCCCAGGGTGACCTGGAGCAGAATGCTGTCCGCCTCGCTGGGCGGCCGGATGATGTTGCCTTTGTATTCCATAAACTGTTTCACTCCTTATCGGTTCGCCGGGACGGCCGAATCGGGGGGGCCGTCCCACGCTTTTCGGGGCCTACGTTTACCGAAACCGTGAATTTTTGCAACCCCTTTTTGTGATTCGCAGTTGACAGGGCGCAGTTCGAAACGGCATCATTCGGCAACGACAACCTGCAACCGCCGGGAGCGCCGCATGCACAAAGGACCCATCCACATCACCGACGATTTCGATCTCTCCTTCAAGGTCTACGAAGAGATGATGGCCAACCGGGTGAGCGAGATCCTCCTGGTCTCCAGCCCTTACGACGCCTTCATCATGGAGGAGGACGGCCGGCTGGCCGAGCGGATCATCCATGAATACCGGGGGCTCAACCTGACGCGACCGCCCCGGCTGACTTGGGTATCCAACACCGAAGAGGCCCTGGACGCCCTGGCCGAAAAGCGGTTCGACCTGATTCTGACCATGCCCCGGCTCGACGACATGGACCCGGCCCAGTTTGCAAAGACGGTCAAAGAGACCTACGAAAACCTGCCGGTCTTCCTCCTGACCCATTTGGTCATGGCGCAGAAGGCGGTCCGGATCTCATCAAATCAGCAATTCATCGACCAGACCTTCGTCTGGCTGGGCAACACCGATCTGCTGCTGGCCATCATCAAAAGCGTGGAAGACCGGATGAACGTGGCCTACGACACCCGAAGGGCCCGGGTCCGCGTCATCATTCTGGTGGAAGATTCTCCCCTGTACCGCTCCTCCCTTTTGCCCATGCTCTACAAAGAGGTGGTCAGCCAGACCACCGCCGTCATGGAGGAGTCTCTCAACGAAGAGCACCGGATTCTACGGATGCGGGCCCGTCCCAAAATCCTCACGGCCGCCACGTATGAAGAGGCCTGGGACCTCTACGCCCGGTACAAGCCGTATCTCCTCAGCGTGTTCTCGGATGTCCGGTTTCCCCGGAACGGGGAGATCGATCCGGCGGCCGGGTTCACCCTCTTAACGGATATCCGACAGGACGCCGAGAACCTCCCCATGCTGGTGCTCAGTTCCGAGGAGGAGAACCGGCAGCGGGCCGAAGCCTGCGGCGCGGTCTTTCTGGACAAGAATTCCCCCACCCTCCACATGGATATCCGGTCGTTCATGCGGACCTATCTGGGCTTCGGCGATTTTATCTTCCGCTCGCCCGACGGCGTTGAACTGGCCAGGGCCCCCAATCTCCGCGCCATGGAAAAGATTCTCCCAACCATCCCGGACGAATCGATCCTCTACCATGCGGCCCGAAACCATTTTTCCTCCTGGCTCATGGCCCGTTCCGAAATTCAGTTGGCATCCCACCTCCGACCGGTCAAAACCTCGGATTTCGATGACGTCTCCCAGATCAAATCTTACCTGGTGGGCCGGATCCGGGATCGGCGCAAAGGGCGCCAGCGGGGCGTGGTCACCGACTTCAGGTCCGAAGAATTCGACCCCGAGACCGAATTCATCAAAATCGGCAAGGGGTCGCTGGGGGGAAAGGCCCGGGGACTGGCCTTCATGACCTATTTGCTGAAAAAGACGCCGGAGCTGTCGGCGCAGTTCCCGGACGTGGACATTACCGTGCCCCGGACCCTGGTGATCTCCACCGAAGGTTTCGAGAGCCTGGTGGCCGAAAACAACCTGAAGGAATACATTTCGGGATTTGACAGCGACGCCCGTCTGGAACAACTGTTTCTTGACGCCCGGTTTCCGGGCTGGCTGCGGGAGCATCTGTCCCTGTTTCTGCGTCATGTGACGGCGCCTTTGGCGGTCCGGTCGTCCAGCCTGCTGGAAGACGCCCAGTTCCAGGCCCGGGCCGGGATCTACAACACCTACATGATTCCCAACAACCACCCCGAGCCAGAGGTCCGCCTGACCCAATTGATCGACGCCATCAAGCTGGTCTGCGCCTCCACTTACTTCGAGAGATCCCGTTCCTTTTCCCGATCCACCCAGCAACGGGTCGAGGACGATAAGATGGCGGTGATCCTCCAGCAGGTGACGGGCCGGCGCTACGGCAAATATTTTTACCCGGGCATCTCGGGGGTGGCCCAATCCTACAATTTTTACCCCATTTCCTACATGAAGCCGGAAGAGGGGATCGTCCATCTGGCCTTCGGCCTGGGCAAAACCGTGGTGGAGGGGGGCACGGCCCTTCGGTTTTCCCCCAACTACCCTCAGTTTTTGCCCCAATTCTCCACGGTGGAAGATATCCTCAAGAATTCCCAGCGGCAGTTTTACGCGCTGAAGATCGAGGATTGCGCCGTCGATCTGGGCTGCCGGGCTGACAAGACCCTGGCCCGGCTGGAGATCGATGATCCCGAGGTCCGGAACCTGGGGCCGGTGCGGTATCTGTCCGGCGCATACGATCCCCAGGATCACCGCATCCGGGACGCGGCGGCGCCGGATGGCCACTGGGTGCTCACTTTCTCCAATATCGTCAAATACAACGACATCCCGCTGCCGGCCATCATCTCCGAGATCCTCCATATGGGGCGGAAAGGGATGGGGTGCCCGGTGGAGATTGAATTCGCCATGAACCTGCCGGAAAAAAAGGGGGATCGACCGGAGTTCTCCCTGCTTCAGATCCGCCCCATGGCCATCAGCCAGCGGAACATGGAGGTGAAGATTTCAGAAGAGGAGATCCCGGACGCCGTGTGCTATTCGGAAAGCGCCTTGGGCAACGGGGTCTACCGGGA
The DNA here is from genome assembly GCA_011390065.1 of Desulfobacteraceae bacterium. Lineage (GTDB taxonomy): Bacteria > Desulfobacterota > Desulfobacteria > Desulfobacterales > JAABSP01 > JAABTD01. The sequence goes on from JAABTD010000150.1 coordinate 7,566, forward strand.
AATCCGGGACATCGTCTACGTCAAGCCCGAGGACTTCGATCCGGGCCGAACGGTTCTCCAGGCGGACCAGGTCGGAGAAATCAACCGCGAGCTGGTCCGGGAAGGCCGGAAATATCTTCTCATCGGGCCCGGCCGCTGGGGCACCGCCGACCGGTGGCTGGGCATTCCAGTGACGTGGAGCGATATTTCAGGAGTGGGGGCGATGGTGGAAGCCGCCGTGGCCCAGCTCAGGGCCGATCCGTCCCAGGGATCCCATTTTTTCAACAACATCACTTCCCAGGGCATTCCCTACATCACGGTGCCGGAAACCGGAAAGGGATTCATCGACTGGGACTGGCTGGCTTCGCAGCCGGCGGTCAACGAGACGCGATATTTGAGACATGTACGGCTGGAGCGGCCGCTGACATTGAAAATCGACGGAAAGGGGACCCGAGCGCTGATTTTGAAATGACGCCGCCGCCTTGCCGAATTTTTCGATCTCCGCCCGTTGAGACGGCGTCAGCACGGCGCAGCCGATGGTCAGCAACGCTACGATCAATAAGGGCAGTATGCGTCGCATGGGTTTTCTCCTTATCTCCATGCCGTATCCAACCTGTTTTCAATAATTAAAATGATGACGCTCGACGACGCGGCGCTCATCCGAGTGCGGCGAGATGGGCTGGGCCGCCGAGTTGTGCAACGCCTTTGAAGCGGCGGCGCCGCGGCGCTTCAAATGTTCTATCTCCGTTGGCGGGGCTGCATTGAAAAAGGTATGAGTCCAGCGCGAAAGATTGCGCGCATTTGATTTAAAAGCCTCAGGGGACTATGTGTGACCGCCTTGGAGCTTAACTTGTCATAATATTAAGATTGAGGTAATAATTGCAGTGTCCGGCATCAAATCCAAACCGGCGGTACGGGCCGAATTCAATACGTCATACCAAACTGATGGTAGTTCGAAACTCATGCAAAGACTTCCGACTATGGCATATGCAGTGCCTTCGCCGTATCCCATCCGGTCTACTCTATAGAATTGTTTAACATCACCAAGGGTGGCGCCGACTCCTATACCTTCCTTTGTTTTGAATCTTTGATCGTAGACCGTGATGCGATCGATATTATAGGCATGAGGTGTTTTCTGGGTAGAAATTTCGGCAACCAATGAGGGGGTTTGAGAAGATTGAATATCCTCGTAGTAAATTTCCATGGCAGGAGAAAATGCACCTTCGAGATATAAATCCGTCAACTTAGTATTATCTTTGCCGATGATTGAATAAACTGCTTCGACTTGCATGCCAATTTCAATGTCTCCTGCTTTATGACATGATAAGGTATAATTCTTCTCGCCGATATTGGGCTCTGCGCTAGCCAAATTTGGAAGAATCAGAAAAACAGAAAATAGAATTTTAAACAATTTATCTCCTTTCTACTATTTATGCTGCTTCGCAAGGACATAAGATATTGGAAGGAAGTTTGCTGCTGGTAGAAACCAAAGACCATCTATGGTGGAGAATGTCAACACAAATTAGAATTGAAAATTTGTAAGTGATCAACGGGCTGTCCGGCCTGGTGCGGAATTTCAACTAGATCTCAATCGGTCCATGGGAATTTGTGCTGCGGACCTATTTAAAGCCGAGGCTTCCCCCCAATTTGGCCAAGGCCGCGTTTACGTTGCTGGTCATGGCGTCGCGCAGAAAGCCGAAGAGCTGGAAGACCGTGGATTTTCCGGCGCCGTTCGCGCCGACGATCACACAGAAATTCGGCAGATCGGACAGTTCGGCGTCTTGGAACGATTTGAAATTTTTTAGGTGGATGGATTCGATTTTCATCGAAAATTAGTTTGATTGCGTTAAATGTAGAAAGATATAAATATTTAGATATATTGAAAATTAAAATTTTCTGGTTCGGGTTTTATCATAAATCCGGCGGGTGCCATCCCACGGCAACCCATCGACGGCGGGCGTCAACCGTAACTACGTCGTTCATGTTCAAACCAACCACCGTTGCCCGTCCTACAGCCGTTAAACCGAGAATCAGGGTTCCTGTTTCATCCCATGCGAAATGATCTTGCCAAATATCCCGTCTTGGATGATACAGCCTCACGGTCTCGCCGGTCAGGGGGTCGGTTGTGTCTATTTTCGTGCCTTTGAATTCGTTGCAGCGTCGGCAACAGAAGCACATATTACCGAAAGTCGTTTCTCCTCCCAAAGAAACCGGGAACACGTGATCAACACTCATGGGCTGGCCAATCGTTGCCTCGCGGGTGTAGCAGTAGGCGCAATGCTGGTTATCGACTTCGATCAGTTGCGACCGCAATGTTGGCGAAATATAAACGCCCATTCGATCCGCTAGAGCTTTTCCGCCGGGGGAATTTTATGCCCCCGCCACTTGAGCAAGGCGGCCGCATGGGCTTTCCGGAGCATGAAAAGATCGGATTCAGCTCTTAAATCCCGCAACTCTTGACGTTCGGCGTCTGAAATCGTTCCCTCTCGATTCTTATCAAGCAAATCCTGATATTGGTCAAAATCCGTATGAGACTGGCGAGAGCGGGCGATGCGCCACAGCGAACGATCATCGAGACGTTCCAATGCCGCTATATCCGCTTGATATTCAGCCGGGATGTCGTCCCATCCGGGCGGGCTGCCCATCTGAACGGCTCGAAGAATCACTTGATCGAGTGGTTGCTTTGTGGCCTGAGCGGCTTGCTGCAGGCGGATGTATAAATTTTCTGGCAAATCTAATGTGATTTTTTGTAAACTCATATGGTGATGAACCCTTCTATTGCGGTGAGCGCCATATTTCTTGAATTCGTGGCGTTTCATTTAACGAATTACCACAGTTAATACGAAAGCTCAATTCGGAAAGTTTTCAGACGCACGGGACCTTTCGAGGAATCCGGCGTCAAGAACGGGGAAAAGTTCGGTCCCCGGTACCTTTATAAATGGTGGAAAAAGGCGTGTGACGATTTGGGCATTGAAGGCGTTGACCTGTATGGAGGCACAAGACATAGTTCCGCCCTGGCGCTTCGGAAAGTCGCATCCCCTGAGCAGATCAAGCGGGCGACCATGCACAGTACGAACAAGGCTTTTGAGCGCTATTCAAGGTGGAGACTGACGAGGTCAGGTCAATTTATGAGTTGGCATCCTGGCGGGAAGGATTGTGATACTTTGTGAATCCCTGTGATATTTTCAAGCTTTTGGAAGTGTATAAATCATATAGGTCGTCAAACAGCTCGGACGCTTGGTCCACTGTCCACGCATACGGTCTCTGATACGACGGTATTACATAATCAAAATCGGAGCTGAATATTTTCGAGAGAGGATATTCGGCACCACTGATTTTCTTACTCATCTTGTCTCCTTGCTCTTAACCATCTTCTCGAAACCCCAGCTACGCTAAACTGGGCCGACACTACCGCATCCAGGCCCGGATATATGGCTTCTGCCACCGGTTTGAGGTGTTGCCTGGACCTGCGTGCTGATCCGCTCCTTCAAGGCGGGCACGTGTGAAATGACGCCGATCAGCTTGCCGTCCTGCTGCAAGCCCGCGAGGGTTTCCAAAGCGGTGTCGAGGGCTTCCTCGTCCAGGGTGCCGAAGCCTTCATCCAGGAACAGCGAATCCACCCGGACATTCTTGCTGGCCATATGGGACAACCCCAGCGCCAGGGACAGGCTGACGATAAAGCTCTCCCCGCCGGAAAGGTTCTTCGTGGACCGAATCTCCCCCGCCTGATAGTTGTCGACCACGTTGAGTTCCAGGGGCTGAGCGTCGTCCCGGACCAGCAAGTAGCGGTCGGTCATTTTCTGCAGTTGCCGGTTGGCGTGACCAATCATCATTTCGAAGGTCAGCCCCTGGGCAAAATTGCGGTACTTCTTGCCGTCCGCGGAGCCGATCAATTCGTGCAGATTTTCCCACCTGCGGCACTCTTTTCTCTGGGCTTCGATAACTGTCTGCTTTTCCTTTATCCGCTCTTTTGCAGCCGTATTCTCACTTAGCTTGTGTTTGAGACCGGCAATGATGTCCCGCAGCTCTTTCAGGGCTTCCTCGTGCTCTTTGAATTGTGGCTCGAGTTCTTCCAGCGACTTGTCGGTGATCTTTCGGACCATCTCCGTGGTCAAACGCGTTTCCCGATCCTTATGCCTGGCTTTCAGATCTGTTTGACGCTCATCCAGATCCTTGGCCGTAGCCGCCAGCTCAGCTTTCCGTTCAGAGGGAAGTCTGGCCGCCAAAAACTGCTCTTCATTTGAAAAACGAACGGGCGCGAGCGCCGCGGAGAATTCGGTTTCAAGACCTTTCAGTTCCGGCTCTCTTTGCTCGATGCGTTTCTTCAGAGATTCGACATGGGCCTTCGCGGTATTCCATTTTTGTTGGAGCTTATTGTGCCGTTCTCTGGCCTGCTTTTCGGCGCCTTCGGCATCAGAAATCGCCTTGTTTAAACGGCGCTCCTCATCGTCGGGATTCTTGTCGCCGTACAGTGCAGCACGCTCATCACTTCCAGCGGTGTGTTCCTTTTTCAAAGCACCCAGGCGCCCCAGCTTTTCGGCCAGAGCGGCGCTTTGCGTTTCGATAACCGCATCCAGCCGCTTCACCTCGCTGTCGATGTCGGCAATCTGTTTCTCGATGTCCGCCTTTTTCTTGACCTGGGCCTGCCACGCCTTCAGCCGCGCTCTGAGGGTGTCGATCAGTGATGAAATGTCCGTTTCAGGGATGTCCGCAATGCCAAGCGGCAGGAGTTTGGTAGAGACGGCCTGCCTGCGTTCGGCAAAATCAGCCCGGAGTTTCACCAGGCCGTCCTTCACCTCGGCAAGGGCTTTTTCGGCGGCCTTCTTGTCATTATCCGCCGCTGACGCCAGCTTTTCAGCCTCCGTCAGATTTTTGCGGGCCAGACTTTCTGCTTCTTCGAGTTTCTTGATGGCGGCTTCCTGATCCTCGGCTTTGCTGATCAGCCTGGTCAGGGCGTCGATCTTCTTTTCGGTTTCATCGGGGACA
>JAABTD010000151.1 GCA_011390065.1 Desulfobacteraceae bacterium
CCGATCTCCTTTCCGGAACCACCCCTCGGCGGTCGCCTCCGCCCCCTGGGCCGCGGCGATCCGCCCGAGATTGACGCACCAGAGCTGCCAGGGATGCTCGGTTCCCGGCGGCGTTTTCAAATGGGCGTTGCACCAGTCCAGGTACCGGGGCGCCTCCGCGCCGCCGGTCTCGGCCAGAAGCCGGGCCGTCAGGGCGTGTTCCCAGGGCGTGAAATCGCCGAGTCTCCCGAAAATCGCATCCGGGTCGTCGCATTCCAGATAGGTGAAGAAAATCGCGGCCGCCCTTTTCCAGTCCCCGGCGTCCAGGAGCGCGTAGGTCATGTAGTTGTAGTGTCGCGCCCATTCTTCTTTGAACTCGGGCACGGTCCCCTCCCCCAGGGCGCGGCGGGCTTTTTCGCAATATCCCCACATCCGTTCCAGAAAACCGGGACCGCAAAACCCGTAATTCTGGGAAATGGACCCGTAGAGACGCCCCAGAACCGGATGGGTGGGACAGCGGAATTCGCACTGGATCGCATACTGCCGTTCCAGAAGGTCCAGATAGCGGCGGACCTCGCCGGGGGGTTCCGGCCGGAAATGGTACCGGTTGTGACGGGCGACGAACATGTGATTGAAATAGTCGACCACGGCCGGGATGTCCGCCCGGCCGGCCGCATCGAGGAATCGACCGGCGCGCCGGGTCCAGTCGGCCGCCGCCGAAATCCGCCCCCGGTGGTTGGCGATGGACAGATTGGCGGCGCACCAGCGGAACGCGGACAAGGAGGCGTCCTCCCGGCCCGAATCGAACCGCTCCGGCGGCAACAGGGCCGCCGCGGCATCGGCCCGGGCCGTATCGCTCCGGCGGGCGAACCCTTCGAGCCGGTCGGTCAAAGCCGTCAGCAGTCGCGGGGTCCGCAAAACCGCCTCGGACGCCGGCCGCGCATACCCCTGCCGGCGGGCCCACTCCAGCCATTCCGGATCCACCTCATCCAGTGCCTCGATAAGGGATCGGGGGTCCCGCAGCGCCATTGAAAACCGGATCAGGCGGTCCGCCCGGCCCGGTTCGTAAAGCCGGGCGATCATCCAGGCCTGGCGCAGATCCGCGACCGGCAGCGGCAGCGGCGGCGTTTTCGCCGCCATCAGCCGGGCGTTTTCCGATGGACACAAAAGGGCCGTGAATCCATTGTCCATCGAAGCCCGCCGTTTGACCGCCATTCCGCCCACCGGCAAAACGGCCCCGCCGGCCGATACGGCGCCGGTGGCGGCGATATCCTCGGGAAGCCGCGCATCTTCCGCGGCGGACAGAAACCCCAGCGCCAGGGGAAGCCCCAGGGAACGGCCGGTGATCTGGATTCGGCCATTGGGCGGGACCAGCGGAAAGAGGAAAAACCGCCGGAAAGACGCGTCGGGCAGCAGATCGGCGCAGGCGGCGCCCGCATCCACGATGGCCGCTTTGGATCCATCCGACAACAGCGGGTCCGCCCATTCGGGCCACGTTACGGGGCCATCGGCCGATCCCGCATCGGCGCCGCCGGGCAGAACGGCGATGATGAAGCGGCGCGCATAACAGGTCCGGCTGTCGGCGATCAGAACGGGCACATCCCGCCAGACGCCCGTCGGCCCGGTTTCAGTGCCCACCGGATGCGCCGAAACCGGGATGTCCGCCAGCACCGCCGCCCACCAGTCCGCCGGCAGTCGTGTCGGGTGCAGCAACCGCTGGACGACCAGAAAGTGGTCGAACAACTTCCGGAGGATCGGACGATCCGCCAGCGCCTGGCGAAGACTAGTGACGCAGGCCAGGTTCTCTTCCGGGGAACGGTCGCCGAAACCGACCGGCCCGGTCCGGCACAGGGCGTTTGTAAGGGACGTTTCGCACCGGGATAGAAACGCCAGCCGTTTGAAATCCTTTTCAATCATCGCCGCCCTCCCCCGGCCCCGCTTCCCCGGCCTCATGGACCACGGCCATGTAGAGCGCCCCATCGGCGTCTTCATCGGGAAGATCGAAACCGACCAGAAAGCTCCCGGTCTCTTCATCCCATTCCTGGAACGCGGGCGAAAGAAACGCTTTCGATCCGGTTGTCAAAAAGGCGAAGAACCGCGACCCCGACAAGTCCACGGGCAGGTCGGCGACGCGGCCGTCCACCGTCAGGGCATCGGCATCCCTCATCCGATCAAAAATCCGGGCCGGCAAGGGCGCCGCCGACGCGAGGTTTTTGCCTTTAAAGGTGATCAAATTGACGGACAGGACCGGCCCATCGGCGTCTTGAGCCGCCAGGGGAAGGCGCTCCGGTGGAAACCGAAGGGCGGCCAGGACCGCCATCGCATCCTCCGGCGCCTCTTCCAGGTAACCATCCGGCGCGATCCGGTCCAGCCGGTCCAGAATTTCCCGGACGGTCAGGTTTTCGAGATGAAGCGCCGGCGCCGCGCCGCTTTCCAGCATCGCTTCAACGGAAGGCGCGGCAAAGGCGCGGGCCACCGCCGCTTCCAGTTCCCGGAAATAGCGTCTCGGGTCCTGGTCGTCGGTTATGGGCCGGGGCAGCGGCGCCCACTCCGGCGCCGCCGCCGGGTCGGCTGCCATGGCCAGGACCGCCGACAACAGATCCGGCGATACGCCGCCCACGTACCGTCCCAGGTCCGCCCCCTTTAGCGCATAGGTGTGCCAGGTTTCGACGAACCATCCTTCGGACAGGGATTCGTCCTCGGGCAGAATCAGATCCCCGGGCCCCGCCAGATGGAGGTCATGGAAGGTCTGGGCCACCCGAAACACCCGCGGAGACAGCGACAGATCCTCCAGCAGCAGAACCAGAGGCGGGTTATAGAAAAAACCGTCGCGCCACCGGGCCAGATCCGGCCGGATATGGCGGAGCTGGCCGGGCGCCGGCGGGCGGTCCTCAACCTGCCAATGGGCTCCGGCCGCCCGGCGGAGGCCCTCCACCATCGCGGCCCAGGGCTGGAGGCCGGCGCCGGGGGCTTCGCGACAATAAGGGCAGATGCGCTTGTGGAACGCGAACGCTTTTTTGTGTATGGGATCTTTGCGGATATGGCGGGGCGGGCAGGTGCGGTACTGTCTGGCGGTGCGGAGCGAGGCTTTTCGCGTTGCCATGGCGGATTCCCTTTCGTAAAAACGTCGGCGCCGTCCGGACCTGGGCGACCCCATGTCCATACGGTTGCCGGGTTGATTTTTGATTTCTACTATCCCTTACGCGGATGGAACGGTTTTTTCCAAAATCCGACACAAGGATTCCAAAAAAAAGCTGAAGGCTTCGTCGTTCAGATCCGGCGGGGACAGCCAGGGCAGGTCCCGAAGAAATGTCTTCAGCATCGCGTCGGTTTCCTTGATATGGTTGCGCGCCGTTTGTTCCGCATATCCCAGGGTCCCGGCCATTTCCCCGGGCGTCATCATGCGGCAGTAACAAAGAAAGAAAGAGGGCTTCCGCGGGTCCTTGAGCCGGTTCGCAAACAACCCGGCGAATTCCGCCACCCGGCCGGGATCGAAATACCGCCGGTCGGGCCGGGTCGCCTCGTCGGACACATATCCGCCGACGGTTTCAAAATCCCCGAACGCGGGCCGATCCTCCGGCGACGCCGTATGGATCAGCAGCCATCGAACCAGCGAATTCAACGGGACCCAAGCGCGGGGCGTTCCGTACATCTCCGTAACCGAATGCCAGAAATGGATCCCCAGCGGCGGCATCACCGTGATCCGTTTGATCGCTTTCAGGGACTGGTCCTGGACGATATCATTTGGAAACGGGATCTCGAACAGGTCGTCGTCCGACAGCGGTTGAAGCGTGGGATTGCGCTCGCACAGGCTGTACAGCGCCTCTTTGCCCCGCATGTACCGATAGAATCGATCGTCTTCCCGCATCACCCGCATGACGTAGTCCCGAAGGTCCCGGAACGCATCGTCCCCGGTCCGCCGAACGCGGTCGATCCAGTGCCGGATAAAGGCGGTGCGCAGGAATCCTTCCGGGTTGTGGGCGTCCGGACACAGGATCGCTTTCTGGATCGATTCTCTTTCCATCAGAAATTCGACCAGGGCCGACCGGATTTCGTCGATCACGACGTTTTCCGGAAAGGCTTTTTCCGACGGCAAATCAACGGCCCGCGACGGCAGACGGGTCGATGTCGCTGTTTTGAAAACCATCCGGGCGACCTGGTTGAGATAGGCTTCATGTTCAGGACTGGAGAGGAAAACAAGAAGGGCGGCCCGCAGGGCGTCGGAAGGTGTCGAAGATGGTTCGGGCATACGCGTCTCCTGAAATAAAAATAAACAATTATGGCTGTATCGGGTTTACCTCCCATAGCATCGACGGCATCCAAGGGCAACCACAAACGGATGATCACTCTTTTCAATTTCAGACCGGATATGGTACGGTAAACTTTGTTTTTACCGTTTAGCTTTTTGCCGCGAGGGGATGAATCCCCACGCTATTTTTGATGTCGCTACAGGACATTTTTTGCAATTTTCAGTCCCGTAGGGACGGCACATAATAGCATGGGAGTTCACTCCCGCGCGGCAATGGCTTTGAAAACAGAAGAGGATCACACATGAAACACGCCGACCAGATCCATATCGGCGCCTCCGGCTGGCACTACGACCACTGGAAGGGGCCTTTTTATCCGCAGAAGACGCCGAACAAAGAATTGCTGGCCCATTACGCCCGGCATTTCACGACAACGGAGATCAACAACTCCTTCTACAAGCTGCCGTCAGAAAAAACACTGATGGACTGGCGGGATTCGACGCCCGCGGGGTTTATTTTTTCGGTCAAGGCGAGCCGGTTCATCACCCATATGAAAAAGTTGAAGGATCCGGAACTGACCCTGCCCTCCTTTCTGGATCGCATCGATCTGCTGGGGGACAAACTGGGGCCGATCCTTTTTCAGTTGCCGCCCAAATGGCGCTTCAACGAAAACCGGTTCCGGCGGTTCGTCAAAGCGCTGCCCGAAGGTCACCGGTATGTGTTCGAGTTCAGGGATCCCTCCTGGATCAACGACGCATCCCTGGACATCATGCACGGCCGGGGCATCGCCCTGTGCATCTTCGACATGGCCGGGGAAACGTCGGCAAAAGAAACGCCGGGCGATTTCGTTTATCTGCGGCTGCATGGCCCGGAGGAAAACTACGGCGGGAGCTACGATGTCCAGACGCTGGCCGGGTGGGTCGGCGCCTTTTCTTCATGGGCGGCAATGGGCAGGGAGATCTTCTGCTACTTCGACAACGACGAGGCGGGATATGCGCCGCTGAATGCGGCGCGACTTCAGGAAATGGTGGGAAAATAAAAAGGGCGGAGGGTCCGATTCGACCGCCCCGCCCTTTGGCTTTCAGATCATCGTCGCTTTAGAGGATGGTAACATCCTTTGCCGATGGACCTTTCGGCCCCTGTTCAATTTCGAAGGTCACCCGGGCCCCTTCGGTGAGGCTTTTAAAACCCGCGCCGCTGATGCCCGAATGATGGACGAACACATCCGGCCCGTCTTCCTGCTCAATAAAACCGAACCCCTTCTTGTCGCTAAACCACTTCACAACACCTTCTGCCATGATGGCATCCTCCTAATTTTAAACTAAAAAATTTTCCGTCCCCCGAACTTACCAGCGCCGCTCCATCAACGACGAGTGGGATCGCCTTCAGCAGGAAAACCGGACTGCCCGCCCATTTCAATCGACGGGTATTCTCAACTCCACATATAGTATGACTATTTTTCCAATCTGTCAAAAACAAAATTAAAAAAAATCGTATAAAATCGAACGGCCCCATCCGGTCAATCGGACAGTAAAGGTTTTAGAGGTCCAATTCAAGGTTGAATCCGAACACATTTTCCTCCGGATTTTTTCTTGACAAACCCGGGGAAAATCCCTAAAGCTATATTACAGTCATTTTGTAGCCATGAATGACTCCGGGCGATGGATAGCGGCGGCGCCATTTTCAGGCCGAACCACCGCCCATGCGATGTCAAGCCCCGCCCCGACGGGCTGGGAAATTGCTATTTTGGGGGCCGCTCTATCCGTGGGGCGGCCTTTCATCCAACGACGAGGTAATTGAAAAGTGGGAAACGAACTGATTCCGGAACCCGTTTTGCAGGGAGGCTTCAACCAATTGGGAAACCGCGATTTTGCCGATGTGCTGGTTGTCGGCGGCGGGATCAGCGGCATTCAGGCGTCCCTGGATCTTGCCGCCTCCGGTTTCAAGGTCTGTTTGGTGGAAAAAGCGCCGAGCATCGGCGGCCACATGGCCCAACTGGACAAAACCTTCCCGACCAACGACTGCTCCATGTGAATTCTGGCGCCCAAACTGGTCGAGGTCGGCCGGCATCCAAACATTGAAGTTCTTTCCTACACGGAAGTGAAAAGCGTTGAGGGGGAGGCAGGGAACTTTACGGTATCATTGACCAAGAAACCCAGATATATCAAGGAGGACAAATGCACGGGGTGCAATACGTGCGTGGAATATTGTCCTGTAAAGTATCCCGACGAATATAATCAGGAGATATCGGATAATAAAGCGGTTCACATTTATTTCGCACAGGCCGTTCCCCTGGTCGCCTATATTGACGAGAGCTGCCTGTATTTGAAGGAGAAAAAATGCAAAATTTGTGAAAATGTATGTAAAAACAATGCGATTGATTTAAAGCAGGAAGCCGGGAAAATAGAGATAAAAGCAGGCGCCATCGTCCTTGCCCAGGGCATCGAGCCATTTGACGCCAAGCTGAAAGCGGAATACCGTTACGGTCAATATGACAATGTCGTTACCAGTATGGATTATGAGCGTATGTTGTGCGCAACCGGTCCGTATGGTGGTGAAATACTGCGCAAAACAGATCTGAAGCATCCGCGTAAGCTGGCATGGATTTCATGCGTGGGATCCAGGCAGGCGACTGAAGGTGGAAACAGTTATTGCTCCGGTGTTTGCTGTACGTATGCCCAAAAACAGGTGATTCTTACAAAAGACCATGACGCTGAAGCCGAATGCGTCGTATTCCATAACGATATTCGTTCCTTCGGAAAGGATTTCGAGCGGTTTTACCAGAGGACTGAAAATCTTCCGGGTGTTCGGTTCATTAAAAGCTATGTAACCATAGGCAAGGAAATGCCCGGGACCAAGAATGTCGTCATCAAATACTGGACGCCTGAAGCGGGACTCATCGAAGAAGAGTTCGATATGGTGGTATTGAGTGTGGGGTTGACGCCTCCCGCGGATGTGAAGAACATCGCGGATACATACGGCATCGAACTCAGCGATCATGAATTCGCCAAATTGGATCCCGCCAATCCCATGCAGACGACCCAGCCGGGCATATTCGTAAGCGGCGGCCTGCAAGGCCCGCTGGACATTCCGGAATCTGTATTCAGCGCCAGCGGCGCCGGTTCACGGATTGGCGAACTGTTGAATTACAGACGCGGCAAGCTTTCCACGGAAAGAACATATCCGGAAGAAAAGGACGTATCCGAAGAAGAACCGAGAATCGGGGTTTTTGTCTGCCACTGCGGCGCCAACATCAGCAGGGTGGTCAACGTTCCCGACACCGTCGAATACTGCAAGGAATTGCCATATGTCGTTCATTCTCAGGAGCAGCTTTTCTCTTGCGCGACAAATTCCGCAAGGGAGATAACGGATACGATAAAAGAAAAGGGATTGAATCGGGTCGTCGTGGCCGCGTGCTCGCCGAGAACGCTCGAACCGTTGTTCAGAGATACGCTTCGCGAAGCCGGAATCAATCAATACTATTTCGAAATGGCGAATATCCGGGAGCACGATTCCTGGGTGCATACGAAAGAGATGGAAGATGCGCTGGCCAAGGCAAAGGATATCATCCGGATGTCGGTGGCCAGGGTGGCCCGGTTGGAGCCATTGCAGGAATTCGATTTGCCGGTAAACAAAGCGGCGCTGGTTGTCGGCGGCGGTGTCGCGGGCATGACGACGGCGCTTTCCATCGCCGGTCAGAAACACGAAGTTCATCTTATCGAAAAAGAAAAAGAACTTGGCGGAACCGCACGGAAGGTTCATTCAACCTTGGACGGCATGGATGTCCAGGCCTACCTGCACCATTTGACCCGGAAAATATATGCGCATCCGATGATCCATGTATACCATAATGCTGAGATTACGCAGGCGGATGGCTACATTGGCAATTTCGTGACGACGGTTGCATCCGATAGAGGTGAGACAACGATAGCGCATGGAGCGACGGTTCTTGCGATCGGCGCCGATGTTTACACGCCGACTGAATATCTCTATGGCCAACACGAGAGGGTCATGACCCAGCTCCAACTGGAAGCCAGGATCGCCGAAAGAGATAAGACGCTTGTCAATGCCCGGAATCTGGTCATGATTCAGTGCGTCGGATGCAGAAATGAAGAAAGAAATTACTGCAGTCGCGTATGCTGCGGTGAATCCGTAAAAAATGCCCTCGAGTTGAAGAAGATCAATCCAAAGATAAATATTTATGTTCTGTATAGAGACATTCGGACATATGGATTCAACGAGGATTTTTATCGGGAAGCAAGGGGCAAGGCGGTGCGGTTCATCCGTTACGTACCGGAGGACCCACCCGTGGTTGAAGAAACCGGCAAGGGATCCCTGAGAATTACCGTGACGGATAGAACCTTGAAGAAAAAGGTGTCCATCGATGCGGATGGTCTTTCCCTGGCCGCGGCCGTTATTCCCTCAAAGGCAACCCGGGAAATTGCCGGATTGTTCAAGGTCGGCCTAAGCCCCGACGGTTATTTCAAAGAGGCGCATGTAAAGCTGCGTCCGGTCGATTTTGCGACCGATGGCGTCTATTTGTGCGGCATGGCGCATTATCCCAAATTTATACAGGAAACGATCAATCAGGCCTATGGGGCCGCAGGAAGAGTGCTGACGCTGCTATCGAATGATATTGTCACCGCATCCGGGTCCGTATGTGCAATAAACGAAAAGATGTGCATCGGTTGTGGGGCATGTGCCGAGGTCTGCAGTTATGGTGCTTTGAATCTCAAGGATACCAAAGGGGGTAAAAAGGCGACCATCAACCCTGTTCTCTGCAAAGGGGACGGCCTTTGCAATACCGTATGCCCAACGGGCGCGATTGTGCTCAAGCACTATACGGATGAAGAGATCATTTCGGAAATTGATGCGTTAACCGATGGCGAGCGGACCGATGCAAAAAAGAGTTCCGCGGCATAAACCGGCATCAATTAGGCTCTAAAACGATTCATAATTTTAATCCATAAACACGGAAAGGCGCCTACGATGAGTGCGGGTCTTAAATTCAAGCCAAAAATACTGGGTTTTGCATGCAATTGGTGAGCATACGGCGCTGCTGACCTGGCTGGAGTTTCCAGACTGCAATATTCAACCGATCTGAGAATTCTCCGGGTGATGTGCTCGGGAAGAGTTGACATGGCGCATGTACTCAGAGCGTTCTCAAATGGTATGGACGGCGTATTTATCGGCGCCTGTCATTTAAACGAATGCAATTATACAACGCATGGCAATTTTCTGACCCAGAACATGGTGCTTTTGTTTAAAAAGATCATGGAGCGCGTCGGACTGAATCCGGATCGATTGAGAATGCAGTTCATGTCCGGCGCGGAAGCCAATGTGTTTGTCGAGTCAACAAATAGCTTTATAAAGACCATCAAGGATTTAGGTCCTATTGGCAACAGTGAAGGGTTGGACGACGGCGAGGTCGGCTCGAAGCTGGCACAGGTTGAAAAACTGGTTCCCTATATCAAGATAGCGAAAAAGGAGAAGTTGAACCAGCGATTGAATCCGGAAGAATATGAAGGTTATTTTACCGAAGACGAGATCGCCCAACTGCTCAATGAAGCGCCGTCATATTATATCGAACCGGATCAGTGCCAGGCATGTATGATTTGCGCAAAAAGATGCCCCGTTGACGCGATTATCGGCGCAAAACGGGAGGTCCATGTCATTGATCAGGATAAGTGCATCAAATGCGGAACCTGCATCGACGTCTGCCCGACGAAGTTTTCGGCGATAACGAAATTTGTCGGCCGGCCTGTTCCCCCGCCGCCTCCTGAAGGGGAAAGAGCCATTGTCAAAAAGAGCAAAGAGAAGGAGGCCGCATAGACCATGAATGAAACCGCGATCCAAATAAATGAAAACAGCGTCCGGTTCACGGATGTCGTGTCCGCGGTGGGCGGCGTGGATGTCAGCTACTGCTATCAGTGCGGCAAATGCGCCACGGGGTGTCCGGTTGCATATGAAATGGATCTTGTGCCGACACAGCTCATGCATGCCATTCAGCTGGGATTGGAAGATGTCGTTTACAATAGCAAAACGATGTGGCTGTGCGCCTCATGCCTGATGTGCACGACCCGTTGCCCTCAGGACATCGATATTGCCGAGGCGTTGAGTGCGATAAAAATTCTGATGGTTCGCGAACAGAGGAAACCCCGGCTCCCGGATGTGCTTAAGTTCAACAAGATCTTCCTTCAGAACCTGAATCTGTTTGGGCGGATTTATGAGCTGGGGATGGTTGGCATGCTCAAACTGAAGACAGGGAAATATACCGAGGACATGGCAATGGGAATGAAGATGCTCAAGAAAGACAAGTTCAATCTCCTTCCCAGATTTGAAGGCGGCAGAGTCGTGCGCAAAATACGCAAGCGTTTGAAAAAACAGGAAAAGAAATGAAATACGGGTATTATCCGGGATGTTCCCTTCATTCGACGGGACAAGAGTTCGATAGATCGTTAAAAGCGGTTTGCAACACGCTGGGCGTTGAGCTGGTCGAGCTGGACAAATGGGTTTGCTGCGGCGCCGGCGCCGCCCATAACCTTTCCCAACTGATGGCCATCGCATTGCCGATGGCCAATCTGGCGCTTTTGCCCGAAATGGGGCTGGAAGAAGTGATCATCCCATGCGCCTCATGTTTTTCCAGGTTCAAGATCGCTCAGCACAGCATAAAAACGGATAAAAAGATCCGAAGAAAAGTGGTGGATGCCATCCATAAGGATTGCAACGATGAGGCCAGAGTGACCCACCCGCTATCGATTTTTTCTCAAGAGCCGCTGGTTTCCAGGATTCCGGATCTCGTGGAACGCAATCTTTCAGGACTCAAAGTGGCATGTTACTATGGGTGTCTTTTAACCCGGCCTCCGAAAATCACCGAATTCGATGTCGCCGAATATCCGATGACCATGGACAATGTGCTGAGAGCAACCGGCGTGACGACCGTCGACTGGCCGTACAAGACGATCTGCTGCGGCGCTTCCTTTGCGCTTTCCAAACCGGACATTGTGGTGAAATTAAGCCACGACGTGATACAGGAAGCCAAATCGGCGGGGGCGGACGCCATTGCCGTGGCATGCCCGTTGTGCCATGCCAATCTGGATACGCGTCAGGATGATATGGCAAAGCAATTCGGCGCGCATCCCCGGATGCCGATTCTGTATTTCACCCAGCTCATGGGGTACAGTTTCGGAATTTCACCGGCGGAACTGTATCTCCATAAACATCTGACGGATGCGGAAAGGATTTTTGAGAAGGTTGGACATGCTGCTTAGGGGCGCGCCGGAATGACGACGGATTCGCGCAGGCGGGCCTTGATCGGCGTTTCGGCCACTTCAGCGCCCTTCAGGGCGGTTGAGCTTGTAGGCCGGGGATTTATTCCCGGCCGGCGCCGCCGGGGAATGAATCCCCCGGCTACAAGCCAAACCCGGCTGAAGCCGGCTGCAGCCGTTTTGCCTCGCGCATTGGCCGAAACGATGATCATCGCCCGCAGGCGCAGATATCGGGTTTTTTAGGGAACCATTCAATCCTTTTTCGACATCCGGGCCACGGCGTCCAAAATCTTCTGCTTGCCGTATTTGTCGGCCATGGCTTCCAGACCGATTTCCAGCTCTTCTTGTTCTTCGGCTTCGTCTTCCTCCACCTCTTCTTCCCGCACTTCGCAGGTTAGAGCGTCAGTGATGCACCACTGCACGCAGAGGGGTTCGTCTTCGCCCTCGCACATGTCGCATTTCAGGGGGAGGCCGGTATCGGGCTCCTTGAATTCGTCCCTGGAAGGGCAGGATGCCCGGCAGAAGGCGCATTCGTCGTATTCCTTGCCATCGATGGTGTATTTGTCCCGTCCGGCGCATTCGGCCCCGGCGTACTCGCCGGCATAGACCGGCACGTAGATGTCCCGGAGGGGGTCGCGGATCACCCGGATGCGGGACCTTGCCGGATTATTGCTGCTGTATTTGGGCTCGGCGTGGAAGGCGGAACAGATCACCTCGCAGGCCCGGCAGCCGTTGCACTTGTCCACATCGATTTTGATGGTCTTGACGATCTTCTTTTTCTTTTCTTCCGCCACGGTCATTCCCCCTTCGCTGTCTGCTGCCCGGACGCCCCGTCGCCGTCCGTCAAGATCCCCCGTTTGATGAAATCGTCCGCCACGTAATCGAGATCCAGCTCGTGAAGGCGTTCTTTCGTCGGAATGCCGTCGTCGTTCCATCCCTTGTAACGGTAATAGGTGTCCAGGAGTTCCTTTTCCAGTTCGGGAAACCGCTTTTTCCAGTGGTTTGCCGGCGGCG
>JAABTD010000152.1 GCA_011390065.1 Desulfobacteraceae bacterium
CGACGCTCTTCCGATCTGCCCCTGTATACGCGTCCGGAAGTGATTTGGCAAGTCTCAGCGTCGCCTCCATTTCCAGGGCGGAATCGGATTTTTATCGTACCACAGGCCGCGGCGGTTGACCCGGGCGTCGGATTCCAGGCCGATCCATTCGGAGCAGAAGTCGGCCCGGCAAAACGGCCGATACACCCACGCTGCACCGGTTTTGACCATTTCCCGATTGATGTTGCGGCCGCCCACATACAACACCGCCACCACGCGGCCATAGGGGTCCAGGTCCATAGGGTCGATCAGCACATCGTCGCTGTCGACAACGGCCTCTATGAAACCGCGGGCTTCTCTTCCATACCGCTGGTCCATCTCCGGCGCATCGATGCCGTAAAGCCGCACTCGACTTTCGCCGTCCGGTCCGGCAATATCCACGGTGTCGCCGTCTACAGCCCGCTTTATGAGAAGGTCATTGGAAGCGCAGCCCATTGCCAGAGCCAGCAGCAACCCCAGCAGCAGCCATCCGGCCCTTCTGCGCAAAAACAACTTGAACCGCCTTCCGGTTGCAGCGTTCATCTGTTCACTTCTCCGTTTTTATCCGCTTTTTGCCCGCCGGATTATTATGAGACATCGTTGTTAATCGAACAGTTCGACATTGTCTTCGGATGGTTGATCCGGTGAGGTTTCGGACAGATTCAGGGCCTCTTCCACCGTAGCCCCGTTGATGATCGCATCGAACATGGCCCGGTCGCTGTCCATGGTGTATTTGGACTTGATCATCTCTTGAAGACCGAACCATTCATAGGGGTTGTACAATCGCTGTGGATCGGCGACCAGGTCGGACAGGGCCGCCAGGGTGTTGGAGATGTGGGCGAGTCGCTGGGTCAGGATGTCATAAAATTGAAAGGCGACGATGGCGTCGTTCATCTTTTTGGAAACCACATTGAAATTCATTATGATGGTTTCCTTTTCGCGGCTTTCGGCGAGCGTGTCCGCCGCCTTGCCGATACTCCCCACATTGCCCATAATCGACGTGAACAGATCCGCCAGCGTGGTGACGGAATCGTCTCCGTCCTTCATGGCCTTTTCGATCCGGGAGACGGCCAGGGTGAGCATCATCACCGTTTCCTTGATTTGACTCCAGTCTAAATCCGGTTTATTGGGCTGCGAAGGCATAGCACCCGTTTCTCCATTGTTATGATGGGGTGGTTGGGCTGTGAGACCGTCGATCTGAAAACGATTTGACCCCGGACGACCCGAAGGTCTTGGTCACTACCCTACATATCCCGGGGAAAGGGGTCAAGGAAAATGGAAATCGACATCTCCGGTGAAAAATACGCTACAGAATACGCAGCACCTCGTCGATCTTCCGGATCTCGGCCGAAGCCGTCGCCGCCGCCTCCCTGCCCAGTCTTCCTTCGTTTTTCAGGGCCACCAGATCGGCGAGGGCGGCGTGCATGGCATCGAAAGCCCCCGGAAGGTCGAGATCGTCGTTCATATGACCCCGGAAACCGTCGACCAGTCGGTCGATGGCCGGACGGGCGTCGCCCGGGTCGTCCTTCGGGCCGTCCGAGGCATCTTCGATGTCCCGGACCATTCGCCGGAAGTCGTTGAATCGATCCAGTCGCTCCGAGATGTTTTTTTCGCTCAGGTTGAGCTTTTTCCGGTAATGGCGGTAGATGAGAAAGAACCGGGCATGGGCCGGGGAGCCGCATTTTTCCAGGAGGTCTTCCAGGAAGATCTCGTTGTTCTTGCTTTTGGACATTTTCTTGCCGTCCACCAGCACGTGCTCCCCATGGAGCCAGTAGACGGCGAACGGCGTTCCGGAGATGGCTTCGATCACCGCGATGTTGTAGTCGTGGTGCCGGTAGATGTTGTCGATGCCGCCGCAGGCGATATCGATCTCGTAGCCCAGGGTCTTGGTGATCATGGCCGGGTCCTGGATGTTCCAGGCAGGGCGGCCTTTTCCGATCTCCGTATCCCAGAAGATGCCGTCGTCGCCTTTGCGGCCGCGCCAGAGGATGAAATCTCCCAGGTTCCACCGGTGGCCTGCGTAGGTGTCCTTCCGGAACCGGACTTTTTTCCTGGGCCACCGGCTCATATCGAGTCCGTAGAGCTTTCCGAATTCCGGGAACTTCAGCGGATCGTAAAACACATCCCCTTCGTGCCAGTAGGCGTACCCTTTTTCGATCAAAATCTGGATCAATTTGACCGCCTGATCCACGCTGGTGGAGGATCTGGGGATGGTGTCGGGAAGCGTGATCCGGAGAATGTCGCACTCCTCCCGGAATTTTTCAGCATTGGGTTCGGTGAGTTCCTCGTTGGAAATTCCTTTTTTTTCAGCCCTGGCAACGGATTTGTCCTCCACGTCGGTGAAATTGATCACCCGTTCCACCTCATAGCCCAGATGCCCCAGGTGCCGCACCAGGAGGTCTTCGTAGAGAAAGGTTCGGTAATTGCCGATATGCGGCCGGCTGTAAATGGAGGGGCCGCAGGTGAAGATCTTCACATCGCGGTTCCCGGAGCGGGGAGCGAAAGGTTCTTTTTTCCGGGTTAAGGTGTTGGTCAGGTACAGGCCGCTGCGTTCGGTGGCTGGGATGGGTTCAGACATGCTTTCCTCTCACTGAGCTGGATGGTGTCGGTTGTTTCTCTTTTCCTTGATACAAAATTTTTTTGCATAGGCCAAGTGGGGTTTTTCAGTATTTTGAGCGACATCATCTTCCAGATGCCAGGGGATGTAAACCCTTTTTTCAAAGATTCAGAATTCCCTTGAAAAAGCGACGCTATGCCGATATTTTGCTTTGAACGTCAAGGGTGGAACAGGTGGTGCAACACCAATTCGGACAGGGGATTTTCAGAAAGCGAATTTTATGTCGGGGTTTCAAGAGATCCTGGTCATCATCCTGATCCTTCTGGGGGTTCTTTATTTCCCCCGGCGGGGTCGGCGGGAAGGCGGCGCCGACATGCGCCGCGTGAACCAGCTTGTGGCGATGTCCGGGCGGATGCGGCTGGCCATCGTGATGTCCGCGCTCTGGCCGGCGGCGGTCGCCTTTTACCTGAAGCCGTGGCAGGGGGATCCGCTTCCCTTTGTGGGCATCGGTTTGCTGCCGGTGGCGGCGGCTTGGGCGGCGGCCTGGGTGATCAGGGGCTATCGACGCTACAAGGGGTAATGCGTTTTCACATACAGGAGAAAGGAGAAGCAAGATGGATATCAGCGAACCGAAAATCACGCGGGATCAGATTCTGGTGCTGCAGGATGCGCGTTTCAATGCGGACAATGTGTGCATCGTCACGGGCGCCGGGACGGGCATCGGACGGGCAACGGCGGTGGTTGCGGCCGTCAACGGCCTGACGGTTGCGGGCCTGGACATCAACGAAGAAGAGGGGGAAAAGACCGTCGGCATGGCCAAAGACCTGGGGGGAAAGGTCCGCTTCATCAAGACGGATCTGACGGATGACCGTCAGATCGAAAAGGCCGTGGCGGATGCTGCGGCGATGGGGTCCATCAAATACGTGGCCAATATTGCAGGGATTCAGCACATCGATTCCGTGGAGAATTTTCCCATGGAAAAATACGACCTCATGCAGCGGCTGATGCTGCGCGCGCCGTTTCTCATCTCCAAGCTGACCATCCCGCACATGAAAAAAAGCGTGGACGGCGTTGGCGCCATCGGCCAGATGTGCTCGGTTCACGGCCACATTTGCACCAAGAATAAGCCGGTCTACAACATCACCAAATTCGGGCTCCGGGCCCTTGCCCAGTCCATCTCGGCCGAAGGCGGGGGAAAAGTCCGGTCGTTCACCGTCTCCACCGGCTTCGTCAAGACGCATTTGGCCCTCAACCAGATTCCGGCCCAGGCGGAACAGCGCGGCATTACCCAGGAAGAAGTGGTCCGGGACGTGATGATGGGCTCGTCCCGGGTCAAGGAGATGATGGCCCCGGTGGAGGTGGGCAACCAGTTCATCTACGGATTCTCCCGCTTTGCCGATTATCTTGTGGGCGGCGATCTTCTGTTCGATGGGGGCATGTTGCGGACCTACTGCGCGGATTGATGGCGGCGAGGGACTCGCGAAGCGCAAAAGATCCCTGTCGCTGTTTGTCTGGAATTGTTTCAGGCAGGGGGAGCGCAGTCTGAACCGTGATGTCAATGAAAAAGGAGGCCAGCGCCATGAGAACGTTTTTTTCCTACGGGCCGGTGGATTGCCGATACCATTTTTGCGTCGAACGCAGACAATTGATCGACCGCTGTTTTCAGCAACTGATCGGCGTCCCGGAGGAAGGCGGTCATTTCTTCACCATCTGGTCGCCGAGGCAATGCGGCAAGACGTGGCTGATGCGGCAGGCGAAAAAGGAGATCGAAAAACAGCGCCCCGACAAGTTCATGGTCGGCATGATGTCCATGCAGGGGGTCATCATGGAAAAAGAGGATGCGGATGAAGTCCTGCTCCGGCAACTGCCCCGGATTGTCAGAGACGCATTTAAAATAGAACCGGAACCCCCAAAAACATGGGACGACTGGATTGACTGGTTTTCCACTGAAAAAGGATTGTTTAAAAAACCGGTCATTTTATTCATCGACGAGTTCGACAGCCTGCCCCGGAAAATGATCGACCGCCTGGTCACGATCTTCCGGGACATGTATCTGAAGCGGGAAAGCTTCAATCTTCACGCCCTCGCCCTCATCGGCGTCCGGGCGGTGCTGGGGGTGGACAGCGAACGGGGATCGCCCTTCAACATCCAGCGTTCCCTGCATGTACCCAATTTCACGCAAGATGAAGTGGAGGATCTTTTCCATCAGTATCAATCGGAAAGCGGGCAAAAAATCGAACCGGAAGTGGTGCGGACGGTCTATGACGTCACCCGGGGGCAGCCCGGCCTGGTGGGATGGTTCGGGGAGCTTTTGACCGAGAAATACAATCCGGGACCGCCGAAACCCGTCGATATCTCCACTTGGGAGGACGTGTACCGGGTCGCTTTGTATAAAGAATGGAACAATACAGTTTTGAATCTGGTGAAAAAAGCGAAGGGGGAATATCGGGATCATATTGTCGAACTTTTCACCCATTCGGATATGCCTTTCAGCATCGATTCAGATTGGTGCGCTTATGCGTATCTGAACGGGATCATCAATTCGGAGACGGTTGTCGATGCATTGGGCCGTAAAATCGAAACTTGCCGGTTCGCCAACCCGTTCATTCAAATGCGCCTCTACAACGCCCTCACCATGGACCTGATCGGCGAACGCCTGCCGGTTTTACCCCTGGATCCGCTGGATACCCTGTCCGATGTGTTCGAAAAACCTGAACTTGATATTCCGGCGCTGCTGGAAAGATACAAAGCCTATCTGAAACGCCTCAAAGCCAAATGTTTGAATCCGTGGAAGGATCAGCCGAGACGTAAAGATTTGCATTACACGGAATATGTGGGGCATTTTCATCTGTATTTCTGGCTGCGGCAGGCCACCGAAGATATTTGCGTCATCAGCCCGGAATTCCCGACGGGCAACGGCCGGGTTGATCTGCATTTGCGATGCGCCGGAAAAAAAGGCGTCATTGAGGTCAAAAGTTTCCGGAACCATTCCAAATTGGAAAAAGCAAAAGCGCAGGCCATCGACTATGCCAAAAAACTTCATTATACAGCCATCACCCTGGCCGTATTCGTTCCCGTGGAAGACGAGGAAATCCTGGCGCAGCTTTCCGGCGAGCAAACGATTGACGGCGTTCGGCTGCATGTGGCGGCCATCGGATGGGTGTGAAAACGGAAAAAGTAGAAACCGGCCAAATCGAACGGATCATCCGGGGCATCGGCGACGGGCCTGAAGGTAAAATCTACGCCGCCGCCCTGTCGCCTGATAGCAATCGGCCGTTACCCAATAGGGGAATGAATTAGTCGGGAAACAAGAGTGGAAAAGCGCCATGGCCGCGTACCAGGCCGCCCGGGCGGCCTGGTACGCCGATCGGGCGCGTGGATGCCGGAACCATCGCTTTATGCGTCGATCCCCGCCGCCTCCCTGGCGTTCCGGGCCATGGCCGACACGTCCTCGTCGCCAAAGCCCCGGCCGATGAGGCCGTTTTCCACCTGTTCCACAAAAGCGGCCATGGGCAGGGGGACGCCCAGCTCCCGGGCCGCCTCCAGGGCGATGAGCAAATCTTTCCGGTGGAGTTTCACGCGGAAGCCGAGGGGGTATTCGTTGTTGACCATGAAACTTCCCCGGTTGCTCAACCCCCAGGAGCCGGCGGCCCCGCCGCCCACCGCCTCGATGACCTTTTCCATGTCCAGCCCCGCCTTGAGCCCCAGGGCCATACCCTCGGCCACGCTCCAGTAGGTGCCGGCCACGATGACCTGGTTGATGGCCTTGGCAATCTGGCCCGCGCCGACAGGGCCGATGTGAACAATGGTCTTGCCCATGGCGTTCAACACCGGCATGGCCCGCTCCAGATCGGCGGCCTCGCCGCCCGCCATGATGGACAAGGTTCCCTTGACGGCTCCTTCCGATCCCCCGGACACCGGCGCGTCGATCATGGACGCGCCTTTCCCCTTCAACTTCTCCGCCATCTCCCTTGTGGCCGTCGGGCTGATGGTGGACATGTCGATCACCAGGGCCCCTTTGCGGATTCCGTGAAGCACCCCCTTGTCCCCCAAGATGACGGCTTCCACGTCCGGCGTGTCGCTGACGCAGGTGATGACGATGTCCGCCTCCGCCGCCGCAGCCTGGGGCGATTCCGCCCGTTTGGCCCCTTTGGCGGCGACCGGCTCTTCCCGTTCCCGGGTCCGGTTGTGGACGGTCACGTCGAATCCGGCCTTTAAAATGTTTTCCGCCATGGGCGCGCCCATGGTCCCCATGCCGATAAATGCGATGTTCATAGCGCCTCCGTTTGCTGGGTTTGGATTTCGAATTTTAATAATAGACGCACCGGGTCCGGTGCCGGGGAATCGCCTTGTAATGCGGTTGCTGACCCCTGTTCCAGAGCAGATAATCCAGGCCCTGGGACGTGACGGCGCGGCCGGCCGCGTTCAGCGCGCTTTTAATCAATTCCACGGCATGAAGGGCGCAGGCCCGGATTTCGATCTCCTCTTCGGAACCGGCCGGGATCAGCGTTCCCGCGTTGATGCGCGCCAGCAGGTCGTCGTCGTAGGTCAGGATGTGGTCCACCCGCAATACATGGGGGACCAGATTGTCCGCGAAGATGGTCAGCCTGCTCAGATCATGGAACCGGCCCAACCCTTTTCCGCCCAGAGCGATGGACAGGTCGGCGGCCGTAAGCTGGGCCCGCTTGTGAAAAGGGACTTGGAGGTTTCGGCAGGGGTGAACGTCATTGAAAAAGGGCATTGCCGCCAGAATCTTGACGAGGGTTTCAGCGGATCCATCGGCGGCGGCGACCAGGGTTGGAAAGCTGCCGTCGAAGTGGTTCAGGAGGCATTCTCCCAGATCGTTCAAGGCTCCGGCAAAAAGGGCCATGAGTTCCCGGACGACATCGTCGGTGTCGGTTTGACCGAAAAGGTTCGTGCAGCCGGCGGCGGTGAACGTTGCCAGCGCATCCGCGGAGAAGGGGCCATGGGCGCGGAAATGATCGGTCAGGGAACTGGCGACGGTGAAATATCCCGACATGCCCGGTCGTTTCCGAAGGTGAGGGAAATACCCGGATCCGAAGTTGATGCTGTCCAGGGTGAGGAAAAAGGCGACCGTCTCCGCTTCGGCGCCGATGAAATGGCGATCGGCGTCGAGTTCCGGGGATGCGGCTTTATAGAGCGGCAGGACCGCCGCGTAGGCGCCGATCCGGTCTTCATGGATGCGGACAAACTTCGCCTTTCGGGCAATCGCCGCGCAGGCGGAACGGATCTCATTTGTGATGCTGGTGTCCATAATGCTCCTGCAGGTTGATTTCCATGATGTTTCAAATGATTATTCGAGGGAAGCATCCATTTATTTTTCCCGCCGCCATGTCTTGGGCTTGGGATGCAGTTCGACCAGTTTCAATGAAATCGCCAGCAATGCCGTGCAAACGGGCAACAGCAGCAACGTCGCAATTTGTTGCCAGCTCAATATCATATCCGAATGCTGGAAAAGCTGCAGCGCTGCGCGGAGAAACAGCACGAAAATAATAACGATAATGACTTCTGCCACGACCTGTTTCAATTGTCCGATCTCTTTCACTCTGAGCCAGGACGGCAGCGCCAGTTCGTCCCTCGTTTCCTTGAGCGCTTGTTCCGGTCGGATGAAAAGCGAATAAACACCGTAAGCAAAATAAAGCAGTACAATGGCGATCAAAAACCGATCCAGTCCTTCGATGACCTTGATGACCGCCAGCGCGCCCGGCGACGCTTCAGCCTCACCTTGTGTCGGGGCTGACAACCCTTGCTCAAAGGCCATGTAAATATCATACAAGCCCAGGTAAAACATTAATACGCTGCTGGCAAGGGAGCCGAGGACCGCCATCAACGTCAAATAACGGCTTCCCAGAACGATAGAGCGTTCTATTTTTCTCCATCTGGCGATCATCTGTTTTCCTTTCAGCAGCGGCCCGATCATGGCGTTTCCGCTCAATCATACGTTTCGAGACCGGTTGGATCAAGAAGAATATAAAGAAGAGCATTCTATAAACGGATACAGCGTGCATAAGGGAAAAGGGCGTGTCGGAAGATGGAGTCCCGGCGTGCATTTTGTTTTGGTGGAGCGGAAGGGAGTTCCTCTCGCCCAGTCGTTGCGGTTTGTTCCGATATTTTTATGCAGGGATGCATGGTCAACGATTGAAGGGGAATCGCTAATCGCGTTGCAGAATAACGATATGCTCGTGTCGCATGGTGTTGGCAATGCCGGAGATCTGACGTGAGAGGGTGCGGAACAAGGTAAATCCATGACCTGATGCCAATGTGATCATTACTTGATCAAGCCCTTTCACAGATTCCTTCGGTTGCCCCAGCGCTTTGCTCAGTTGGTTATCGTTGGTTCCGATAATCAGGGTGCAGAAGCGGCCTTGGCGAAGCACCCGAGCGCACTCTGCCAGGACTTTATCCATGTCTTCAACATAGTGGTTGTATTTTTCGCGGAGGGTTTTGCCCCGAAGACCCACCATTCGATTTTTCAGAGGAGGGATGTCGATTCCCATGCAATTAAGATGAAAGGCGTCATTCTTTACATAATCGATGGCAAAACTGTAGGGCGGTGAAAAAAGGATTCCATGGATGCTTCGATCGGCTATTGGCAATGTGCGTGCATCCCCTTCAATAGGGGCGGCGGGGACGATTTCCATGCCGATGTTTTGAATGACTTTCTGGATTTTTTCCACAACGAATTTATAGCGCTCCAGGATGTCCCGAAATTGTTCCAGGGGGCTTTTCCTCTGGCTGCGCTCCGAATATCCGGCGCTGTCCAGATAGGCGAGCAACAAAAAATTGCGAACAAACGAATGGTTCGATCCGACTGCGGTCAAATAAGCGTCGTCGCAAATTTCATAAGCCGCATCCGTCTCGTGCAGGGTGTTGGCGGGTTTTGTGGATAACCGTGATCGTTGCTTGCTTCCCGGCTTCGCCAGCCCGACGGCGCCGGAAAAATACTCAAACAGGATCTGATAATTTTCCAATGCATTTTGCAACGGTTCCAAGGGCATCAAAAGCGCGTCCAATTTTGTTTTGGTCATGAAGCGGCAAAACGGACTGGCGTCCAGTCCGATGGACTTGATGCCCATGACTGATGCTTCGATCAAAACGGTTCCAGACCCCATCATCGGATCCAGAACCGTTTCACCGGGTTTCAGCCCCATGACATTGATGATCCCTTTCACCATTTGCGGATGAAATTTTCCTCGATAGGGAAAGAGCCCATGGGTGGCGTAACCTGTCCTGAACTGATTTTTCTGGAAGAAAGATTTTAACCGGGAGGAAGAAGACTTCGGCAACCGGACCGGATCACCGGTACATATCATAAAGTGATTCGTGACGGCGTCGTCTATCTTTGCGAAATAAGCGGATCTTTTGAGCAGTTCTTCATTGGTTAATAGCTGGCTTTCGTAGAATGCAAGGGCCAACTCATAGACTTCACTTAGATTAGGGACGATCTGCTGGCCTTCTGAAAACAGCCGATGATACATTCCTTCCTTTAAAACATCCGCCGGGGTTTTATGCGGTGAGTTCATATCTATCGGAGCGCCCTGCCGTCTGTTCCTTTTTTGATCGGCATAACATCCATCGAAATATCATCATGTTCAATCTCAATGACAGCAAGCGATCCTTCGGTTATCTGAAGATTGCGCCATACTGGAAAATAAGGCTCGATTTCCGCATAATTTCCGATGCGATCTGTCAGATATCGATACATTTCGCGGGAGGGGAGAATCAGAATGCCGCCGGCCAACTTTCCGTCGATCAAACCAATGGCGATTTTGTTCAACGCCCGATGGCTGGAAGAGATGTTCCCGGTTTCCCATTCGACGGCAAACAATCGCCCATCCTGTAATATTTTCACTGCGTCAAGGGGGCCGGGCCGCAATCTTGATGCAATCGCCACCCGATATTCCAGAGACCATCCTTTGTCTTTCAGATAGGACATGCAGTTCTTCTTTATGGGAACGACGCCGTTGGCCTGTTTGATGGGATATAGCGTGAACCGGTCGCTATCGGTCGGCCAAGCAACGGACCGGATGGCTTTCACGATTTCCTCTGAAATGGTTTGCAGCTCATTTGATTTGCCGAATGATCCCTCCTTGATCAAAAAATTGATTTGTTTAATTTTCATCGATCAACGCTTCTATGTTCTCAATCAGTTGGGAAGAGGTCATATCGAGGGCTTGGGATATGGATAGGATAGTTTTTAGCGTTGGTTGCCTCAAACCGCGTTCCAGCAGTGAGATATAGGTTCGGTCAAGGCCGGTGTTCAGCGCGAGCTTTTCCTGGGAAATCTTTTTTTGCCGGCGGACGCGCCGGAGGGTTGTTCCAAAAGCAATCGAAGGCGTCAAAGGGATCTCCTATTAATGAAAAAGTGCAGTTTATTTGAAATGCCATTTCATTTCTACAGACTATAGTCTTCAGGATTTGTGTTGCATCAGGAGCGCGTTTCATGCTAAACAGTTTTCGCGTTCACTTGCAATTACGGAGAGAAAATGACGGAATCAGATTGTTTATTCAGTGTGTTAGGCGTTAAAACCAGCGACAGGAAAGCATTGGCTGAGATATCGGAGACGACGGGGATCGGCGTCACAAGATTAAAATATTACAATAACTCCAATACGTTGCCCTCCGGCAAGGCGTTGGACAAATTATGTGAGATCGCAGCGGTTTCCCCTGTTGAATTGAGCCTCAAAATGGGGATCATCGACCGAAACATTTTGGCGGCAATCCAAAAAAATGCTCATGACATCGAAGCGTTAATTCGGGACGATGTGGTTGGAAAGCAACATCATGCCCCAAAGCCGGCCCAGGTGTTTCACACAGATCTTGGCGCGCTTTACCGGGGGGACTGCCTGTCACTGATGCCGCACATCCCGGATGACAGCGTCGATCTCATTTTCGCGGACCCGCCCTTTAACCTTAACAAACTGTATCCTTCAAAAATGAATGATAATTTGAGGGAAGATCGGTATTTGAGATGGTGCGAGGATTGGGCTGAAGGGTGCGTCCGAATATTGAAGCCCGGCGGCAGCTTATTTATTTGGAATCTCCCCAAATGGAACATTCCATTGGCCCATTACCTGGAGGGGAGGCTGACGTTTCGCCATTGGATATCGGTGGACATCAAGTATTCTTTGCCCATCTCCGGAAGGCTGTACCCGTCTCATTACTCAATGATCTATTTTTGCAAAGGCGAAAAGCCGGCAACATTTCACCCCGACAGGTTGCCGATGGAGATCTGCCCCCACTGCATGGGGGATTTGAGGGATTACGGCGGATACAAGAATAAGATGAACCCGAAAGGCGTCAACATGACCGACGTGTGGTTCGACATCCCCCCGGTACGACATGCCAAATATAAAAAACGCAAAAGCGCCAACGAGCTTTCCATTCGCCTGCTTGATCGCGTCATTGAAATGTCATCGAATGAAAACGACCTTGTTTTCGATCCGTTCGGCGGGTCCGGCGCGACATATGTCGTTTCCGAGATTAAAAATCGCCGGTGGATCGGCATCGAGTTGGGCCCGGTGGACGATATTGTCGGCCGCCTGGAAAATCTGGAAGAAGAGGCTGGATTTCTGGAAAAAATCCGGGATGGCTACAATAATCTGTTCACGAATAAGACCCTGAAAAAACGGCGGCAGAATGGATTATGGACGCCGGATTCCGTCCGCAACAGCATGGTCCAGTAGAGGCATCCGGACGGCAATGTCCTTTGAGAAAGGTTTTCCTACCGCCGGTCCCGCGAGATAGGGGGACCGGCGGTAGGGGAATTGAGGGGAAGGGGAAAAATGGACGGTCTACAAAAGCCGTTCGATATCGGCGTCGGCCTTCAACTTTTCGATGTAGCCGGCAACGGCTTCCTGGACCTTTTGATCCTTGAGGTAATCTT
>JAABTD010000023.1 GCA_011390065.1 Desulfobacteraceae bacterium
GGACATGATTGCCGGCGCATATTCCCGCGCCAAAAAAAGCGCCGCCCTGGAAACTGGACTGCCCGCTATGACCTTCCCAGAAACCTGCCCGTATTCCCAGGAAGAAATTTTGGATGCGGATTTTTTGCCAAGAGAAATATAGCGGAAAGCTCAGCGTGGGAGGCCCGACGTGAATATTCTGCATATCTCCGATCTCGGCACTGGTTCAGTTGAATGGGAATGTCCATAATATCAACAAGTTAGAATCTTGCTGCAATATGCGCCAACATTCTGGATTTTCAAGATAAAAAGCCCTGACCTATTGGCGTCTCCCATTCAACTGAACCAGTGCCGCATTGATCGTGGAGGTGATTTCTCCGAGCACGGAATCCTTCGACCGCGGCAAAAAATTCCAGCTTTACCGGTGCATCCCGTCATTTCAGGAATACCTGCTCATCTCTCAAGATTCGCCGACGGTGGAACGATTTTTCAAGCAAGCCGAAAACAGCTGGCTCTATTCCGTTTCAAACGGGTTGGATGGGAGCGTGGCCATCCAATCGGTCGGGTGTGAACTGTCCCTCGATCATATTTACCGGAAGGTCGCATTCGACGACGCCAATGGAAACCACCGCCCGCAACAAAGATAACTCCTTATCGATTCAAAGCATTAACAAAAAATGTCCGTCGAAAAAACAAGACCATTGACAATTTCCCCCAATCATTTTATAGTATCGGACTTGACGCATGGGACCCATGCGGAGAGGTGGCCGAGCGGCTGAAGGCCCCGCTCTCGAAAAGCGGTAACCTGGCTAAAACCGGGTTCGTGGGTTCGAATCCCACCCTCTCCGCCACCTGTGCAGACGTTGTTTCACATAAGGGCGCCACGCGCCCGGGGTTCTTAAAGGCCCCTTTTTTTCGTGCGGAGAGATGACCGAGTTGGCTGAAGGTGCACGACTGGAAATCGTGTGTGCTGTTAATAGCGGCACCGAGGGTTCGAATCCCTCTCTCTCCGCCATTTTTATTTCTTGAGGTTTTGGCAAAAAAAGCCCCTCCATGTCCTATCTCGTCCTTGCACGCAAATACCGCCCCCAGACCTTCGACGATGTCGTCAAGCAGGATCATGTCACCCGCACCCTGAAAAACGCCATCGAAGCCGAACGGGTGGCCCACGCCATCTTGTTTTCCGGTCCCCGGGGCACCGGCAAGACCACCGTGGCCCGGATACTGGCCAAGGCCATGAACTGCAAAAACGGCCCTACGGCCGCGCCCTGCAACGCTTGCAGATCCTGCCGGGAGATCACCAGCGGCAACGCGGCGGACGTTTTTGAAATCGACGGGGCCTCCAACAACGGGGTGGATCACGTCCGGGAGCTGCGGGAAAACGCCAAGTACATGCCCCAGCACAGTTCCTACAAAATCTACATCATCGACGAAGTCCACATGCTTTCCACCCCCGCCTTCAACGCCCTGCTCAAAATCCTGGAGGAGCCTCCGGACCACGTTCTCTTCTTTTTCGCCACCACCGAACCTCACAAAATCCCCATCACCATCATGTCCCGGTGTCAGCGCCACGACCTTCGGCGCATCCCCATCGAGGACATCACGGCCCACATGGCCGATCTGTGCCGGCGGGAATCGGTGACCATCGACGACGAGAGCCTGTCCATCATCGCCCGGGAGTCCGGCGGGAGCATGCGGGACGGCCTGAGCCTTTTGGATCAGGTGATGAGCGCCGCCGAAGGGGAAATCGCCCATGGCGAGGTCCTCGACATCCTCGGCGTGGTGGACCGCCGGGTGCTGTTCGACCTCTCGGCCGCCCTTTTCCAGGGGGACGTCCCCGCTGTTCTGGGGATCATCGATGATGCCCATGATCTCGGCCACAATCTCAAAATCCTTTATTCAGATCTCATCGAGCATTTTCGAAATCTCCTGGTGACCCGGCTGGGCAAAGACTCGGATCACCTGGTGGACGTTCCGGCCCACGAGCGGGAGTGGCTGAAAGAACAGGTCAGGGATCTCTCCGAGATCTACCTGAGCCGGATGGTGGATGCGCTGCTCAAGGAGGAGACCGCCATCAAGTTTTCGGTCCAGGCCAAAATCGCCCTGGAGATGGCCGTTATCCGGATGTTTCAGGTCAAACCGGCCCTGCCCATCGAGGACCTCATCCAGACGCTCGATCGGTTGCGGGACGAAATGGGCTCGGCTCCGACGGCGCCGGTTCCCACGCCGGTCAAACGGACCGGACCGCCCGAAACCCAAGTGCATGAACCGCCCCCCGGGTCCTGGTCTCAGCCGACGACGCCGGCGAACCCGCCGCCTGAGCCGCGGGCGCGCCCTGCAGAATCGAGCCCGGAACCATCGCCTGAGACGGTCCCGCCCGCAGATCCGGCGCCTCTGCCCAAACCGGCGGCTACGTTCAACCCATCGGATTCCGAAGAAAAAACGTGGGAAAAGCTGGTGGCCTGCGTAGCCGGGGAAGCGCCTTCGGTGAGCGGCTGCCTGGCCAAATGCCGGCTCAAGGCGCTGACCGACAACGGACTGACCATCGAAACGCCCGACAACGGCTTCAACCTGAAGCAGATCAAACGGAAGCGCGATAAGATCGAAGCGGCATGTGAAACATTTTTTTGTAAAGAGATGACGTTGAACGTCCAGTCAGGGGACGGCGCCGGCGCCGATCGGCGGGAGAAACTGAACCGCGCGGAGCAGGCGCGGAAGGAAGCGCTGGGCCATCCCCTGGTGGCGGCGACCCTGGAGATTTTTCAGGGGAAACTGGTCGATATCGACATAATAGACGGTACGGAAGGAGGATAACGCCCTATGAAAGGCATGGGAAACATGATGAAGCAGGCCCAGAAGCTCCAGGCCAAGATGATGAAGATGCAGGAGGAGCTGGGCGATCAAACGGTGGAGAGCGCAGCCGGCGGGGGCATGGTGAATGTCGTGGCCAATGGCAAGCAGCAGATCGTCTCCATCCGGATCGAAAAGGAAGTGGTCGATCCCGAAGATGTCGAGATGCTTCAGGATCTGGTGATGGCGGCGGTCAATGACGCCCTGGCCAAATCCCAGGAGATGGTTTCTTCCGAGATGAGCAAGGTCACGGGCGGCATGAGCATACCGGGACTGATGTAATGAGCCACTACCCGGCGTCCATTCTCCGCTTGATCCAGCATTTTTCCCGGCTCCCGTCCATCGGGGAAAAGACGGCCGAACGGTTGGCCATGCATGTGCTTCGGGCCCCGAAAAAAGAGGCAGAGGGGCTGGCGGCCGCCCTTCTCGACCTCAAAGAAACGGTCCGGCTCTGCAGCCAGTGCTTCGGCCTCAGCGATGCCGAGGTCTGCCGCATTTGCGCCGATCCGGCCCGGGACGCCGCCCTGGTCTGCGTGGTGGAGCAGCCGGCCGAGATGGTCGCCATTGAACGGGCGGGAGCGTTCAGGGGAAAATACCACATCCTCCAGGGGACGCTTTCGCCCATGAACGGGGTGGGGCCCGAGGAGATTCGGATCAAGGAACTTCTGGACAGGGCCGAACGCGGCGGGGTCGCGGAGATTGTGCTGGCCACCGGCACCAGTGTCGAGGGAGAGGCCACGGCCAGCTATATTGCGGAATGCCTCAAAGGTTTCCCCGTCAAGATCACCCGCATCGCCTCGGGAGTGCCCATCGGCGGAGACCTGAAATTCGTGGACGGGATGACCCTCAAGCGGGCTATGGAGACCCGGTATGTTCTCTGACCTCGGTCCCGACGACCTCTTTGAATGCCAAATGTGCGGCGAATGCTGCCGGGGCTACGGCGGCGCCTACGTTGGCCCCGGGGATGTCCGCGCCATCGCCGAATTTATCGGCGAAGATCCGGAAACCTTCCGGGATCGATACTGCCAGCTGTCCGGCAGCCGGCCGCTGCTGGCTCAGGGCGGCGATGGACGGTGCGTTTTCTGGGATCATCTGTGCACCATTCATCCAGTGAAGCCCCGCATGTGCCGTCAGTGGCCTTTTATCCGGGCGATTCTGGTGGATGTCCGGAACTGGCGGACCATGGCGGATTCTTGCCCGGGCATCCGGGCGGACGCTCCCGAGGAAGCGGTTCTGCGCGTCGTCCGGGAGAAACTGGCCGAAAGCGGCGCCCCGGCATGATCGGCATCCTGGACGACGGTTTGGGCGGCCTCGCCGCCGTGGACTCGTTGAGACGCCATTTGCCCGATTGCGACCTTCTCTATTTCGGGGACACCGCCCACGGACCTTACGGAGCCAGAAGCGCCGAAACCGCGGCTCGGTTTGCCCTGGACGGCGCCCGGCGCCTGGCGGCCCTGGGCGCCCGCCTGATTCTGCTGACGTCCCACAGCATCGCCGCCGCATCCGGTGATCGGTTGGCGAAGGCCGTCGATCTCCCTGTTTTCAGTCCGCTCCAGCCGGGCGCTGCAAAGGCGGCAGCCCGGACCCGAAAGGGCGCCGTCGGGGTGATCGGCGCCCCCCTCACCGTCGAGGCCAACGCTTACGCCGACGCGATGTTATCCCTCAACGCCGGCATTCGGGTTTACCAGGTCGCTTGTCCCCTCCTGCCGCTCTTGATCGAAGAGGGACGGCTCAAAAAACCCGAAACCATCCTGATAGTCCGGAAATACCTTCTGCCGCTGAAAACCCGCCAGATCGACGCCCTGATCCTGGGCGAGGCCCATTATCTCCGCCTTTCCGGGACCATCGCCAGAAAAGCCGGCAAACGGGTCGCGTTGATCGATCCCTTCGAGGCCATGGCCGAATCCGTTCGCATCTTTCTGGAGGACGCCCCGGATGTCGAGGCCCGGCTTCCCCGAAACGGACGCCTCCGGATCGTGCTGTCGGACATCCCCGGAGGCGCGGAGAAAACAGCCCGGGCCCTCCTGGGCCGGAACCTTCAACTGGAACCGGCGCCCATCACGACTCCGGCGGCCGCTGCTTCCTGATCTGCTTCGATTTACCGCTTTTCCTCTGCGCCTTTGTCTTTCAGTCCTTTTCGAATAAACGCTTCGGCATCTGCCTTGTTCAGAGGCCGTGCAAAGAGAAATCCTTGGGCGAGCTGACATTTCATGCCGGATAAGACCGTCCGCTGATCCACTGTCTCCACGCCTTCGGCGATGACGTTCATCCCCAGGCGATGGGCCAGGGAGATGATGGCCTCCACGATCTCCCGGTCCGGTGTGGCGGTCTGCTGAATGGGCATGACAAACCGGCGATCCACTTTGAGGGTGTCCACGGGGAGTTGCTGGAGATAACTCAGGGATGAGTAGCCGGTGCCGAAATCATCGATGACGATCTGGATGCCGAGTTTTTTCAGCCGGAGCAGGGTCTCCATGGCCGCTCCGGCATCCGTCAGCAACATGCTTTCGGTGATCTCCAGTTTCAGCAACTCCGGGGAAAAGCCGGTTTCCTCGAGCGCCGTTTTCACTTCCCGCAAAAGGGCCTCATGGGAAAACTGCTTGACGGAGATGTTGACGCTGACGAAAAGCCGTGGACAGTCCGGGTTCTCCATCTGCCATTCAACCATCTGGCGGCATGCTTCGTTGAGGATCCACCGTCCCAGGGGGATGATGATGCCGGTCTCTTCGGCAAGGGGGATGAAGGTATCCGGATAGATCACCCCGTGCGACGGGTGGCGCCATCGGATCAGGGCCTCGAATCCGATAAGATCCCCGGTCTCCATGGATACGATGGGCTGGTAATAAAGTTCGAACTCGTTCCGGGTCAGGGCCCGGCGGAGGTCCATCTCCAGTTGCAGGTTCTGGAGGGCTCGCTCGTGGAGCCGGCGGTCGAAAATCTCATATCGGGTCTTGCCCTGCTTTTTAGCATTGTACATGGCGGCATCCGCATCCCGAATGACATTATCCGGCCATTCGTAGGTTTCGGCGTTGAGGACGACCCCGATGCTGACCCGAACGAATATTTCCTGATCGCCCATAAGGAACGGGTCGTAGAGCAGTTCATGGATCCGGTCGGCGATGGCCAGGGCCGATGCGGAGACGTCGATGTCTTCCAGCAGGATGGCGAACTCGTCGTTTCCAATGCGGCAGAGGGTGTCGAAGTCCCGCAGGCAGCTTTTCAGCCGCTGGGCAAAGGACTGGAGGAGGTTGTCCCCTGCCTGATAGCCTAAGCTTTCGTTGACGTTCCTGAACCGGTCGATATCCAGATAGAGCAGGGTGAACCGGTAGCCCGGATGACGCCGGCGCCGGTTAATGGCCATGGTCAGATGATCGATCAGGAGCGCCCGGTTGGGCAGATCGGTCAGTCCGTCGTAGAGGGCTTGGTGCTGCAATTCTTCCTCCGCCGCCTTCAGTTCCGAGATGTCCGACAGGGAGACCAGTCTATCCCCGGCGCCGGGGATAACGGAGAAGTTGATGAAAACCGGTTTTGCGCCTCCGTTGCGATCCACGAAGGCGCAGTCGCAGGTTCGGGGCCCGGATGCATCCGCGTCGTCCATGCGCAGCGCCCTTCGCACTTTCTCCTGATCTTTGGAATGGATGAACGCCATCCAGGTCTTCTGGCCTTCCACCTCCTCCCGGCGGTAGCCGGTGAGGGTTTCGAATTGGCTGTTGGCCTTGATGATGATCATGTCGGCATCGACGATGAGGGCGCCGGCGCCGTTGTTCTCGAAGATGGATCTGAATCGTTTCTCGGATCGACGGAACCGATTCAGCAGAAACTGGGTGACCAGTCCGTAAAAGAGGATGGTGAGGGCGGCCACATATATGGCGGGGTCCAGCTTTCGCGTCCACAGCGCCAGGGCTAAATAAAAGCCCGCCGCGCCGACGGCGACGATGCCGAGGCCGATCGTTTCGTATGAGAGCCTGCCGGAACGGATTCCCATGGTCAGACGATCTGCAGGTGCTTTCGAACCTGGGAATGGATGCCGGGGGGCGTCGCGAGGAGGTGCTCCGCTTCCTTGTCTCCATGGATGTAATCGGCCAGGAAAAACTCGCCGCCGTCCATTTTGTGGATCTTTCCCCCGGCGGCATTGACGATGATGGAGGCGGCGGCCAGTTCCTGGTAGGATTCATTGGCGATTACGGCGCCTTCGGCGCATCCGGCGGCCACGTAGCACAGATGGGCGGCGGTGCAGCCCAGGTTCCGGATTTTTCCTGGAAAGTTCGAGCGGTACCGTTGATGGAACCGGGAATAGGTGAGCAGGAGGCTCTCGTCGTTGATGACGTCCTGGGATGAAATCCGAATGGGACGGTCGTTCCAGTAGGCGGCCTCTCCGGCCCGGGCCTGAAACAGATCGCTGGTGGCGGCCATGTAGAAAGCGCCGAAAAGAGGCCAGTAGTTTTCAAACAGCGCCAGGGAAATCCCCCATATGGGGATGCCCGCCTGGAAATTGGCCACGCCGTCCAGCGGGTCGAAGATCCACAGGTGCCGGTTCTCCTCGTGGGTGTAGTCGTTGCCCTCCAGAAGGTCCGGGAAGATCCGGTGTTCCGGGAAGGTCGCCTTGAGTTCCCGGGCGAAATATTCCGAGAGCTGAATTTCCGCCTCCGTGACCAACCCCTGGTCGAACTTCACTTTGTTTTCACCGCGACCGGAAAATGCCAGAGCCTTTTCCCCCAGCCGGTTGACGATGTCCAGCGCAAAACCGCTCAGCTCGTCGATCTTCTGACCTGGCCTGTGATCCGCAACCGCCATTTCGCCTCCTCTTTTTTTCGGTGTCAAGCTTTTGGCTGTTGTATCAAAACCGTCCGTATTGTAAAAGGGAATTTTTTGCAATCCTTACTATGGGCGCATAAACGACGGATTGGATGATGGCCGGATCGAATGATAGATTGATATATAGATCGATATCAGGGACCGAATTGAACGATCGACATGGACCAGAAGCGTCAGGGGCGAGCATTCCGGGCAATCGTGTTCAGCGCGTTTTAAAGAGCCTCTACCAGCGGCTCATCAGGATCCGGGGCAAACCCACTGAAATTGCCCGGGGCTTTGCCTTGGGCGTCTTTGTGGGCATGTCGCCGTTCATCGGATTCCATACGGCCCTGGCGATTTTCATCGCCAGTCTTTTGAAGTGGAATAAAATCGCGTCGGCCATCGGCGTCTGGATTTCCAACCCGGCCACGGCCCCGATCCTCTACAGCCTGACCTATTATGTCGGCACGCGCCTTCTGGGAAAGAGCGGGACGCTGTCGTTTCCCCTGGGCATCGACGTCCCGGCTTTTCTGACCACCCTCGCCGGCGTACCCGAAATCCTCTGGTCCATGGTGCTGGGGGGCGTGGTTCTGGGCCTGCCCCTGGCCCTGGCGGCTTATTATTTCGTCCTTTCAGCGGTCCGGAAATACCAGGAGGAAATCAGGGAAAAGCTCATTCGACAAAAAGCACTGAGAGCCAGAAAAAGGGAGCATCGGCGGAAAAAGCGAAATCGGGTAGAAAATCCTTGACAAGAAAGGGATCTTTTTGTACATAAACGGTTTTATTGATGAATATATAGATGTGTATACCTCAGGAAAGGAGCAGGAAGCGTGGCAAATCATAAATCCGCTTTGAAGCGGGCCCGTCAGAACGTGGTTCGCAGGGAGCGCAACAAGGCCGTCAAAACCCGGGTCAAGAGCGTGGTGAAGGAAGTCCGCCAGACCGTCGCAGCCGGCGATGCAGCCCAGGAAAAGTTGAAAGAGGCGAAATCCATCATCGACAAAGCCGCCGGAAAAGGGGTGATCCACAAGCGAACCGCCGCCCGGAAGATCTCCCGCCTCAGCCGGATGATCAACGCCTCGGCCGCCTAGTTTCCCCTCGCGTTTTTTTCCGGATCGTCAGAGAGGCCGGGTTGCCCAATCCACGGGGGCGCGTTCCATCTGATGATCCGGATTCCCTTCCCTCCATTGAATGGATCCTCGTACATCCTCACAGTGCGGCCGCAGGGGGATGTTGCCGCCCATTAAAAATCCGTCGTGAATCCGTTATAGATCGTTTCGGCCATCCGCTGGGAAATCTGCAAAAGGGCTTCCTGCCGGTTGTGCTCCGTTGCCAGTTTGTCCCCGGAGACGATATAGGCCTCGTTGTCGGTGAGCTTTTCAACAGACCAGAGAACCGTTCCGTTTGAACTGACGATGGTGGCCGAAAGGGTCGC
Source organism: Desulfobacteraceae bacterium (assembly GCA_011390065.1). GTDB lineage: Bacteria > Desulfobacterota > Desulfobacteria > Desulfobacterales > JAABSP01 > JAABTD01. The sequence continues at coordinate 9,059 of JAABTD010000023.1, forward strand.
GGTTACCCGTCGTTCCAGGGCCACCTGTTGGCCCCGGTGGGTGATGGTCTTGATGGTGATGGGGCCGATGACTCCCGTCAGTTCGGCATCGGCTTCGGCCCCGCTTCGGGCCAGCTGCGCCGAAGCCCGGCTGGCCCGGGTAAATTCGTAGATGAGGTCGTTGGTGAAGACCGTCTCGATGCCGGTGACGCCCGATCGGTTCTCCAGCAGGGGGATGTCGATCCGTTGGACGGATGAGGGCAACTCCCCCTGACCGGCAAACCGATAGCCGCAGGCCCCCAAAAACAGCAGGGCTCCCAGGAGGATCGGCGTTTTGCATCGTTGCAGGCGCTGCATCTTACACCACGATGTTGACCAGCTTGTTTTTGACCACGATCACCTTCTTGATGGCCTTGCCGTCGATGAATTTCCAGACCTGGTCGTCTTCAAGCGCCCGTTGCTTGACAGCGGACTGGTCGGCGTCCGCATCGATGGTGAACCGCCCCCGGAGCTTGCCGTTCACCTGGACCACGATGAGGATCTCGTCGGTTTTCAGAGCGGCCTCGTCGTAATCGGGCCAGGAGGTCAGCAGGACGCTTCCCTCGTGACCGGTGGCCCGCCAGAGTTCCTCGGCGAAGTGGGGCACCATGGGGGAAAGCAGCTTGACGGTGGTCTCCATGGCCAGCTTCATGACGGCGGCGGTTTCCCGGGAAGCGTTTTCAGGAGCCGCGGCGTTCGTTTCCACGGCGTTCATTCCATTGACCAGCTCCATGACGGCGCTGATGGCCGTGTTGAAATGGAACCGTTCCTCGATGTCGTTGGTCACTTTCTTGATGGTTCCGTGCGTTTTCCGGTACAGGCCTTTCACCTCGCTCGGCAGTCCTTTTCCGTCCGAGGGGGAGACCTCCCGAACGGCTTCTTCCCAAGCGTTGAACAACCGCCATACCCGGTTGAGAAACCGGTGGCCGCCTTCGACCCCCTGCTCGCTCCATTCCAGATCCCGCTCCGGCGGGGCCGCGAAAAGGCAGAAAAGGCGGGTGGTGTCGGCCCCGTATCGGTCCAGCAGCACATTGGGGTCGATGACGTTTTTTTTGGACTTGGACATCTTCTCCACCCGGCCCACCGTCACCTGGTCCCCGCATTTGCGGCAGAGCCGGTCCTCGCCCGACTCCTGGATCTCTTCGGGAAAGAGAAACCCGTGGGCCGGGCAGGCGACGGTTTCCTTGCAGACCATCCCCTGGGTCAAAAGCCGGGTGAAGGGTTCTTTGCAGTCGATCAAGCCCAGCTCGTTCAGCACCCGGGTGAAGTACCGGGAATAGAGCAGGTGGAGGATGGCGTGTTCCACGCCGCCGATGTACTGATCCACCGGCATCCAGTAGTCCACCGCCTCTTTGTCGAACATGGCGTCGTGGCGCCGGGGGCTGCAGTACCGGTCGAAATACCAGGAGGACTCCACGAAAGTGTCCATGGTGTCCGTCTCCCGGCGGGCCGGCCGGCCGCACCCGGGGCAGGTGGTCTGGATGAAAGCCTCCAGGGAGGGGAGGGGTGATTTCCCGCCTTCCAGCAGTTCCGCATCTTCGGGCAGCAGGATGGGCAGATCCGCTTCGGCGGCCGGGACGATGCCGCAATCCTTGCAGTGGACCATGGGAATGGGCGCGCCCCAATACCGCTGACGGGAGATGCCCCAGTCCCGCAGCCGGTAGTTGACGGTCTTTTTCCCCACGCCTTTTTTCTCCATCCGTCCGGCGATGGCCTCCATGGCTTCCCGGTTGTGGAGGCCGTTGAAGGCCCCGGAATTGACCATGGTCCCGTCGCCGGCATAGGCTTCGGTCATGGTCGTCGGGTCCAGCTCCTCGTTTGGTGGTTGAACCACCACCACGATCTCCAGGTGGTATTTGCGGGCGAATTCAAAATCCCGCTGGTCGTGGGCCGGCACCGACATGACGGCCCCGGTGCCGTATTCCATCAGGGCGAAATTGGCCGTGTAGACGGGCATCCGCCGGCCGTTCATGGGGTTGATGCAGTAGCCGCCGGTGAAGACGCCTTCTTTTTCGTATTCCTCAACCGCCCGGCTGGAGCGGTCCGACAAGGCCATTCGGTCGATGAAATCCGCCACCGCGGCTTCTTGTTGAGTGCCGTGGGAAAGGGTCGTCACCAGCGGATGCTCCGGCGCCAGGCACATGAAGGCGGCGCCGAAGACCGTGTCCTGGCGGGTGGTGAACACGGTGATGGCTTCATCCCGGTTTTCCACCGGAAAATGGATTTCGGCGCCGGTGGACCGGCCGATCCAGTTTTTCTGCATGGTGGTCACCTTCTCGGGCCACCCCTCCAGCCGGTCGCAATAGGCCAGCAGGTCCTCGGCGTAATCGGTGATGCGGAAAAACCACTGCCGCAATTTTTTCTGGCGCACGGGTTTGCCGCACCGCCAGCACATCCCGGCCTCCACCTGTTCGTTGGCCAGGACCGTCTGGCAGGTTTCGCACCAGTTGACGAAGGATTCCTTGCGATAGGCCATCCCCTTTTCGTACATTTTAATGAAGAGCCACTGCTCCCATCGGTAATATTCCGGGCGGCAGGTGGCGATTTCCCGATCCCAGTCGTAGGAGAAACCGAGCCGCTTGAGCTGGGTCCGCATGGCGTCGATGTTGTCGTAGGTCCATTGGGCCGGATGGGTGTTGTTGGCGATGGCCGCGTTTTCGGCGGGCATGCCGAAGGCGTCCCATCCCATGGGGTGGAGAACGTTGAACCCGCGCATCCGCTTGTACCGCGCCACCACATCCCCGATGGTGTAGTTGCGCACATGGCCCATGTGGATCTTGCCTGACGGATAGGGAAACATCTCCAGCAGGTAGTATTTTTCCCTGGACGGATCTTCCGAGACCTTGAACAGATCGGTTTTTTCCCAGAAAGCCTGCCATTCGGTTTCAATGGTTCGGGGATCGTATTTTTCTTTCATTCTATGCGTCGCCTCCAGTGATATCGTTCGAAAAGCTTGTCCTTTCATACAATAATATCCAACCAATAGCAAGACGCCAGATGAAGGGGCTTTTCAAAGGGGGGGTTTTGTGTTAATGCCTTATCTATTATGACACAGACCATATGCATCGCCAATCAGAAGGGCGGAGTCGGCAAAACCACCACAGCGGTGAACCTGTCGGCCGCCCTGGCCATATCCGGGAAACGCACCCTGCTGGTGGATTGCGACCCCCAAGCCAACGCCACCACCGGCGTGGGCCTCGACAAGAACGCCGTTGACCGGACGCTTTATCACGGCCTGATCGGCGAGGTCTTGGTTCGGGACCTTATCCAGGATACCGAAATCGATCACCTCAAGGCCATCCCCTCCCGGGTCGAACTGATCGGGTTCGACGTGGAGATGATGGAACGCCCCGACCGCGAAAAGATCCTGAAGCGGCTTCTGTCCGACCTGAACGACGCTTTCGATTACATCCTCCTGGACTGCCCTCCTTCCCTGAGTCTTTTGACGGTCAACGCCATGACGGCGGCGGACAGCCTTCTCATCCCGCTTCAGTGCGAGTTTTACGCCCTGGAAGGGCTGGGCCAGCTGGTGGGGACCATGCAGCGGATCCGGAAAGGGCTCAACCCCGATCTGAAAATCGAAGGAATCCTGTTGACCATGTTCGACGGCCGCACCAATCTGTCCCAGCAGGTGGCGGAAGACGCCAGAAACTATTTCAAGAATCAGGTGTTCGGGACCATCATTCCCCGAAACGTGCGGCTGGGAGAGTCGCCCAGCTTCGGCAAACCCATCATGATCTACGACCCCCATTCCGTGGGCGCCAGAACCTATGAGGCCCTCTGCCGGGAGATTCTGGCCCGCGGAAAGGCGACCCAATAAGGTGACACATGCCTGATCCTTCACCCCCCAGCAGCGAAGCCCGCAAAGGGAAGAAACGGGCCCTGGGCCGCGGTCTCGACGCCCTGATTCCGGGGATCGGCGGCGGAGACGACGCCCCCGACGCCGATGTGTCCCGGGAGTATTTCCTGTGCGATATCGAGGCCATCCGGCCCAATCCCTATCAACCGCGAACCCGGTTTGCCGAAGAGGCCCTGAACGAACTGGTGGCGTCCATCCGGGAACAGGGGGTTCTGCAGCCGGTGCTGGTGCGAAAGGTCGAAACCGGATACGAACTCATCGCCGGCGAGCGGCGTTTCCGGGCCGCCAAGCGGGCGGGCCTGGGCCAGATGCCGGTGGTGGTCAAGGACATCTCCGACGACCGGCTGCTGGAACTCTCCCTCATCGAAAACATCCAGCGCCAGGACCTCAACCCCCTGGAAGAGGCCGACGCCTACCACATGCTCACCACGGAATTCAACCTGACCCAGGACGAGGTGGCCCGGCGGGTGGGCCGGAACCGGGCCACGGTGACCAATTTCCTCCGGCTCAGGGGGCTGCCCGACCAGATCAAGGAGACCATCCTCGACGGCACCCTCAGCATGGGCCACGCCCGCGCCCTCCTGAGCGCCGACACGCTGGCCCAGCAGAGCGCCGCGTGGCGGGAGGTGGTGACCAAAGGCCTTTCCGTGCGGGAGACGGAGAAGTTGATCCGGAAGCTCAAGGCCAAACGGAACGCGCCGGAAAAACCCAAACCCGACGAGAGCGACCGGTACTTTATTGGCGTGGCCGAGGATCTCTCCCGACACTTCGGCGCCAAAGTGGAAATTCGCCGGCGGGGGAAAAAAGGCAAGGTGGAGATCGAGTTCTACAGCGACGACGACCTGGACCGTCTCCTCGGGTTGTTGAACCGGGCGTGAGCGCCGGGAAGCGCGCTGACCAATCATGCGGATCATCATCGCTAAAACCGCCGGCTTCTGCATGGGCGTGCGTCGGGCCGTGGAAATGGTGCTGGACGCCCCCGGACGCCATGAGACCCCCATTTGCACCTATGGCCCCCTGATTCACAACCCCCAGGTGCTCTCTCTCCTGGAGGAAAAGGGGATCAGCGTGTTGCGAAAGATTCCGGCCTCGGGCAGCGGGACCGTCCTCATCCGGGCCCACGGCGTGCCTCCGGAGGCCGGAGCGCAACTGGAGAAGGCCGGGTTTACGGTGATCGACGCCACCTGCCCCCGGGTGATCAAGGTGCAGCGGATCATTCAAAAGCATGCCGACCGGGGGGCCGAGGTGATCATTATCGGCGATGCGGACCATCCGGAAGTCATCGGACTGCTGGGGCATGCCGGCGACCGGGGTCATGTGGCGAAGAACATGGCGGCGGTGGAAGCGCTGCCCGCTTTCGACAAGGCCATCATTGTGGCCCAGACCACCCAGAACACCCGGTTTTTCGAAGCCGTCAAAGCATGGGCCGCCGAGACCCATCCCCATTATCGGATCTTCGACACCATCTGCGATTCCACTGAAAAGCGTCAGGCGGAGGTCAAGCGGCTTGCCGGTGAAGTGGACGTCCTGGTGGTGGTGGGGGGGCGCAACAGCGGCAACACCCAGCGTCTGGCCGACGTGGCCAGGGGGTCGGGGAAGACGGCGATTCACGTGGAGACCGAATCTGAACTGGACCCGGAGGCGCTGGCGACCGCCCGCAGCATCGGCATCACCGCCGGGGCGTCCACTCCCAACTGGATCATCCGACGGATCTACCGCACCCTGGAGGCCCTTCCCTACAGCCGGAAAAAAAAGAGCTGGCGGGGGGGGCTTTTCGCGTTTCAGCACTCCCTGCTGCTGACCAACATCTATGTCGCGTCAGGGGCGGGATGCCTCTGCTACGCCTCCACCCGACTCCAGGAAATCCCCGATGCAGGCCCATACATCGTCATCGCCGTGCTTTACGTCCTGTCGATGCATATCCTCAACCACCTGACGGGCCGGGAGGAAGACCAGTACAACGACCCCCATCGGGCCCGCTTTTACGAAAACCATAAACGCGCTCTGGTGGTTCTGGCTGCGGCGGCGGGCGCCGCCGGGCTTCTGACCGCCTTTGCCGTGGGGCCCACGTCCTTTCTGACCCTTCTGATCATGAGCCTGATGGGTCTTTCTTACAACATCCGGTTTCTGCCCAAGGGGCTGAAGAAGGTCAAATACCGGCGGATTCGGGACATTCCGGGCTCCAAGACGATCCTCATTGCACTGGCCTGGGGCATCGTCACCTCCGTGTTTCCGCCGCTTTCCGAATGGGGCGGGATGGGCGTCGACGCCTTCCTGGTCTTTCTTGCGGCCACCCTCATGGTGTTCATCCGGACGGCGTTTTTCGACATTCTCGACATGCAGGGGGATCGGATCGTGGGAAAGGAGACCATCCCCATTCTCCTGGGAGAGAAGCGGAGTCTGCGGCTGCTGAAGCGGCTGTTGTTGATCGTGGCCCTGTCCCTTGTTCTGTCGGTCCCCATAGGGCTTCTGCCGCCTCTCGCCCTGCCCCTGGCCTTCTGCCCGGCGTCTTTCTACATCGTCATGCGGGCCCATGAGCGGGGCTGCATGCTGCCGGGCATCCGCCTGGAGTTCCTGGTGGAGAGCCATTTTATCTTCTTCGGCGTTCTCACCCTTTTGTGGTCCTTGGTCGCTCAAGGATAAGGACGGCCGCCTCCGATCCTCAGAATTTCGGTTCCGTTCCGGCCATCATGCGCTGGATGTTGTCCTTGTGACGGACAAAGATGAGAACCGCCGCCATCCCGGCGCAAATTGTCAGGGGGACGGAGCCCAGGGCCTCCCAGATCGCCAGGGGCAAGAATGCCGACGCCGCCAGGGAGGCGGCGGAGACCCGGCTCGTCATGCAGGCGAAGAGGATGAAGATCAACAGCGCCGCGAAGACGGCGGCCGGGGACAGGGCCAGAAAGCATCCGGCGGCCGTGGCCACCCCTTTTCCCCCTTCCCGCCCTTTCAGATAGAGCGGGAAGAGGTGGCCCAGGAAGGCGCACAGGGCCACCAGACCGACAGCCCACTGCTCCGAGGGATCATCCATGCCGATGATCCGAACCGTCAGCAGGACCGGGACCGTCCCCTTGAGGACGTCCCCCGCCAGGGTCAATGCTCCCAGCGGGCTTCCGGCCACCCGGCGCACATTGGTGGCGCCGATGTTTCGGCTTCCCTCCCGGCGAATATCGACCGAAGTGAAAAGCCGTGTCCAGACAATCCCCCAAGGTATGGAGCCCAACAGATAGCCCAGGATGGACAGGGTTCCGACGATGATGATGCGCATCATGATGATTTCTTGAATGAGTGTTGGTTCAAAAGACGATCGTTTACCTCAACCCTAGGTTTGACAATGACGTTTGTAACCCCAAAGTGGATGTCGGTTCAACCCCGAATCTCCCCTTACGCCGTTTTGTTTGCATCGGCCACCCTCCTTTTGCTCTATATGAGCAGCCGGATCCACTACCTGTTGTTTCACAGCATCGCCGAAATGTTCAGCATCGCCATCGCCAGTGCGGTCTTTATGATTTCATGGAATTCCAGGAAATTGACAAGCGCCCCCTCCCTGGTATATCTGGGCGTCGCCTATCTGTTCATCGCGATCCTCGATCTGTTCCATACGCTTTCCTACAAGGGAATGGCGATTTTTACGGACTATGATTATTACGCCAATCAGGTGTGGATCGCCGCACGGTATATGGAGAGTTTGACCCTGTTGTTTTTTTTTATTTTTGTCGGCGTTCGGAAACGGATCCCCTACGGCGCCGTCTTTCTCTTTTATGCCGCTTTGACGGGGCTGATCCTCTCTGCGATTTTCCATTGGCGGATATTTCCCGTCTGTTTTGTGGAAGGCCAGGGCCTGACCCCTTTTAAAAAGATCAGTGAATACATTATCTGCCTGATCCTGGCAGGCGCGCTGACAGCAGCTCACAGCAATCGGGGCGCCTTCAGCCATGATGTTTATCGATTGCTGGCAGGGTCCATTCTCCTGACCATCGGCGGCGAACTGGCTTTTACGTTTTACATCAGCAACTACGGGTTTTCCAATCTGGTCGGACATTTTTTGAAAATCGGGTCTTTCTATCTCATTTACAAAGCCATCATCGAGACCAGCCTCAGAAGCCCTTTTGATGTTATTTTTCGAAAACTTACGGAAAGTGAACAGCAGTACCGAAATCTTTTCAACATGGCCCTGGTCGGCATCTTCCGCACCAGCATGGACGGCGCCAGAGTCCTGACGGCCAATCCGGCGGCGGCCGCCATCTCGGGTTACGATTCCGTGGATCACTTGATCGCCGAATTTGTCCCCCGCAACGCCTGGGCCGATCCAAGTCAACGGGCGGCGCTGATGGCGCGCCTGGAAAAAGGCGAGCAGGTGGACTATGTCGAAACGGTGCTGATGGACCGAGGCGGGCATGAGAGACAAGTGGCCCTGAGCATTGCGCCTTATCCTGAAGCCGGTTATATGGAAGGCGCGGTCCTGGACATCACCGAGGCTGTGGAGAGCAAGCGGCGCATGGCCGAAGCCGCCGAGCAGGCGGCTCTGCAGCGGGGCAAGATCGAGATGGCCGGCAGCGTTCTCCACGACATCGGCAATGCCGCCACCAGTTTGGGAACCCGGGCGACCCGCATTCTGGGAGAGGCGGACTGGGTGGAGATCCAGGAACTGGGCAACCTCCAGGAGATGGTGAAACGGCAACAGGCCGCCTTTGCCGGGGCCCTGGGATCCGACAAAGCCGAGGCTCTGATCGCGTTTCTCAGGGAACTCAGAAACAGCATGACGGACCGGCGCCGGCAGCTGCTGGACGATTGCGCCGCCGTCTCCAAGACCGTGAGCCACATCAACGAAATTCTGCACCTGCAGCGGCGATACGCCGTGGAGGGGGGCGGGGGGCGATTATCCCTGAACATGATCGAACTGGTGGAAGACGCCCTGGCCATGACATGGGCCGGGTTGCAGAAACGGTCCATCGCCCTGGAACGGCGTTTCCACCGTCCTTTGCCTGCGGTGTCGGGAGATCGCACTCGTCTGATTCAAGTGCTCATCAATCTCCTGAAGAACGCGGGGGAGGCTTTTGACGCCAGCGACCGGCAAGAAGGGCGGCAACTGATCATCGACATCCAGGAGAGGGCGGGCGGAGCCGTCCGAATCGTCATCCGGGACAACGCCGTCGGTTTCGACAGTGAACAGATGGAGCGCTTTTTCGAACGCGGATTCAGCACCAAAAACCGATCGTCGGGGATGGGGCTTCAGCAGTGCCGGGACATCATCGTCTCCCATGGCGGGACGCTGCAGCTCGAGACGGCTGGAGTGGGGAGAGGAGCGAGCGCAATCATTGAACTGCCGGGCATGGAGGAGATGACCGAATGAAGCATATGGCAAAAGATCTTTACAATGACCGGGTGCTGGTGATCGACGACGAGGAGACGGTTCGGGACAGTTTCCGGGAGATTCTCGTTCCCCGGCGACGGGATGTCCGGGGTCTGGAACGGGCCAGCAGCGCTCTGTTCGACGACGGCCCGCCTGCCCCCCGGAAAGGACAGACCGTCGCCATGGCGGCCTTCGACCTGACCGAAGCAGCCACGGGGTTGGAGGGTCTGGAAGCGGTGAAACGGGCTGTGGCGGCGGATGCGCCCTTTGCCGCTATTTTCGTGGATATGCGGATGCCGGGCTGGGATGGTCTCCGGACCGTGGAGAAAATCCGGGAGATCGATGCCAGGGCCGAGATCATCTTGGTGACGGCGTACAGCGATTTCGGCATCGATGAAGTGGTGCAGCGGGCCGGAATGAATGTCAGCTACCACTGCAAGCCCTTTTCCGTGGAGGAGATCCGTCAGATCGCCGCCAAAGCCGTCTACGAATGGAACCGGGCCCGCAATCTGGAAGAACTCATCGAGGTGATTTCCCATTTCAGGGCCCACCGGTGGGAGTTGGACTCTCTGCTCTGGAACATTCTCCGGCAGACGGGCGAAATCGTCCGGACCCCCTCCGCCATGTTGGCGGAAAAGGACGAACAGACCGGTCGATACCGGCGGCTGATGGGCATCGGCGATCTGGCGGACCCGGCAGCGGCCGATGCACGCCTGGAAATGATGCCTGAGTTGTCGCGAGGAACGGATGTCCGAACTGACGGGCATGCCCTTTTCCGGGTGGGGCGATACGTCATCCTCACCCTCCTGGAGGGGGGCGCGCCAGCCATCGACAAGGAGCGGATCTACCTCGCCCGCCTTTTTCTGGAACAGGCGGCCCTGGCCATCGATAACGTTGATCTCCAGGAGACGCTGATCCGCCGGGAGAAGCTGTCGGCTGTCGGCCAGGCCATCAGCATGCTGGCCCACGATCTGCGGGGCCCCATCGGCGGCATCTGTCAGGGAATAGAAATGCTGGAAGCCGTTTCGGATGATCCGGTTCAGAAGCGGGATCTGCATCGAATGCTGCTCAATGAGGCCCGGCGTTCCTTGTCCATGGTCAATGATCTTCTCGACTTCACCCGGAACGCGCCGATGACAAAATCGCCGGTGGATGTCGCGCAGTTGCTGGCGGCAGTGTCGGCGGCGGCGGCGTCGCATCTGGATGAGTTGGGGATTCCGCTGCGGATCAAAACCCATGGGGTTTCCGAATTCAACGCTGATGAAAGCAAGGTCCGTCGCATTCTGCTGAATCTGGTCTTAAACGCTGCAGAAGCCCTTCATGGGGCAAAGACGCCCGACCCCCGCATCGCGCTTTCCGCCGGACGTGAAAATGACGCCGTCATTTTCCGGGTGGCGGACAACGGTCCGGGCATTCCCGAGGCGATCCGCGACAAGCTCTTTGTCCCCTTCGTGACCGGCGGGAAATGCGGCGGCACGGGGCTGGGGCTGACCATCGTGGAACAGTTTGCGACGGCCCATGGGGGGAACGTCGACTATGCGACCTCCCCCGAAGGGACTGTCTTCACCGTATGGCTGCCCTGGAAGTAGGCGTCGGTTATGCCGCGGGTTCAGCCTCTTCCTCTTCCTCCTCCGGCATCTCGGTAGGAGTGGCGGGGGGTGGAAAGGTCTGTTCCAGAATCTTTTCCGACTGCCCCCTTACCCGCACCTCGAGGTTCCGGAAGCCTTCCTCGATCGAGGTCGACATCTCCACCAGGGTGCCCTGGCTGATGATGACCCGGATGAGCTGGGGGATCTGGGTCCGGGCCGTAGACGTCAGATAGACCGGTTGTATGTAGAGGAGGGCGTTGCCTACCGGTAAGATGATCATCCGGCCCCGGTTGATTTTGGACCCCTGCTGATCCCACAGACTCATTTCCTGGGCAATCCGGTCGTCGTTGTCGATCAGGGAGCTGACCTGGGCCGGTCCGTAGATCTGCTGGCCCTTGGGGAAGTTGTATGTGACGATCCTGCCGTAATTGTCTTCGTCGCATCCGACGACCATCAGAGACCGCAGGTTGTCCCGGCCTATGGGACTCATGGGGGACAGGAGCATGAATTCATGCTTTCTATCTCTAAAGAGATTGATGGTCATGTAGTAAGATCTTTGCAGATCGGTTTCCACGCCGGCGAACTCCCAATGGTCCTCCTGGTGGTAGAAGCGGTCGGAGGTTTTCTGGTGGTATTTCCTGAACACGCTCATCTGAATCTCGAACATGCCTTTCGGGTAGCGCAAATGTTGCCTGACATCCTCATTCATCTCGCTCATGGGCGAGAACAACCCCGGATAGATGCGGGAATAGGCCCGGATAATGGGGTCTTTGGGATCGAAGAGATAGAATTTTATATCTCCGTGATAGGCGTCCACTACGATTTTGACCGAGTTGCGGATATAATTGATCTGCTCCGATTCGTAATGCTGGTCTGTGTAGAAGCCGGTGTATGGATAGAGATAGGATGCGGTATAGGCGTCCTGTATCCAGAAGAACCGGTCTTTGTCCGCCACGATGTAGGGGTCGCCGTCCAGCAGCAGAAAGGGCGCCAGGTTTTCGATGGCTGTCTGGATGTTCCGGCGAATCAGAATCCGGCTGTCCTCGTTGGTTTTAGTGGTGAAAAAGATGTTTTTTTCCCTGAAATAGAGCGCGAAGATCGCTTTTTTGATCAGATTGGCCATGGGGATGCCGCCGCGGCCCTCGTAATGCGTCACAGTGTTGTTGTCCTCCTGCGGATAGTCGATCTCTCCCTGTTCGTTGGGCGCAATGGCGTACTGATATTTCTCCATGCCGAAATAGATGCCCGGCCGGGATATAGTGTAGGGAAGCTCCGACTGGAGCGGAAGGTTTCGGATAAACCATTCCATATCGGCATCGCCGCTCTGGGCCGCGGGACTCATGACCACGCCGTACCCATGGGTGTACTGGAGGCGTCGGTTGATCCAGCTCTGGGAGGTGGCCGGCAGCCTCCGTGTGCTGATCTCCCGCGCCGCTATGTTCACCTGCTGATAGATGCCGTTGACGGTGTACCGGTCCACATCCACGCCGGGGAATGAATAATAGGGGCGGATGCCCTGTCGCTGTTCGTAGACTTTTCCCAGCATATCCCGATCCCAGACCGGGATGTTCCGAAGGTTTTTCTGGAGGTAAATGTCCTCGGCGACGAGTTGCATCACCGGCTTGATGTCATATTGGCGTTCTTCCACTTCTGCAAGGTTGAAGGCGTCCAGCGTGGCGTCGATGTTGTACTGGATATACGGCGCCTGGCGGACCATCTCGTTGGGTATGACGATGAACTGGTTGATCATTCTGGGAATGAACGGGGTGCGTTCCAGCCCCAGGACCAGGACAAAGGCGATGGCCAGGCCCGCAAACAACCTGCCGCCCCTCCGGAAATGGATGAATCGGATGAGCGCCAGCGAGGCGAGGGTGAAGAACAGAATTTTGAGATAGATCATCGGCAGGTTGAACCACATCTCCACGAAACCGGGGCCGAAGAAGACGGAGGCGGGATCATCCCGGTAGAGCAGACCGTACCGCTGGAGGAAATAGCCCCACACCTGGATGCCCAGCACGATGAGCACCAGGATGGTGAGATGGATCAACGCGCCCGCGGCCAGTTTCTGATCCTCTTTATCGAGGAGACGGTTTTCGAGCCAGTAGAGGCATAGCACGCCCAGAAACAGGATGGCGAAGATGACGAGCAATTGCTGCTGGATCAAGGTATAGATGGGATAGGAAAAGAGGTAGAAGGAGATGTCCAGGCCGTAAAACGGATCTGTCAGATGTTTGCCGATGCTTTCGGTGGCCGGGGCAAAGAGATACAGAAGGGTTCGTTCCCAGATCCGGTACAGGGGAATGGCCACCAGGATGGCCAGCGCCACTGAAAGCGGGGTGTAAACTCGCATGGAGCCGGTTCGGAACAGTTTGACAATGTCCCGTCGATCCGGTTCCGGGGCGCTTTTGCCCCCTTTTTTCACTGTTTCCGTGTTGCCCAGAAATCGGGAAGCGATGCGGAAGTTGAGAAAAAAGAGGAAAAAAAAGACCACGGTCACGACCAGAAATACGAGGGAAGGATAGATCAGGCGCTGGAAGAAATAGAAGGTGTAATCCATGGAGGCGAACCACCAGTATTCGACGATGATTTCCAGCGTCGCCCGTCGGGTCAACAGATAGGCGAGCCCTGCCAGGACAGCCAGTATGGCGAGAACCCACAGCCACTTTTTCACTCTTCGCATGCGTTTCCTCCTCGCGTATGGGGGTGACGGCGATCATTAAAAAATGATGATAAAAATCAGACTCATCCTAACAGAGGTCGCCGCTATTTTCAAGCAAGTTTCGCGAGGTCTTGCCGATCCCATCCCGGCGCCTCTTTGCCTGGATCAAGCGGCGCGGCCCATCGGATGGACGGAAAAGATCGGGCGATGATCCGTTATGGACTTGATCTGTTTTGTGAATTGGCAGTATGGTGGGAAGGCAGTGCCGATTTGCGGAAAAGAATTGAAAGGGGCCCGAAAAAGATCGATGCCCCATTGACAGCAACAGAAGGGGCGTTCAAACAGGGGAAGCCATGATGCGGACGACGATTTTAGGGATGGCGTGGGTGACTGCGCTGCTGCTGGCCGGCGGGTGCGCGACGCTTCGGGGCATCGCCCAGAAGCCGGAGGTCCAGTTTGCCGGGGTCTCCCTGGAGCATATGACCCTCTTCGAGGCAACGCCGGTGTTCAATTTCAAGATGACCAATCCGAACCCCGTGCGCATCTCCGCCAAGCGCATCTCCTACAAAATGAAGATCAACGACCGGAAATTCGTCAACGGCGTGGCGGATAAAGGCAAGCGGATCGGACCCGGCGCATCGGAGATCATTTCCGTTCCCGTCACCATCGATTATCTGGATCTGTTCGATACGTTTTCCGAACTCGACAGATCGGAGCAGATCCGCTACGAATTGTCCGGCGGCATCGATGTGGGCCCCTTCACCGTTCCCTTCGGCCACAAGGGCGCCTTGACGGCGCCCAAACTGCCGAAGATATCCCTTAAGGACGTGGCGGTTTCGGATATTTCCCTGACCGGCGCCAAGGTCCAACTGGTGCTCGGGATCTTGAACGACAACCCCTTTGCAGTGAAATTGAACGGTCTTGAGTACGGCGTCAAGCTCCGGGGGAAGACCTTCGCCCAGGGGGAGATGCTGACAGTGCCCCCCGTCAATGAGAACGGCGTCTCGACGGTGACCATCCCCTTGGACATTAATTTTTTCAAGCTGGGCCGTTCGGTCTATGCGTTGTTGAGAGAGGCCTCTTCCGGTTATGAATTGACCGGGGAGATGCGGTTCGACATCCCCAAACTGGGAGAAAGGCGGATCCCGTTCCGTGAGGAGGGGGAGGTGTCGGTCCGCAAATAAACAGAGACCGGTCAGCGAATGGGCGGCCGCTGGGCCGGGAACTGTCGAGCGTTACCCCGAGGCTTCGAAAAGGGCCGTTTCTTCATAGAGAAGGGTCGGTTCGTTTTTGCTGAGAACGCTGTTCCGGGACGGGGCGTCGGATAAATCGGACTCGTCCAGTCCGCCCCATTCCTCCCGGTACATGGCGGTGAAGACGATGTCGAACAATACCTTGGAGAGGTCGTAAGCCGACAGACGGGGCGTCTCTTTCTCAAGCAGCCGCATGAGCTGTTTCTGTCGTTGGGACCGCGCTTTCAGCTGCTCGAGATCTCGCAACAGCCTCAATATCTGCGTCCGCATGCCCGGCGGCGTCTTGGGCAGATTCTCCCCTTTTTCCCAGCGCTCCCTGAGGCGGCCAACCTCCATGACAGGCGCCTTGAGAAGATTTTTCCTGTTTTTGTCGCTGTGGAAGATCACCTGGGCGTCGACGTATTTCTGGACCTGTTTTTCGGTGTTTTTATGCTCTCGCTTGATGTCCTCCCGGATCATGACGCTCGCTTTGTCCGACAGGGAGATGGGGATCGACTTGAGCAGACCTTTTTTCTCCGACAGCTTCTCCTCGAACTCGGCAACAGCGCCGCTCCAGTACATGCGGCTGACCTCCTTGAACCCTTCGGACAGAGGCAGGTTCAATTCGGTGGTCCGCTGGATGGTTTTTTTGGTCTTGAACAACAGCTTTCGGGTATGTTCGAACAGCAGTTCTCCGGTGACGATGTTGTAGATCATGGCGATGGCGGCCTGCCAATCCTGGTAGTTGAAGACCCGGGGCAGGTCCGTCAGGGTCTGGCCCAGCAGACGGTTGGGAAAGAGATGAGACGGCGTGGCGTAAGCCGGGGTTCCGGCCAGCAGGGGTTGAGGGATTTCCTTTTCCGGATAGTCGGTAAAATCGACGGCCGTTTCAAAGTCGATGAGTCCTAAAGATGCGTCTTCGGGCGAGGCGATGAACAGGGGATATCGGTCTTTTTCGGCGACGACGAAGAGATTGTCCGGCTTCAGATCCCGGATGGCGATCTGACGATCCCGCAGGCAGGCCAGAAGGTGGATGATGTTGTAGATGAGCCCCGACATCTGGTCTTTATTCTGTATGAACGACACGTGGTGGATATAAGACAGCACGGTTGCCCGATAGGCATCGACCTCCTCGCTGTTTTCAAGGAGCACCTCTTTGACCATCTCATTGAATTTGAGCAGAAATTCTTCGGGAAAGGCATCGTCCAGCCGGGTCACGGTTCTCTCGGCCAGGTGATGAAGGAACCATTCCTGTTTCCGAGAGGTGGGGATTGGAAACGAAAGCCCCTGGCCTTGCATCATCTCTGAAAGATGGGTTTCGTATTGGGAATAGACCTTGTTGATGTTGAAGCAGGTGGTCAGAGCCTCGCTGCCGTATTTGTTTTCGAACGCCAGGATATCCCACAGCAGGTTGTGGGATTTGAGGATCTCCTCTCCCATCTTCCACCGGTAGACGTCCGCATCATGCATGGCCTCGACTACCTGGGAGAGGAAAGCGTATTTCGACAGGTCCATGACGAAGACGAATCCCCCGGAGATCTTGAGGAAATCCTGGTAGGCGGGCTGTTCCCGGAGCCAGGCGATGTAACGGCTCTCCAATTCCGACGGCTTCAGTTCGGCGGCGTCTTTAAAGGGATGGACTTTCCGCATGATCGCCGTCACGCCCGGCGCCACGAATTCTATTTCGGGTTCCAGTTTGACCGCGATGCGGCCTTCGGTATGAAGGCTTTCGGTGTATTCCTCGAATTTGCGGATCGGAACGGGGGGGACCTTGATCACCAGCAAATTGTCGTAGGTCACCTTGAAACAGGTGCTTTTACTCCCCTTGGTTCTGGAGCCGGTCCGGCTCCTGCTGCGGCTCCGGGTGTTGGGGTTCTCGCCGATGATCCCAACGCTCATGCGGCGGCGTTCCCATTTGTCGTTTTTTTTAACGCGCAGTTCGTAGGTCAGGTCCGGGCCGTCATCTTCGCCGCTGATCTGCGTTGCCCGGACCTTCGCATCCGGGTCGGCGCCGCACTGATGTTTGAAGAGTTTCAGAAAAAGTCCGATGACGGCTGCCCGCTCAGGGTCGGGTCTGGCGTTTCCAACAAATCGTATTTGGTCTGTATCCATCGCGTTAGCGGGGCCGCCTCATCTGAGATCGCTGGGAAGTGTGCTTTTTTTTATCGAGCCAATGATAGTATGACGGCCTTTTTTTTTCAAGGCTGTTTTATCCGGAGGGGTCGATGCGCCTTCCGGAATGCAGGGACCATGGCAATGGCTGGGTGCGCGGGAGGAAACGGGCTTCAGGCAACCCTGTAGACGCCCCGTTTGACGCTTTCGATTTTGCCTTCCTCTTTCAGTTTGGAAACAACATTGTGAATCGTTCGAACGGTAAAGCCGGTGTTCCGGGCCAGGGTGGGGGGGTCGAGACCTTCCGGGCTTTTAGAAAGTTCTTTCATCACCGCATCGGTGGAAGACATCCTGGGCGGCGTTTTCCTCGGCGTCTTTTTGCCGCCTTCGGATTTCCCGCTGGCGGTTTTTTTCTTCGGCCTTGTGGACTTGGCGGCCTTCGGCGCTTTTTTTTCACGGGCAACCGTTTCCGTTTCCGGCGGGGTTTCGGGTACGCCCTTTTCGTCAACCTCCTGCTGCTGAAACGTCTCCAGGCCTTCGGCAACTTCTTCAATGCCTTTTGCCAGCGCCTTCAATCCTTCGGAGATGCTCTTCAGGAAGATCTCGCTGTTTTTCATCATCTGATTCCGACTCGCTTTCTTTCGCATAAAGGGTTTAAACTTAAACCATCAGGGAACAACCGATAACTTCGGGATAAGTTAACGAGCGCCATGAAAAAATCAAGGAGAAAATGAAGAAATTGTCATTTTTCAGGAAATGACTTCTGAAACGCCGTGATCCGGGCCGCCGCCCATCGCCGTTATTTCTGACAGAAAAAGTGGAAGTTGAAGGGATCGTCGGGGATCTCCGTCACCTCGGTTTTCTGAAAACCGGCTTCGGAGAGCATTTCCATCGCCTTTTCTTTTCCCCACATCATGCCCAGGCCGGCGCCCCCTTCGACGCGCCCGACGGGCATGCAATGCATGAGGCTGACCGTGTAGAGAAACGGTCCCATGGGATGGTTTCTATTGCCGGCGATGTCCGTGTGAGCGGCGATATCGACCATGGAGAAACGCCCGCCGGGTTTCAGAATGGCGTAAACCGATTCCAGGGCTTCCGACGGCCGGGTCTGGTCGTGAATGGCGTCAAAGGCGGTGACGTAGTCGAAGGCTTCTTTGAAGGTCGGATCGTCTTTCATATTGACGGCGTCAAGGGCAAAGAAAGCAACGTTTTTCAGGCCCCGGCGGGCGGCCTCCTGCCGGGCAATCTCGATGGCCTCCCGGGAGACGTCGACGCCTGTGAACCGGCTTTCGGGGAAATGTTGCGCCATGAGCAGCGCCGCCACGCCTTCGCCGCAACCCAGGTCGCAGACTTCCAGGCCGTCCTGAAGCTGTTTCACGATCTTTCCGTTCTCCACGGCGGGCAGAAACCGATCCACCAGCACCTGACGGTGCTTGGCGTTGGCCAGTTCGGTCATGAATGCCTGGAATCGGGGATAGTGAGAATAGGAAACCCCGTCTCCCGTGCAAAACCCCTTGATCACCGGTTCCATGGCGCAGTGGGTCAGCAGCGGGATTTCCTGGGTGTAAACGCCGAGGTTGGCGTTTCCGGACCGGCGGGTGAGCAGGTCGCCGTAGGGTTTGGGCAAGTGAAATCGCTCCTGACCCGCTTCGTTTCGGGAAAGCGCGATGATATCGCCGCAGACCATCACGCCCAGCCATTCCTTCAGGTACCGCGGGTCCACTCCGGCAGCCGTTGCGATGTCATCGGCGGCAACGGGTTCGCCCAGGGCGTCCATGGCGTCGAAGATCCCGGTTCGGTATCCGATAGCCAAGGCAAGGTTCAGGGCGCCGTGGTTGAGGATGTCGGAAATTTTGCTGGAAGCGTCAGCCGGTTTGGGGTCGGTCTGTTGGGTCATGGCGATGCGTTAAGTCCTTGCATTGGAATCCTTGCATTGGAACTAAAAAAGGCCGATCCATACTGATCGGCCTTTTTAATCTGGTGATCCCAAGGGGAATCGAACCCCTGTTTCCGGCGTGAGAGGCCGGCGTCCTAACCGCTAGACGATGGGACCGATTAGCACTCGTTCGTTAAAAACCGACCATACAAAAAAACCGTTTGATATGTCAAGGCTTAAATAGGAGGGGATTCGATTTTTTCGGGAACCCGTCCCTTTCGAAAACCGATGGCGAAATACGCCAGACATCCAATGAAGGGGATCAGAGCAATGACCGCCCACATGGCTTTTTTCCCCATGGAGCCGAAGTCTTTGCGGGCGATATCGAAAATGGCGAGCCAGGTGAGGGCGAGAAAAGCGACCCCTACCCCCACGAAAAAGGTGATGGTGTTCATGAGGGGGCCTTTAAGATCCGGACAATATCCAGAATGATGTTTACATAGTAGCTGCTGTGGTTATAGCTGTAGACCACGTCGTAGGCCCGCTCGGCGGGGATGTTCGGGTACCAGCCGTTGTGGTGCAGGTAATTGGCGATGCTCATGATGGCGTCGGCGTGGTTGAACAGATCGATGCGCCCATCGCCGTTGCCGTCCCGGCCCAAGGGGGCGATGTTGGAGGGAATGAACTGGCAGATTCCCATGGCGCCGGCGTAAGATCCTTTGATGTTCAACGGGTCCAGGTTTTCGGCGCGAACGTACCGCAGGAAGGCCGTCAATTCCCCATAGGCCCAGTTTGATTTCTGGCGGGCCTTATGGTTGAAGGCGGCGCCGCTCAGGCGGGTGGTGTTTTGCACATACCGGCGCAACGCTTCCCGAACCTTGGCGTCGGACAGGGCCGCCATGGTGGAGAGCGTGTTGAGGACCGATCGCTTGCCCACATACGTCCCCAAACGCGTTTCCACCAGCGCGATGGCGGTGACCACCTCCCGGTCGACGCCGTGAATCCGCTCGGCCCGGGCCAGGGGATCTTTGTGGGCCTTCATGTAACGCCGCGCGTTTAGAATGGCGTCAGGGGCCTTGAACTGGTCGTAGTTGAGGGCGCCTTCTGAATGGACGAAATAGCGCGACACCCCCTGCATGTCGAAATCGATCCGGGGGTCGGCGTAGAGCTTCCGGATCCAGGTTCCATCGAACCCATCCCGCATCAACTGCTGCTGGAGGGTTCTGAAATAGAGGCCGTCGGCGCCGGCCAAACAGGGCGGGGCGATGGAGGCGACGGTCAGGGAGAAGGCCGCAAAAAAAAGTAAAACAGCCGGAAGGCCGAAGACGTTACGGTGCATGGGGGATGGACATTCTCCAATCATTTGTTATATTTAACATGGTAAATGGCAGGGATCGGCCCTTTGGGCCGATCCGTTCGTTCACGGCGCTTGATAAGGCATAGATGACATGTTAATACACAGTTGTCAATTGGTATCCACGCTGCTTAAATGCAGGGAGAAGGTTCATTTGTGAAGAAAAACCCCAAGATCATTTACGCCTGTCAGAACTGCGGATATCAGGCGCCCAAGTGGATGGGGCGCTGTCCCGACTGCGGGGGCTGGAACACCTTCGCGGAGGAGCGCGTTCAGGGCGGCGCCGGCCGCCGGACGGCGGCCGGAGACGTCAACCGGCCGGTCCCCATCGACGCCGTCGATCTGGATGAAGAAGACCGGATCACCACAGGCATCCTGGAATTCGATCGGGTCCTGGGCGGCGGGTTGGTCTCCGGTTCCATGGTGTTGATCGGCGGCGATCCCGGCATCGGCAAGTCGACCCTGATGCTCCAGGCCCTTTACGGACTGGCGGTGAGGGGCCATCGGGTTCTCTACGTGTCCGGGGAGGAGTCGGTCCGGCAGATCCGGCTCCGGAGCCGGCGGCTGGCCACTGTCGCGCCCGGTCTGCTGGTGGTTTCCGAAGTGGACCTGGAATCGATCCTCCAGATGGCGGCAACGGAAAAGCCCGACGTCCTGGTGATCGATTCCATCCAGACCCTTTACAACAGCGATCTGGCGTCGGCGCCGGGCAGCGTGAGCCAGGTGCGGGAATCGGCCATGCGGCTGATGTTCATGGCCAAAAAGGCCAACGTCTCCACCTTTCTGGTGGGGCATGTGACCAAGGAAGGGGCCATTGCCGGGCCGCGTCTGCTGGAGCACATGGTGGACACCGTGCTTTATTTCGAAGGGGACCGGAGTCACGTTTTCAGAATTCTGCGGGCGGTGAAGAACCGGTTCGGTTCCACCAACGAGATCGGGGTCTTCGAGATGAAGGAGGAGGGACTGGCCGAGGTGGGCAATCCCTCGGCGGTTTTCCTGTCGGAGCGGGCTCCGGATTCCCCCGGTTCCATCGTCACCGCCTGCATGGAGGGGACCCGGCCCATCCTGGTGGAACTCCAGGCCCTGGCCGCCGCCACCCACCTGGGAACGCCCCGGCGGACCATTCTGGGCCTCGATCCCAACCGGGTGGCCCTTCTGGTGGCGGTGATGGAAAAGAGCATGGGCATCCACCTGACCGGCCACGACATCTTCATGAACGTCGCCGGCGGCGTCAAGGTGGCCGAACCGGCGGTGGATATCGGCATTGTGGCCGCCATCGCCTCCAGTTTTCTGGACAAGCCGGTGCCCGAGGGCGCCATCGTCCTGGGGGAAGTGGGGCTGACCGGCGAGGTCCGGGCCATCGGACACGTGGAGATCCGGGTGGCTGAAATGGCCAAGATGGGGTTTGCAAAATGTCTGGTCCCCGAAAGCAATCTGAAGCGGATGACCGTGGAGGGCAATATCGAGGTGAAGGGAATCAGAACGGTGGCGGAGGCGATGGAAACGCTGTTCTGGAAGGAAAACGGATAGCGGCGCAGAGGCGCAAAGGGGTCGGCCATGGGCCGGCTTGACTTGGAAGGAACTTGGTTATATGACACGGCGACGGCCCAGGGGAAATCCCTGGGCGGATCATTATACGCGGAAAGCGCAGAAGGAGAGGTATCCGGCCCGATCGGTTTACAAGCTTCAGGAGATTCAGAAGAAGCATCGGATCATTGCCAAAGGGGGCCGCGTTCTGGATCTGGGGTGCGCGCCGGGATCCTGGCTGCTGCATGCAGCGGAACTGACGGGCCCATCAGGACGGGTGGTCGGCGTCGATCTTCAAGCGGTGACGATAACATTGCCGGCCCATGCAGAGGCCCATGTGGGGGATCTGCAGGCGTTGGAAGCGGATTTCTGGGATAAGGCCGGGGCGCTTTTCGATGTGGTGTTGTCGGACATGGCGCCGGCCACCACCGGCAACAAAGATGTGGACGCGGCCCGGTCCCTGAATCTGTGCGAGGCGGCCTTTTCCGTGGCCCGGGAACGACTGTCGCCGGGCGGCGCTTTCGTGTGCAAGATTTTTCAGGGAGAGGATGTGAAACGATTTTCCGACGCCGTTCGAAGCGCGTTCAAAATCCACAAGATTTACAAACCCCAGAGCAGCCGAAAGGCCAGCCGGGAAATCTATATCATTGGAGCAGGGAAACACTGAGGAGGAAAAGCGCATGTCAGGACACAGCAAATGGTCCACCATTCGACATAAGAAAGGGGCCGCGGATGCAAAACGCGGCAAAATTTTCACCAAACTCATTAAGGAGATCACCGTGGCCGCCCGCATGGGGGGCGGCGATCCCGAGAGCAATCCCCGGCTGCGGACTGCCGTCGCGGCGGCCAAGGCCGAGAACATGCCCAAGGACAACATCGAGCGGGGCATTAAAAAGGGGACCGGGGAACTGGAGGGGGTCAACTACGAAGAATCCACCTATGAAGGGTACGGTCCCGGCGGGGCGGCGGTCATGGTGGAATCGTTGACCGACAATAAAAACCGGGCCGTTGCGGATATCCGGCACATTTTCAGCAAAAACGGCGGCAACCTGGGAGAGAACGGGTGCGTGGGCTGGATGTTCGACAAGAAAGGCTACATCAGCGTGGAAAAATCGGCCACGGATGAGGAAACCCTCATGGAGGCGGCCCTGGAAGCCGGCGCCGAAGATGTCCGGGAGGACGGGGACTCCTTCGAAGTGATTACCGCCCCCGAAGACCTGGATGCGGTCCGTGAGGCCATCGAGGATGCCAATATCCCCTGCCAAGAGGCGGAGGTCACCATGCTGCCCCAGACCACGGCCAATCTTCAGGGGAAAGAGGCCGAACAGATGCTCCGGCTCATGGAGGCGTTGGAAGATTGCGAGGACGTCCAGAAGGTCTATACGAATGCGGATATTCCGGAAGAGTATGTGTAGGTTTCGACGGGGGCGCCGGGAAATCGATTGACAAGACGCCCCAAATAGGTTTTGTTTAATTATCGGGAAGATATTGAGATCATCAACCTGTTGAAACAAGCCGCGGCCGGGTCGTTGTCAATGGAAGCCGCGGTTGGTGACGCAACCAAAATGGCAACGCCAAAATGTCAACAACGGAGGAAACGCCCATGTTGGAGAAAAACATGGACCGACTGGTTTCGGAAATTGTTCAAACATTGGCGTCTGGTCGAGATGCCGAGGCCGATCATGTGCTGGACGCCGTTTCCCGGAAATGGGCGCCCGATCCTTTGGCCATAAAAATTGTACAAGGATTGCGGAAAAATCCGGCGGAGTTCTCTCCCCTTTTCGAGGATCTGCTCAGGGAAAAGCTCCCAAAGGACGAGGCGTTGGCCGACGATCTGGGTCGGATTGCGTCGGGGGGATACGGCGATGAATTGGCGGCTTCCCGGGCCGCCGAGTTGTCCCGGGATGAGATCGACGTGCTCAAAGCCCTTGAGCAGATCGGGGGCGGCGGCGATCCGGTTGATATCGCCGTGGAGGGAATGCTCGACATCGATCAGACGCGCAAAACCGCGGAACGCCTTTGGCAGAAGGGGTTGCTTTTGTCCCATCCATTGAAAGATCCGGATGCAAAGCGCTTTTTCTCATTTTCGGATCTGAACCGGGGTGTGTACAAGAAGCTGATGGAGACCTCCGATGCCAAGCTGGCTTCAGAATCCTGATCCGACGACCATCAAGGTTCTGTTAAACCTCTTTATCTCCTTTCTTTCAGGCTTCCTGATCGGCGCCACCGAAATCATTTCCACCTTCCAATACCGCCGGAAACTGTTCAGAATGCCTTCCGCCGTGGTCTTTCTCAGCTTTTACGGTCTGCTGGGCGTCATGGCGTTCATCCTGTTGACCTATCAGGATCTGTCGTATTGGGAGAACACCCCGGCGGCTTTTGCGGCGGGCATCAGCCCCCATGTGATTTTGCGGTCCCGGTTCAGCATCATCCGCAGCCGGGATGCAAAGGGGGAGAAGAAGCTGGATTTGAGCCTGGATCTGGAACAGGTGTTCAACGCCTGGGTGAAATTTTTCAAAAACCGGATCGACGTGGTCTACATGCAGGATCAGCGAAAGCTGGTCGACCGTTTGGTGAAGAAATACACGACGACCCAGGCCATGCGCCGGGAGGTTTCTAAATTGCTTTACTCACGGCAGGCCATGGAACCCGATGACCGGAACACGAAACTGGGCGAGGCGGAAGCGATATTCCAGGAAGCCGAGGATCTGAACGATGAGGTCTGCCTGCACCGGTTGGCGAATCTGATCGTCAGAATATCGGATTTCGACGCCTTGGACGCGGTTCTGAGCCAGGAAGGCGCGGCCCAGAGCCGGGAGGCAGGAAAACGGGGCACTGTGGCGGCGTTTCTGGAAGATCATCCCAGGTTCATGAATCAAATGGAGAGATGGAAGACGCTGCTCACCGAAAGGGAGCAGCAATACCTGGATCAGATCACCCTATCCGCGACGCTCACCGACAAGGGCAAGGCGGGAGCGGTCGCAAAATACCTGGCGTCCCGAAAAAAGCTCGCCGATGTTGCCTCGACCCTGGAGGGCTGATAACGGCCGTATCCTGTTCGAACAAGGCAGATTGTTCGGGGTTCACGATAAGGAGAACAAAATGACTCACGATTATCCGGTCCTGGAATGCAGCGTCCTGGTCGTCGGCGGCGGCAGCGCCGGCGTCATGGCCGGCATCCGGGCCAGGGAGGCGGCGCCGGACGGGGAGGTCGTCGTCCTGGAGAAGGGCGACGCCAAATATTCCGGCTGCATCGCCCGGGGCATGGACGCCCTCAACATCGTGGCGGTGCCGGGGATTTCTTCGCCGGAACTGTACGTGGAATCCAACGCCATCGCCTGCGAGGGGGTCATGGACGAGCCGGTCAACTACCGCATGGCGGAACGGTCCTGGCCGCTGATGCAAAAACTCATCGACTGGGGCGTCTGCTTTCCCACCGATGAAAACGGCGACTACGAGGTCTTGCAGGTTCATCCCAAGGGCAAGTTCTGCGTCACCATGAAGGAACCGGAGTTGAAGACCATCCTGGCGAAACGGATGGTCGACGCCGGGGTCCGGGTGCTCAACCGGACCATGGCCGCCGAGATTCTAATCGAAGACGGCCGGGTGGCCGGCGTCATCGCCCTGAACGTCCGCACCGGGGAAATCCTGGTGGTCCGGGCCAAAACGGTCATCCTCACCGCCGGCGGCACGGCCCGGTTCGGGCTGCCGGCCAACGGCAACCTCTACGGCGTGTACGACTTCCCGGGCAACACCGGCGACGGCTACATGCTGGCCTACCGGGCCGGGGCCGAGCTGTCCGGCTTCGAGTTCACGCTTTATTACTACATCACCAAGGACATCAACGCGCCCCTGCTCTACATCACCCTCACCCGGGGGGCGCATTTGCTCAACGCCTTCGACCAGCGCCGGGACAAGGAGCACCCCTCCATCAAGACCATGTGCCTCGAGGATTTCTTCGATCATTCCGGTCCCCTGCGCATCCGCATGGACCACCTGCCCGAGGACCGGATCCGGGAGATCGAAGAGATCCTCTTCACCACCGAGCGGCCCGCCTGCGAGCGGTTCCACGCCGGGCGGAACAACGATTTCCGCACCGGCGAGATCGAACTGTGGCCCACCGAGGTCTACCTGTGCGGCGGTCACGGCATGACCGGGGTCCGGATCAACGAAAAGGGCGAGACCAACATCCCCGGCCTGTACGCCGCCGGCGACACGTCCCTGTGCGCCCGGGGCCACCTGTCCGGCGCCTTTGTCTACGGCGAGATCTGCGCCGAGAGCGCTGCCGCGTATGCCGCCGGCGTCGGCCAGGCCCGGCTGGAGACCGACAAGGTGGACGCCTTCCGAAACGAGCGGGAGGAGCGGCTCTCCCGGCGGAAAAACCCCATCGCCGTGGAGGAGTTCGAGTACAAGGTCCGCCGCATCATCAGCGACTACCTCCGCCCGCCCAAGAACGAATACAAGCTCAAACGGGTGTTGTGGTGGATGGACCGCTTCCGGGAGGAACTCAAGACCATGGTCTACGTGCGCGACCAGCACGATCTGTTCAAGACCTACGAGGTGGAAAACATCATCGAATGCGCCTATCTGAGCGCGGCGGCCAGCCTGGAGCGGAAGGAAAGCCGCTGGCTAGATCGG
>JAABTD010000370.1 GCA_011390065.1 Desulfobacteraceae bacterium
CAGGGCATATCGGCGTCATCATGGCTCATACGCCGCATCGATGCCCTTCGGTTCGGCGTCGGCATCGGTTTCGTTGATGAAATAAACGGCCACGTAGTTGCCCACCTCCCAGATTTTTTCCGATTCCAGATCCTTTTTGAAATAGGGCATGGCCGTGCCGGTGATGCCGTTCATGATCTGATAGTACAAGATGCCGCCGGACACGCCCCGGCCCTTCAGGATGGTGAAATTCAGCGGCGGCGGGTAGATATACGGCTGGGCCGGTCCCATGCCGTCGCCGATGGGGCCGTGGCAGCCGAGGCAGAAGTCCTGGTAGATTTTGTGGCCCCTGGCCAGGCCCGCATCGGTGGTGGGATAAGGGTTGGGGATATTCCGCCACCCTTCCGGCGCCTGGTTGTGAAGCCAGTCGACGTTTTCCACCGGCCCGGCCTCGTAGGCCAGGACGGACTCTTCCTTCCAGAAGGTCTGGCGTTTCATGCGGTTGTCGGCGTCCGTGAGGCCGAGGCTCTGGACGTATGTGGTCAAGGTTTTGATGCCGTCGTTCCCCAGAAAGGCGAAGGCCGGCATGATGGACAGGGGCCGGGTATAGCGGGGGTTGACGAAATGAGCCATGTGCCAGTCGTCCGGGTGTTCGCCGCCCTCCTGGGACAGATCCGGCCCGGTCCGCTGGGAACCCAGCAGGATGGGGCGGTCGGCGATATAGTCCCCGGCCTGGGCGATGCGCTCGGCCCCGATGCCCCAGTCGATGGTCCTAATCGACTGGCTGTGGCAGTAGACGCAGCCGTTGGCGATGTAGAGGGCCCGTCCGGCTTCTTCGGCGGCGGTCCGGGTGCGGAAGATCTCCGACGGGGCTTCGTTCCGCGTGGTGAACCAGGGCATGATCACCACCACGAAAACAATGGTTGCAAGGATCACAAGGCTGCCGATGAGGATCGCTAATGGCGTCATCTTCATGAGGAAAGCTCTCCGGTATTGAAATAGAGCGTTCTGATAATGTTGTAAAATCCCAGGAGGGCCGAGGTGAAGATCATCAATCCGAGGGAGGCCCGCAGCACATAGTAGAGATGCACTTCCGGCAATACCCGGTAGACCGTCTCGCCGTTGAGCCATGCGTTGCCCTGGATCAATCCGGCGATGGTCAGGACGATGGTGAAGCCGGAGACCCCGATGAGCACCATCCAGTACTGGAAGTCGGCCAGAAATCTGCTGAAGAGAGGCTTTCCGGCCAGCTTGGGCAGCACGAAGTAGAGGCCGCCCAGGGCGATCATCCCCGAAAATCCCAACACGCCGACATGGGCGTGACCCACCACCCAGTTATTGAAATGGGTGACCCGCTGCACCTGGGGCAGCGCCATCATGGAGCCCTGGATGGAGACGAAGAAATACATGATGGTGCCGGTAAACACGAATTTGGCGCCCACGTCCGCATGGATCTCGCCCAGTCGTCCCCTGGCGGTGTACCAGATGTTAATGAGGACCACCAGCACCGGGATCACCATGCCGACGCTGTCCACGATGGAGATGACCTTCAGCCAGGTGGGCACAGGCACCTGGAGCAGATGATGGGTGCCGATATGAGTGTAGACCACCAGCAGGGACCAGAACCCCAGCAGGGAAAGGGTGTGGCTGTAAATGGGGGCCTTGCAGGCCTTGGGGATGACGTAATAGGTCACGCCCAGGGCCAGCGGCGTCAGGAGAAGGCCGAAGATGTTGTGGCCGTAAAACCAGAGCAGGATGGCGTCGGGAATTCCCACCAACGCGCCGGTGTTCGGCCGCCAGATGACGTTGCCCAGGCAGTAGGTGGCGGAGGTGAGCACGATGGCGGCGCATGCGTACCAGACCGACACGTAGAGGACCGGCTCTGCCCGCTGCCGCACCGTCATCACCATGTTGTAGAGCACCAGGAGGAACATGATCACCACCAGCATGTCCACGGGCCAGATCATCTCTGCGTATTCCCGTCCCTGGGAGTATCCCGCCGACAGGCTCACCACGGTGGCGACCAGGGAGAGGTTCCAGATCAATACCGTGATCACCCCGAGTTTCTCGCTGTAAAGATCGGTCCGGAGGAGCCGGGGCAGGTAGTAGAAGGCGGCGCCCAGCAGACCAGGGGTGACGAAGCCGAACAGCACCAGATTGATGTGTATGGGCCGGATCCGGCCGAAGACCAGCCATCCCACATTTTCCAGAAGGTCGGGCGCGATGAGTTCGGTGGCGCCCAGAAGCCCCATGAAGGTGGCGACCATCATCCAGAAGCCCGAGGTGATGCAGAAGCCCTTGGCGGTGGCGTGTGTTGGCGATGACCCTTGTGACGGCAAGATTGGCTCTCCTTACAGGTTCTAGTTGTGACAGCTCAGCCAGCAGCCCAGGTTGGCGTTCTTCCGGCGATGACAATCCACGCAAAATCCCATCTCGAAATTGTTTCGCGGCAGCCGATCCATGGTTTCAACGGCGCCGTGGCATTCCGCGCACTGAATGTCCTTTTTGATGTGGCGGATGTGTTTGAAAAAGACGTGTTCCGGAACGTAATTGACCTTCACCCAGGGCGTGGGGGTGTTGGTGTCGAAATAGGTGTGCTCTTTTTTGATTTCCGGATGGTTGGCGATGATGTGGTTGTGACAGTAGAGGCATTTTTCCACCGGCGGCATGCCCGGGAAATTGGATTGTCCCGCATAGGGGTGGCAGAATTCGCAGGCGATGGCCTTGGTCCCGGCGTGGACCCGGTGGCTGAAAGGGATGGGCTGAGCCGGTCCCACCGACGCCGCCGGCGACGCATAGAACAGGTAGAGGAAGAGCAGCGTCAGCAAAACGGTCAGCAGGGTGAAAAATATCGGCCCCTTATTGTTGGCGACGCCCGTGACCGCGTTTTTCAGTCTGGTGGTCGGGTCCATCAGTTCACCTCCGCCGGCGTCGTGGGAACCAGCTCAGGGAAGAGTTTCAGAAAGGCGGCCACGGAAGCGACCATCAGCCCCAGAAAACCGAGGGAGATCAGGGCGTCCCACAGCCCCAGGGGCAGCCGGTCGGCGCCGGCGTCCCACGCCGGCCCCAGGAGCAACAGGTGTTCCAGCCAGATGCCGACGATGATGGCCGAAGCGAGGATCAGCATGAAGACGGGCCGGGTCTTGACCCGTTTGTTGAGCAGAATGAAAAACGGGGCGATGAAGCAGAGGACAAAGACGATCCAGGCGAGCCCGTTCCAGGGCGGGGCCATGGTCCGCTGGATGACGTAATGGGTCTCTTCCGGCAGGTTGCCGTACCAGATGACCACGAACTGGGCGTAGAAAAAGTCGGCCCAGACGAGGCAGAATCCGAAAAAGAGCTTGCCGAGATCATGAAAATGGGCCGGCCGCAGCGGCGACGTTTCCCCCTGGACCCAAGCGACCACGGCGGCCAGAATCAGCAGGGCGCCCAACCCGATGTAAAATGCCTTGACAAAGGCATAGGCGCCGAAGAGGGTGGAAATCCAATGGGGGTCCATGCTCATCACCAGATCGAACCCGATCAGAGAAAGGACCAGGGCGTAGGCGAGACTGTAAAGGACGGCGAACAAGCTCATTTTAGACCGAATGGCCGCCTCATCCTCGCCGGTCG
>JAABTD010000371.1 GCA_011390065.1 Desulfobacteraceae bacterium
CACGGATGCGGCCCATCCGGCCGCGCCGCCGACGCCGACCGTCCGGGAGATGCAGGCGGCGCCGCGGCAGCAGGAGCAGCGGTCCGGGTTCGCCGACCGGTTTCTGTCCCGGCAGAGCAAAAGCAAAACCTACCTGGGGCAGGAAAAGAAGCGGGTGGAAGAGATCACTGTGGATCAGGCCATGAATCTGGCCAAAGCGGATCGAACAGCCCGGGCTCCGGCGCCCGCCATGGAGAGGGAAATCGATAGCGTCCGCTTCCGGGACGATGCAATGGCCCATGGCGGCGGCAAACTCCAGGCCGAGGTGGACCCCATGCAGTCGGTTTTTCTGGATGGAAACGACATCTTCATGTTCCGGCGGATCATGATCGGCAACCGCATTTACCGGCAGGGGTTCGTGCTGAGGACCAAGCCGTTTTTAGAACATCTGGCGGATGTCCATTTCACGGATCAGCCCATGGCCCGGTTCACGGAACTGCGGCTGGCGGTGGCGGAAAACCGCGCCAATCCCGTTTCGGCCCGGTTCGGGGTCCCCATCGACACGGCCCGGTTCGTGGTAGATCGCGCTTTTCCCCGCCCCTTTTCATTTCTCCGGGCCACCCTCACCTGCGAGACCATTCCGCCCTCCGATGGGCGCGCCACCCTGCGGGTCATGGCCGCCATCCTGTCCGCCGTCGTCCTCCTGGGTCTGCTGGCCATTTACCAGAGCGCCCGGGTGGTGGTGGATTTGTCGGAGCGGCGGTCCCGGTTCGTCTCCTCGGTGACCCATGAACTCAAGACGCCGCTGACCGCTATCCGGATGTACATCGAAATGCTGGAACAGGGCATGGCCCGGACCCCGGAACGGGAGGCCGACTACTATCGGGTCCTGGGTTCGGAGACGGCCCGTCTGTCCCGGCTTATCAACAATGTACTGGAATTTTCCAGGCTGGAAAAAAAGCAGTTCCGGCTGGAACCGGTGGAGGGCGATTTCCGCGAGGTCATCGATGAGGTCCAACGGGTCATGGACGCCAAGCTGAAAAAGGAAGGGTTTGAACTTGTTGTCGATCGCTGCCGCAATCCCGAATCGGAGCGGTTCCGCTACGACCGCGAGGTGATGATCCAGGTGCTCATCAACCTCATGGAAAACAGCATGAAGTTCGGAGAGGACGGCGGCGAGCGGCGCATCACCCTCCGGGTGCGGGCCCAAGAGGGACGGATGATGATCACGGTGTCGGACCGGGGGCCGGGAATTCCCCGCCGCGCTTTAAAGCGGGTCTTCGATGATTTTTACCGGGTTGAAGATGAGCGGACCCGAAATGCCCGGGGCACGGGGATCGGGCTGGCCTTTGTGAAGAAGGTCATCACGCTTTCCGGCGGCGCGGTGCGGGCCGTCAACAACGCCGACGGGCCGGGATGCACCGTTGAAATCGCCCTGCCGTTGCCGCCGTCTCAGGCGCGGGACCCTTCCAGCCGGATCGACAGACGCTGAAGCGCGGGGAGGTTGGCCATGCCGACCGCGAAAATCACCAGCGCGCCGCCGGCAATCTGGAGCGGGGTAAGGAGTTCTCCCAGGATGATCCAGGCCCCCAGAGCGGTCACCACCGGGATGCAGTTGATGAAAATGGCGGCCCGGGAGGCGGGGACCTGGGTCAGGGCGTAGTTGTAGCAGAGGAAGGCCGTGATGGTGGCAAACAGGGTCAGATAGATCAGGGCCGCCAGGGACCCGGTTGAAACGGCCGACCACTGGATGGACGGCAACTCCCACAAAAAGCCCGGGGCGAACATAACCGCGCCCCACAGGATTTGCATGGTGGTGATTTCAAGGGCCGTATGGCGTTTCCCCAGGTTCCGGGCGATGATCATGTAAAGGGCCGCTGAAATCACCGCCCCCACCACCAGCAGATCCCCGAAGAGCGGCCCGCTCAGGTCCCATCCGAAGGAGGGGTCTCCTGTAATGAGGATGGCGATGCCGACCAGGGAGACGAAGATGCCGCCGATGCTCACCCAGGTCGTCCGTTCGCCCAGTACGATCCGGGAGAGAATGGCGACCGCCAGGGGGATGGTGGCGATGATCAGTGCGGTCTTGGCCGCCGACGTGTACTGGAGGCCTTTGGTTTCAAAGATGAAATAAAGGCCCGGTTCGAACAGGGCGGTCAGGAATACCTTGACGTGGTCCCGCCGGGTGAAGCGGGGGAACCCGTGCCGGCCCATGAGAATCAGAAAAAAGATTGCGGACAGACCGAACCGGCCGAAGATGAGGGTGAACGGGGGCAGGCTTTCCAGAGCGATCTTGGTGAACACGAAGGACATGCCCCAGAAAACCACGGCCCCGGCCAGGGCCAGGTATGTCCATAAAAATCGTTTTTCCGATGCCATTGGGGGTGACTCCTCTCCTGTTTTTCAAGTGACGCCCCTTACCATACCCGGTTGTTCCTGTATAGCCTTTTCCCGAAGTCCATCGGTTGCCGACATGTCCAGCCGGTGTTGACCTTTCGGCAATAACCGGTATATTCTGGCATCCGTCAGACGGAGAGGTTTTATATTTTTGAATAAACTTCAGAAGGTTGGGTTTAGAGATCAGAAAAAACGCGGCGTTCGAAAACCGGGGAAACGGGCCTTTTTACATCCCCAACAGGCGCATCGCCACGTCGGAGACGATCTTCGGGTGGCGACGCCTGATCCTCGTGCTGATGGCGCTGGTGGCCTGGCTGTTCCGTCAGGTGATCGAACCCCATTCCCATAAGATCGAATACGGCTATTCCCGGCTCATCTATCCGTACCTGGCCGAAGGCGTCGCCTGGGTCCCCCGGTGGGTCCCGTCTCAGACGTCAGCCACCGAGTCGGTCCTGATGCTGGCCATGATCGGCGCGGCAGGGTGGCTGGGCGTCGGCCTCTATCGGGTTATGTTCCGCGGCCGTGGGTTGTCGACCTTTTGTTTGAAAATCCTCGCCAACGGGGCGGCGCTGCTGGCGGGCGTCTATTTTGTCTATATGATGGGATGGGGGCTCAATTACCTGCGGATGCCCTTTGCGGAAGCCCTGCTCCCGGCGGAAGAGGCGGCGGCGAACTCCCTTGTTCATCAAACGGAGATGGCCCGGGACATGATGGCCCTGGCCAACGCCCTCCAGCAGGAGCTTGACCGCAAGCCGGCCCGGGAGTGGATTCAGGATCTGGATCCGCTGGTGGACGATTCGATCCGGCAAACGGCAAGGGCGACGTCGCCTTACCTGTTGCCCAGGCCTCCGCCCACCAAAATCCTGATGACCAACAAACTCCTGTCCATGTTCGGCGTCACCGGTTTTTTCTCCCCGTTTTTCATGGAGCCCCACGTCAACGCCAATCTGCTTCCCTGGGAGCTGCCCGCCGTCATGGCCCATGAAAAGGCCCACTTTCTGGGGTTTGCCTCGGAGGCCGACGCCAACCTCGCAGCCGACATCAGCTGCCTCCAGTCATCGTCGGATCATCTTCGATACAGTGGCGCGGTCCGGGTTCTTTTGGCTCTGAACCGGGTCATCGGAGACGATCGGTGGCAGGAGCTGGTCCGGGACGGTCTGTCGGAACGGGTCAAGGGGGATATCCGGGCCCGAAACGAACGGATACTGGG
>JAABTD010000372.1 GCA_011390065.1 Desulfobacteraceae bacterium
TTCCAGAAACACCTTGGGGTAGATGGTCGTCACGCCCTTGTCCGCGGCGGTCCGGGCCGTTTGGGGGACGGCTTGCATCCATTCCTCCCGGGTCAGTTGAAGCGGGTTTTCGGCGCCGGCCGACTTGCCCCGGATGCCGATGACCTGGATGAAGAACCGGTCGACGCCCAGATCCGCGACCAGGGCCGGCATCCGGTCCAGGTGGGCGATGTTGTCCCGGCTCACGGTGTAGATCAGGCTGGTGTCGAACCCCTTTCGGACCGTTTCGCGGATGCCGGCGGCGCATCGGGCGAACGATCCGTCCCCCCGGAGGGGGTCGTTGGTTTCGGGGGTGGGGCCGTCCAGGCTGAAGCTGAAATAATCGACCTCGCCGGGCGCGACCTTGTCCAGAATGTCATGGAAAAGATACCCGTTGGTGTCGATGGTGACGGACCCGTACCCCAGCCGTTTGGCGGTCTTCACGGCGAATGGGAGATCCGGGTGGAGGGTGGGTTCGCCGCCCAGAAAAATCACGTTGGCCGCGCCCGGGGCGCGGTCCTTTCCGGCAAAAGCCGCCAGCCATTTTTCGATGGTTTCAGGCGGCAGGGTCCGGCGGCCGTGCTGGTCCGGGTTGATGTAGCAGTGGCGGCAGGTCAGGTTGCAGGCCGTCAGAAGGTGGAAAAAGATATTGGTGGTGTCCCGGGAAAAGGAAACGGTTCTTTTTTGCATGAGATCGGCTTTGCTACCGCTGCTCCAGGCAGTCTTTGGTGAGGCCTTCCTCAAAGGGAACCGGATAACACCCGTCGAAGCAGGCTTTGCAGAAACGGTTTTCGGGATCTTCCACTTTGGTGGATTCCATCAGCCCCTCCAGGCTCAGGTAATAGAGGCTGTCCAGGCCGAGGTAATCCCGGAGTTCCGGGATCGTTTTCTGAGCTGCGATGAGTTCGCCGCTGGTGGAAAAATCGATGCCGTAGTGGCAGGGAAACCGGTGGGGCGGGCCGGACACCCGCATGTGGACTTTTTTGACCCCCAGCTCCCGAAGGGCTTTGACCCGGGTTTTGACGGTGGTGCCCCGGATGATGGAATCTTCGATGATGATGATTTCCTTGCCCTTGAGCACCTCCCGCACCGGGTTGAGCTTGATCCGCACCTCGAAATCCCGCATGGACTGGGTGGGCTGGATAAAGGTCCGGCCCACGTAGTGGTTCCGGATCATGCCCATTTCAAAGGGGATGCCGGATTCCTGGGAATACCCGATGGCCGCATAATTGCCCGAATCAGGGAAGGGCATCACCAGGTCGGCTTCCACCGGCGCCTCCCGGGCCAGGCGGCGGCCGTGGGCCTTGCGGACCATGTAGACGTTGCGGCCGAAGATGTTGCTGTCGGGTCGGGCGAAATAGATGAACTCAAAGATGCAAAACGCGCTGCGGGCCGGTTCCCGGGCCTGGATGGATTTGACCCCTTTGTCGCTGATGATGACGATTTCGCCGGGCTCGATGAACCGGACGAATTCGGCGTTGACCAGATCCAGGGCGCAGGTCTCGGATGCCAGCACATGGTTGCCGTTGAGCTTGCCCAGGCAAAGGGGCCGGAACCCGTTGGGGTCCTTGATGCCGATCACTTCTCCGCGGCTGGTCAGGACCACGAAGGAAAACGCCCCTTCCAGCCGCCGGACGCTTTCCACCAGGGCGCCTTCGAATCCCAGGTTCAGGTTTTTCACCAGCAGATGGAGAAAGACCTCGCTGTCCATGGTGGTCTGAAAGATGGACCCGGCATCTTCCAGTTCCCGTTTCAGGGCCTGGGCGTTGACGATGTTGCCGTTGTGGGCCACGGCGTAGGAGCGATGCCGGTGGTGGACCACGAAGGGCTGGGTATTGAAAAAGATGGAGGAGCCGGTGGTGGAATACCGGACATGGCCGATGGCGGCGCTGCCCTGGAGTTCCTCCAGCTGGGACATTTCAAACACATCGGAGACCAGCCCCATGCCTTTGTGGGCAACAATCCGTTCATCCTTTGCCACTGCAATGCCGGCGCTTTCCTGGCCCCGGTGCTGCAATGCATAGAGTCCGAAATAAGAGAGCTTGGCGGCGTCGGAGTGCCCGTGGATGCCGAACACGCCGCAGGCTTCCCGGGGTTTTTCCCTTGCATCATCGGATGCATCGTCGAAAATAGTCATTTTACCTGGCTGTTATACTCCTGAATGGTTTTGACGGACAGGGTGTTGCGCATCCGCGCGATTACGCCCCTGCACATGGCCGCGGCGCCGGCGATGGTGGTGGTGTAGGGGATGCCGAACTTGATGGCCGCCCGCCGGATGGCGTAGCCGTCTCCCTGGTAACGGGATCCCGGCCCGGTGTTGACGATGAACTGGATCTCGCCGTTTTTGATGGCGTCGACGACGTGGGGGCGCCCGACGGCCACTTTGTTCAGAATCCGGTTGGGGATCCCCCGGGCCCGGAGGTAGTCGGCGGTGCCCTGGGTGGCCAGAATTTCGAACCCCATCTCGGAAAAATCAGCCGCCACCTGAACGATGGCCTGCTTGTCTTTGTCCATGACGCTGATAAAGACGGCGCCCGAGGGCGGCAGCTTCTGGCCGGCCCCCAGCTGGGCCTTGGCGTAGGCCGGTCCGAACCGCTCGTCGATGCCCATGACCTCGCCGGTGGATTTCATTTCCGGTCCCAGCAGGGTGTCCACATCCGGGAACCGATCGAATGGAAGCACCGCCTCCTTGACCGACACATGGGTGGGAAGGGGTTGGCAGGTGAACCCCAGATCCGGCAGGGTCCGGCCCAGCATGACTTTGGCGGCGATTTTCGCCAGGGGCGCGCCGGTGGCCTTGCTGATGAACGGCACCGTGCGGGACGCCCTCGGGTTGACCTCCAGCACGAAAAGCTGATGGCCCTTGATGGCGTACTGGACGTTCATGAGGCCCACCACGTTGAGTTCCGCGGCCATGGCCTGGGTGGCGTCGGCGATCTGGCGGAGCATGTCGTTGTCGATGGAATGGGGCGGCACCACGCAGGCGGAATCCCCGGAATGGACCCCGGCGGCCTCGATGTGCTCCATGATCCCGCCGATGACGGTGTTGACCCCGTCGCTGACCGCGTCCACGTCCACCTCGATGGCCTCTTCAAGGAACTTGTCGATGAGGATCGGGTGCTCGGGAGAGGCCAGGATGGCCAGCCGCATGTAGTTTTCCAGGTCCTGCCGGTCGCTGACGATCTTCATGGCCCGCCCCCCCAGCACGTAGGAAGGCCGCACCACCACAGGGTAACCGATTTCTTCGGCGATGACCAGAGCCCCTTCGGCGCTGACGGCAATGCCGTTTGGAGGGGCGATGAGGCCCAGCTTGTCGAGCATGGCCTGAAACAGTTCCCGGTCTTCGGCCCGGTCGATGGATTCGGGCTGGGTTCCCAGAATCGGCACGCCGGCGTTGTGAAGGGGGACGGCCAGATTGAGCGGCGTCTGCCCGCCGAACTGGACGATGACGCCCATGGGCTTTTCCGTTTCCACGATGTGCAGGACGTCTTCCAGGGTCAGGGGTTCGAAATAGAGTTTGTCGGATGTGTCGTAGTCGGTGGAGA
>JAABTD010000153.1 GCA_011390065.1 Desulfobacteraceae bacterium
GGAGGTCAATCCCCTGGCGGGTCTCCATCCGGAGCATTCGGATTTGCCCATCATCTGCAACCATCTGGGAATCCCGTTCCGGGACCTCATCGGCCGGATCCTCCAGTCGGCCATGCGCCGGACGCGATCGACGGGTCTTCCCGAGAGTCGAAGGGAGCAATTGTGCGCATAGCCGTTCTCCACAATGCCGTTTGCGACGGGAGCGCCCCGGACGAGGCGGACGTGCTGGTCCAGGCGGCGGCGGTGACGGACGCCCTCGGGGAACTGGGTCATGAGGCCGTCGCCGTCCCCTGCGATCTGAACCTATCGGCGGTCCGGGACCGGCTGACGACCCTGCGGCCGGACCGGGTCTTCAACCTGGTGGAGTCCCTGGACGGCCGCGGGGCCCTGATCCATCTGGCGCCGTTCCTGCTGGAAGCCATGGGCATGCCTTACACCGGCGCCCGGGCCGAAGCCATGCTGGCGACGTCCAACAAGATCATGGCCAAGTCGCGGTTGCGGGCCGCCGGGCTGAACACGCCGGACTGGGTCGGGCCGTATCCCGAAACCGGGAACGAGGGCGTCGGGGCTTGTCTTGCGGCCAGCGCGCCCGGGACATGGATCGTCAAGTCGGTCTGGGAACACGCCTCCATCGGCCTTGATGCGGACGGCCTCCTGCGGGACCGGCGTCCCGATGAATTGTGGCCGGAAATGGCCCGTCGCGCGGCCCATCTGGGGGGAAGCTGCTTTGCCGAAGCCTTTGTGGAGGGCCGGGAGTTCAACTTGTCGGTGCTGGCGGGACCCGACGGTCCGGTGGCGCTGCCCCCGGCGGAAATCGTTTTCGAGGACTACGGCCCGGAACGCCCCCGGATCGTGGATTACCGGGCCAAGTGGGATGTCGATTCCTTTGAATACGCGCACACGCCCCGGCGGTTCGAGTTTCCGGAAACGGATCAGCTGTTGCTGAAGCAGCTGACGGAAACGGCCCAGGCGGCCTGGCGCTGCTTCGGGCTCGCCGGGTGCGCCCGGGTCGATTTTCGGGTGG
The DNA here is from genome assembly GCA_011390065.1 of Desulfobacteraceae bacterium. Classification (GTDB taxonomy): domain Bacteria; phylum Desulfobacterota; class Desulfobacteria; order Desulfobacterales; family JAABSP01; genus JAABTD01. The sequence goes on from JAABTD010000153.1 coordinate 1,025, forward strand.
ACGAGGGGGGACGGCCCTGGATTCTGGAGGTCAACGCCAACCCCTGTTTATCGCCGGACGCCGGGTTCGCCGCGGCCCTGGAGCGGGCAAGGATCTCCTTTGCCGCAGCCGTAGACCGGATCCTCATGGATGCGGCGCGCTTAAAGGATCCGGCTGCATGATCCGGATCCGACGCATTTACGACGACGTGTTGCCGGTCAACCGGGACACGATCCGGCAGGTCCAGGAGATCCTCCGGACCCGGTTCAGCGAGGTCTCCGAGGCGGAAATTGCGGGCCTGGGCGAAAAGCTGCGCAATCCGTTCAAGCAGCGGTTCCGGTCGATTCTGTTCGTGGCGGAAAACCTGCGCCACCGGGTCATGGGGTTCGCCATGCTCCTCCACGAACCGGACATCGGCTTCTGCTACCTGGACTGGATTGCCACCGCCCGGGAGCGGACCGCCGGCGGGGTGGGCGGGGCCCTCTACGAGCGAATCCGCCAGGAGGCGGTGGCCCTGGGCGCCAAAGGGCTCTTTTTCGAGTGCCTGCCGGACGATGCGGCCTTGTGCCCCGACAAGGCGATGCTCAAAGAGAACCGGTCCCGGCTCCGGTTCTACGAGCGTTACGGGGCGCGGCCCATGGCCGATACCGCCTATGAAAGTCCCATCAAGCCCGACGACATCTGCATGCCCCACCTGGTTTACGACGGCCTGGACCGGCGCCCCGCGCCCCGGCGGTCTTTTGCCCGGGAAACGGTCCGGGCGGTGCTGGAGCGCAAATACGCGGCCTACTGCCCCCCCGACTACGTGAAGAAGGTGGTGGCGTCCATCAAGGATGATCCGGTCCGGCTCCGACCGTTGCGGTACGTGAAGCCCGAGGCGATTCAGGCGGCGGTGCGGGGGCGATCCGGCGACCGGATCGCCCTGGTGGTGAGCGAGCGCCACACCCTCCACCACATCCACGAGCGGGGATACGTGGAATCGCCGGTCCGGATCCGGTCGATTCTGGGCGAGTTGACGAAAAGCGGACTGTTCGACCCGGTCAAGCCCAAATCCTTCCCGGAAAAACATCTCCACGCGGTCCACGACGCGGCATTCGCGGCGTATATCCGCCGGGCCTGCGAAGAAGCCCCCGAGGGGAAATCGCTCTATCCTTATGTATTCCCCATCCGGAACAAGATGCGGCCGCCCCGGGAGCGGTCGGTGCTGGCGGGCTATTACTGCATCGACACCTTCACGCCCCTCAACCGGACCGCTTACCCTGCGGCGCGCCACGGGGTGGACTGCGCCCTGACCGCAGCCCGGGAGGTCATGGAGGGCCGTCGCATCGCCTATGCCCTGGTGCGGCCGCCGGGCCATCACGCCGAACGACGGACCTTCGGGGGGTTTTGCTATTTCAACAATGTCGCGGTAGCGGCCCAGTACCTGCGGGGGTTCGGCCGGGTGGCGATTTTGGACATCGACTATCACCACGGCAACGGCCAGGAGGAAATTTTCTACGGGCGGGCCGATGTGTTCACGGTCTCCATTCACGGCCATCCGAAATTCGCCTATCCCTATTTTTCGGGGTTTGCCGAGGATCGGGGCGAGGGGGAGGGGGAAGGATTCAACCTGAACCTGCCCCTTCCCGAGACCATCACCGCCGATGTCTACCGCAAGACCCTGTCGCGGGCATTGACCCGCATCGGCGATTTCGGACCGACCTTCCTGGTGGTGGCCCTGGGACTGGACACGGCCAAGGCCGATCCCACGGGGACGTGGAACCTGTCAGGAAAGGATTTCGAGGCCAACGGCCGAATGATCGGCGAACTGGGGCTGCCCACCCTGGTGATCCAGGAGGGGGGCTACCGGACCCGGACCCTGGGCCGCAACGCGCACCGGTTTTTCACCGGGCTGGCCGCCTCGGGATTCCACACCATGGCCGACGGCGACGCGGACCGGGACCGTCTGAAAAACGTCGATTTGCGGGATAAGCTTGATTCCCGCGACCCGGAACGGATCCATCGTTTGGCGTCGGCAACGGGGTTTTTCTCTGCCCAAGAGAGCGAGCTGGCCTCAGAACTGGCAACGGAGACCCTGACCAAAGGCGAGGCGAGCGGATACCGGTTTCTCTTCGCCGAGCGGCGCGGCCGCCTGGCCGGATACGCCTGCTACGGCCCCATTCCCTGCACCGTTGACGCCTTCGATTTGTACTGGATCGCCGTCCATCCGGACGACCAGCGCGGCGGGCTGGGCCGTCATCTCCTCATGGCCGTGGAAGCCCGCGTCCGGAAAGCGGGCGGCGGCCGGATCTATGTGGAAACCTCCCAGCGCATCCAGTACGCCGGGACCCGGGCCTTCTACGAACGGTGCGGCTATCGCCTGGCGTCGGTGATGGAGGATTTCTACGCGCCGGGGGACGCCAAGGCGACCTACTGCAAAGTCCTTTGACCTGTCTTTTCTTCTTCTTCCATCCATCACCGGTTAAAACCAGATTTGGCAATTCCCTCCCGCTGTGATAAAACGCAAATAAAAGATGCATTGTTCATCCACCCAAACCTCCCTCCCCCTCGACGGGGGAGGGTCGGGGAGGGGGTGTTTTTTTACCAAAGAGCCCCTGAAAAAGGAAACCACAACATGAACGTCATTGTCGATCTGTGCATCGTTCCCATCGGCGTGGGGGTGTCGGTTTCGGAATATGTGACCGCATGCCACCGGCTTCTGAATCGGTGCGGCCTGAAAACGCAACTCCACGCTTACGGCACCAACATCGAAGGCGAATGGGACGCGGTGTTTGCGGCCATCAAACGATGCCACGAAGTTGTCCACGAAATGGGCGCCCCCAGAATCACGACGACCATCAAGCTGGGGACCCGCACCGACCGGGACCAGACCATGGCCGACAAGGTGAAGAGCGTTCAAGACAAATTGAACAGTCCGGCGGCGGATTAGCCGGTTTTTGCGACAACCCGAAGACCTCGAAACCGAAAAGGAGAACGGATGGAGTGCAACAAGGACAAAAATTTAAAGAACTGCAACTGCACCTATGACCCCTGTTCCCGGAAGGGAATCTGTTGCGAGTGCATCCAGTATCATTTGAGAAGCCGGCAACTGCCGGGCTGCTGTTTTCCTGATGACGCGGAACGGACCTACGACCGCTCCTTCAAGCATTTCGCCCGTCTGGTCAATGAAAACAAAGTCTGAAGATTGATTCGATCCCAGGCGTTCTTACCTTGGGGTCCGGACGTTTCGATGATGTCGGGAACCTATAAATTCTCTTTCAGGCAAGGAGGCAGCGATGTGCGACATTAATGCGTTTATCCTCAAAAACGGTGAGGAGGTCAAGGTCATGGAAAATGTGGATGTGGTGACCTCCGACAGCAATTCCTTTCAATTGCAGAACATTTTCGGCGAAGAAACCCTCATCCAGGGTCGGATCGTGAGTTTCAATAATTCCGAGAAAAAGATGGTTTTCGAGCCCGTCTGAAAACATCTGCCGACATGACCTCCTCCCCTTTCGCCATCCGCAACGTCCGCCTCTTCATCGCCTTCCGGGTGTTTTTCAACGCCCGGTTTTACTACCCCGTCTTCACCATTCTCTTCCTGGATTACGGCCTTACCCTTGACCAGTTTGCGCTGCTCAATGCCGCCTGGGCGGCGTCCATCGTGCTGCTGGAGGTGCCCTCCGGGGCTCTGGCCGACGCCATCGGTCGCCGGAACCTGCTGGTGAGCGCCGCTGGTCTCATGGTGGCGGAGATGATGCTGCTCAGTTTCGCGCCCAGGGGGCACGCTAATGCGCTGTTCATCATTTTCATGGTCAACCGGGTGTTGAGCGGGGCCGCCGAAGCGGCGGCGTCGGGAGCGGATGAGGCCCTGGCCTACGATGCGCTGGTCCGGGAGGGAAACGCCGGGGATTGGGGGCGGGTCCTGGAGCGGCAGATGATCTTCCGATCGGCCGGGGCCATCTGCGCCATGACGGTGGGAGCCGCGGTCTACGATCCCGCGTTGATGAACCGGGCAGCGGGATGGATGGGGATGGACGTTTCCCTGACCCAGGACATGACCCTACGATTTCCACCGTTGCTGACGCTGCTTGGATCGCTGGCGGTGCTGGTCACGACCTTGCGGATGGAGGAAATTCCCCAGGCGTCCGGGGATGCCGGCCGGGAAAGCGCCGACGGCGGATCCTCCATCCTCCAGGCCTTTCGGATTACCCTCAAAGCGGGCGGATGGATACTGAAAACCCCCATGGCGCTGGTCATCATCCTCGCAGGGTTGATGTACGATCATGTCATCCGCATGCTGATCACCCTGGGCAGCCAATACTACCGGATGATTCAGCTTCCCGAAGCCACCTTCGGGCTGATCGGTTCCGGCGCGGCGGTGATGGGCCTGTTCATCCCCCGGCTGGCCCGGCAGATGGCGGAAAACCGGTCGCAGCTCTTCAATTTCAACCTGCTGGCCGGCCTGACGTTTTTGGGACTGGCGGGGTTGACCTTTTTTATGCCTTATTACGGCCTGATCCCCATGCTGATCCTGTTCAGCGTCATGCTGATGGCCGATTTTTTTGTCAGCCACTATCTGAACCGGATTACCGATTCCAGGCAGCGGGCCACGGTGTTGAGCTTCAAGGGGCTGAGCTTCAATTTGGCCTATGGCGTCATCGGCATCCTCTATTCGCTGTTGCTCCACCACCTACGGTCGCAGCCCGGGGTTGCGGCCGACGGCGCCACGGGTGAAAACGCCATTTTCGTCCAGTCCATCGCCTATTTCCCATGGTATTTCCTCCTGATGCTCCTGGTCTTTTACATTTTCGCCCGGTGGAAAATCAAGTTTTCCGACGTATCCTCCGACGTATCCGAGGACAACCGGCATCTATAAGCCCCTTGAACAAGCCGCTTGAACAGCGGCTTTATCCAACAGGTGCCTTAATTTTCAAAACAGGGTTAAAAGGTGAGCCGATGCAAAACAGCAAACTCTTCAAAGACTGGGGACTTTTTCTAAAGGGGATGGATCCGGGAAGCATTGAACTTTCTTTTGCCAACCATCTGGAATATTCCCTGTCCAAAGATCAGTACACGGCGACCATGCGGGATCTCTATCACTCGCTGGCGCTGACCATCCGGGACCGGCTCGTCGAGCGATGGATCCGCACCCAGCAAAGCTACTACGACGAGGATGTGAAGCGGGTCTACTACCTGTCCGCCGAATACCTCATGGGACGGGCGGTGGTCAACAACATGATCAACCTGGGAATGTATGAGGCGACCCGCAAAGCCATCGACAATGTTCATATCGACATTGAGGACATCATCGCCGAAGAACCGGATATGGGGCTTGGAAACGGCGGTCTGGGCCGGCTGGCCGCCTGCTTCCTCGATTCCATGGCGACCCTGGAGTTGCCCGCCTGCGGTTACGGCATCCGATACGAATTCGGCATCTTCGACCAGTACATCCGGGGCATGAAACAGGTCGAAAAACCGGAGCAGTGGCTCCAGTACGGCAACCCATGGGAAATCGCCCGCCCCGAACGCCGCCAGACGGTCAAGTTCTACGGGCGGGCCGAGGAAATCGTCGGCCCGGACGGAGAACTGAAAGTGGAATGGAAGGACGCCGAGAAAGTCGTCGGCATCCCCTACGACACCCCCATCGGGGGGTTCGGCAACAACACGGTCAACACCCTCAGACTCTGGTCGGCCCGGTCCTCCCGGGAATTCAAGCTCCATTTTTTCCAGGACGGGGACTATCTCAAGGCGGTGGAGGAGAAAAACATCTCCGAGAACATCTCCAAAGTGCTCTACCCCAACGACCAGTTCTACGAGGGAAAGGAGCTGCGCCTGAAGCAGCAGTATTTCTTCGTCTCCTGCTCCATCCAGGACATCGTGCGGCGGTACCGCACCTGTCACGACACCTTCGACGCCTTTCCGGACAAAACGGCCATACAGATGAACGACACCCATCCCTCCCTGGCGGTGCCGGAACTCATGCGGATTCTGGTGGATGATCATGGATTGACCTGGGATGCCGCATGGGACATCACGGTCCGGACCTGCGCCTACACCAATCACACCCTGCTGGCCGAGGCTCTGGAAAAATGGTCCATCGCCCTCATGGAAAAACTGCTGCCCCGCCATCTGATGATCATCTATGAGATCAACCGGCGATTTCTCAGGGATGTGTCGGTGATCTTCATCAAAGATGAAGACCGGCTCCGGCGGATGTCCCTGATCGAGGAAGCAGGAGAGAAAAAAATCCGGATGTCCCATCTGGCCCTGGTGGGATCCCATTCGGTCAACGGCGTGGCCGAGCTGCACACCCGCCTTCTGAAACATGGCGTCTTGAAGGATTTTTTCGAGATGTATCCGGAACGGTTCACCAACAAAACCAACGGCGTGACCCCGCGGCGCTGGCTGCTGGCCTCCAATCCGGGGCTGGCCCGTTTGATTGCCCGTCAGATCGGCCAGGGGTGGGCCACTGATCTGGATGAACTGAGAAAAATCGAACCCATGGCCGACGATGCCGATTTCCGACAGGCATGGACGGGCGTGAAATTCAACAACAAAGAGGCCCTGGTTCAGGTCGTGCAGGATATCACCCGGCTGACGGTGAACCCATCGTCGATTTTCGATATCCAGGTGAAACGGATCCACGAATACAAACGCCAGCTCCTCAACATCCTTCATGTGGTCTATTGCTGGCTCAAACTCAAAGAGAACAACGGCTTCGACATCTATCCGCGCACTTTTTTCTTCGGTGGAAAAGCGGCGCCCGGCTACGTCATGGCCAAGCGCATCATCCAGCTTATCTGCCACGTGGCCGCCGCCATCAATCGGGACCGGACGACCCGGGATGCGCTCCAGGTGGTCTTCCTTCCCAATTACCGGGTATCGCTGGCCGAAAAGATCTTTCCGGCGGCAGATATCTCTGAACAGATCTCCACTGCCGGATACGAAGCCTCCGGCACCTCCAACATGAAATTTTCACTGAACGGCGCCCTTACGGTGGGGACGCTGGATGGCGCCAACATCGAGATCATGGAGGAGGTGGGAGAAGAAAATATCTTTATCTTCGGGCTGTCATCCGAAGAAGTCAAGGCGATGGGGGCGGATTACAACCCGCGACGCTATTATGAGGAAGACCCGATCCTGAAAACGGCGATCGACCTGATCCGCAACGGATTCTTCAGTCCCGATCAACAGGACCTGTTCCATCCGCTGGTGGACGGGCTGCTGACCACCGATCAATATCGGATCATGGCCGATTTCGCCGCCTACCATCAGTGTCATATGGACGTGGACGCCCTTTACCGGGACCACGAAAGATGGGTTCGCAAGTCCATCCTGAATGTGGCTCGGATCGGCAAGTTCTCCTCGGACCGGACCATCCGGGAATACAACCGGGATGTCTGGAAGGTCGAACCGCTGACCATCACCAAGGAAGAAAAACCGGCGGCGGGCGCGCCAAGCGCATCATGAGCTTCCCGTTGCACCCGTCGCTGCACTCTAAACACAACCTGATGAGACGCTAATGAAATCGAAAAAACTGATACATCTGATCGCCGCAGCCCGACCCAATTTCATGAAGATCGCCCCCCTCTACCACGCCCTGCGCAAACAACCGTGGGCGGAACCGATGGTCATTCACACCGGTCAGCACTATGACGTGAACATGTCCGATGAAATTTTCGAAGATCTGGGCATGCCCGAGCCGGACATCCATCTGGGGGTCGGCAGCGGCCCCCATGCGGAGCAGACCGGCCGGGTGATGATCGCCTACGAAAAGATCCTGCTGGCCCAACCGCCTGATCTCATGGTTGTGGTGGGCGACGTCAATTCGACGATCGCCACCACGCTGGCCGCCGCCAAACTGGGCGTCAAAGTCGCCCATCTGGAGGCAGGGCTGCGCTCCTTCGACCGGACCATGCCCGAGGAGATCAACCGGATCGTCACGGACGCCCTGGCCGACATTTTGTGGACGCCCTCGCCCGACGGCGACCGGCATCTGGCCCGGGAAGGCATTCCTCCCGAGAAAATCGAGCGGGTCGGCAACATCATGATCGATTCCCTGGAGATGGTCCGGCCGAAAATCCAGGCGGACCGGACCCGGGAAAACCTGTCCCTGACGCCGGGCGGCTACGGGCTGGCGACCCTCCACCGCCCCTCCAACGTCGACCACCGGGACACCCTCGACGCCATCTGCCGGATGCTGATGCAAATCTCGGAAAAAATCGACATCGTATTCCCGGTTCATCCGAGGACCGAAAAAAATTTGAAAAAATGGGGCCTGTACGATGCCTTGAAGGCCGCGCCCGGCATGACCCTTCTGGCGCCGGTGCGATACATCGCTTTCATGAACCTGGTTTTCGACAGCGGGCTGGTCATCACCGATTCCGGGGGCATCCAGGAAGAAACCACCTACCTGGGCATTCCCTGCTTCACCTTGCGGCCCAACACCGAACGGCCCATCACCATCGAGCAGGGGACCAACCGCCTCTGTACGCCCCAGGACCTGGCATCGCTGGTCGATGAGGCCCTGACCAAAGATGTCGAAAAGATCCGCGCGCCGGAACTCTGGGATGGGAAAACCGCGGACCGGGTGGTCGGTTCCATTCAGAGATTTTTATTCAACCCATAAACCTTATCCGCAGCGGCGCCCGCGCTCGCCGGGATGATCGCAGGAGGTCACGTACCCTCTGGGCTTGTTCAGGGCGATATACACGGTCGACGCCGCCGGACGGACGGGTTCGCCCTTGAAGGTCACCCGGTCCGTCGATGGGTCCACCTTGGTGCCCAGTTCGGTGACGACCTGACCGTTGACGGCCACGTCTCCGGCCTGGATGTGTTCCTCCCCCTTGCGCCGGGAACAGACGCCGGCGGCGGAGAGGAATTTCTGGAGTCGCATTTCAGACAAACAAGCAATCCTATTTACGACAGCCGATAACCGGCTTTCGCATCCGGATGATTGATCTTTCGCAGCATCACTTCAAAGCGGCTCAGCGTGCCCGGTCCGAGGTGCTTTGCGATAAGGTGTCGGACGGCGTCGACCCGGATGTCCGCATCCACGAGCAACGCCTCGGCATCCTCTTCATCTTTTTTTTCGCCGGTTCCGATTTTCATGGCCGTCAGATGTTCCGGCGAGACCACGGCCAGTCGGCCTTCCCCGACATCGATGCTGTCGCCGTTTTCCACGGCGTCATGGATCGCATCCTCGAAAAGCGGGCTGAAATCACCGAAATCGCATGATCGGGTGATAAAATCGACATTGATCTGCCCCGGCTGTTCCACGTTGATCCCGCCGATGGCCAGATCAAGATATCGGATCCCGCGATCCGTCAACCACTTCCGAATCCGATGAAGCCCCTCCCGAGTGACAGCGATGTCCATATCCTTCGTAAAAGCCCGCTTTTTCTCGGATGAAAGGCAAACCCACACCGCCAGCCTTCCGATGAGAACACCGCTGACGCCGGTCTCCTTCAACACATCGTGAACGAACCGTCCACTGGGGTTTGGGTCGAAGACCGGGAGTTGGCCCGGTTTGTCGCGTGCGTTCCTTTGGTCCCCATACTTTCCCGTCATAGCCGGCCCGCGTCCTTCAGTTCCCTGAAGTGTTCCCATTCCCACTCCGCCACGTTCCGCTTTTCCGAATCAAAATTAACGCCCAACAAAATGATCTTTTTCCCGCTTTGGCGAAACATGTCGGCGTATCCCTTATCATGAATCTGCTTCAGGGCGGCCTTCGCGCTCCGATTGCATTTGAATTCGATGATGTAGATCTTGTCGGAAAATTCCACCACCAGGTCGATCCGGCCCCGGTAATGCAGCACCTCGCTGCGGGCATTGGCGCCCGAGGCGCTGACCATCAGGTAGAAGATGGTGTGGAACCAGGCTTCATTCCGCTGGGTTTTCAGAGTGTGGGAGATGGCGGCGAAAATCGCGGTTATGGTTTCGAAAAATTCGTCGAGGTGTTCCCCTTTGAGAAAGGCGGAAAGGCGCAGAACCTGGAAGTATGTGTCGCTTTCGCCGACAAATGAGGTCAGGAGATGTTTCAGGAACGAGGTCTTGACTTCCCGGTTCGGGTAATCGAAAGCGTAAATGCCCGCTTCCTCGTCGATGTCCCGGATGGTGATGTAGCCGGTTTGAAAGAGGATGGCCTCCGGCTTCAGGTTTTCGATTTCATAGGTGCTGAACATGGTTGCGTCGGTTTGAAGATTTTCGATCATGGGCAGGGGGAAACGGCGTTCTTTCAGGAGGTTGACCAGAAACGTCGGCGTGCCGGTTTCAAACCAGTAGTTTTTGAAGGCTTTTTCGTCCAGCGCCTTTAGCACGGAAAAGGGATTGTAAACCTTGACGTCTTTTTCGGAAAACCGATAGCCGTTATAGTGGTCTTTCAATTTGTCAATAACCGCTTCCTCCGAACATCCGCGCTCTTGGGCAAACGCTTGTATGTGGGCGGTAAAATCGGTTTCCAATTCCGATTGGGCGTAGCCAAGCATTTGCGCGTAATCCGAATGCATGGTGATGTCGCTTAAATTGTTGAGTTCGGAAAATATCGACACCCGGCTGAATTTGGACACGCCCGTGAAAAAGACGAATCGAAGACATGGCGCCACGTCCACATCTTTCAAAACGCCAAAAAAAGACTTCAAGACATCCCGGTTGTTTTTCGCAATTTCAATCGCTTCCTTGCCTTTGCCCAAATGGGATATGATCGGCTTGTCGTATTCATCCACAAGAACGACGACGCTTGTTCCGCATTTGTTTTCAAGCGCCAAAATCAATTCCTGGAATTGGGTTTCGATGAATTGGGTTTCAATGGAAACGCCATGACGCTCCGCCGTTCGCTTCAATGTAATGGTCAGGGCTTCCCGCATGATGTCCGGTCGCTGATGGGGGACGCTGTTGAAATCGATGGCCACCACCGGATGCGCTTTCCATTCCCAATCCCCGTGTTTGGAAATCCATAGCCCGTCAAACAGCTCTTTTTTACCCTGAAACAAGCATTTGAGCGTGGAAACCGTCAGGGATTTGCCGAACCTGCGGGGGCGGGAGAGGAAATAATAATCGCCCGAATCCACCATCTGAAAGATATGGCGTGTTTTGTCCACATACAGGTCTTTTTGGGTTCGGATGGTTTCAAAAGATGATTTGCCGATGGGCAGATTGGGCAAGGTTTCCATTGGATGCGCCTTTTCTGTTTTTCTTGTGAACAAATCGGATGCGCGGCTAGCGGGGGGGCTGCCGTCCCCCCGCGCCCCCCTGCCCCGTCGGTGGTCGGCCGCTTCACTTATCCCGCCGGCGCCGGCCGCGGGAAACGGGCTGCGCGGGCTGTTGCCCGACGCGCCCGTTTCCCGCGC
>JAABTD010000373.1 GCA_011390065.1 Desulfobacteraceae bacterium
ACCTCGTCCCGGTCGTAGGGCACGGCCGGGTTGGCCCTCAGCGTCTCCAGGGAGACTTCAGCCAGGACATACTTGGCCGCCACCCGCTCGGAAATGGACGCGGCGGCCAGACCGGCCAGTTCATCCCCTGATTTGGGTTCGTTGGCCTTGCCCATCAGTTCGCGGATATCCCGGAATTCGAAAGTTTTGCCGAACAGCTTGGTCCGCAGCAGCATGAACGCGTTTCCTTCCATCGGAAACAGCCGATGGGATCGGATGAATTAATGATAGAAAATCAGCGTCTTTACGCTCAAGGGCACCGCCCGGCCGTCCAGAACCGGGCGTCCGATGTCGATATAATCGCCTTCGCTGAGCCCCACCTGATCGATCACGAGGAGGGGGCGGCCCGAGATCCGTTCCCTCAGCGTCTGCCCCAACGCCCGGGCATAGTCGTGCTCGATGATGATGATCAACGGCCGGCCGGCCGGCAAATGGTCCGCGGCGAAATCCGCCAGGCCTCCGGCCATATCGATCAGGCCCGCATAATCAAGCGGCCAGGACAACTCCAGGGCCATGGCGCACTGGGCGCCGGTTTCCTCCGCATCCCAACGGCCCACCGCATCGCGCGCCGCCGACAGGACCTGCTCGCGGGAGGGCGGAATCCGCGGCCACCGCAGATGGACCACGGGCACGTTGCGGATGGGCAGAATCTCGTCTTCCGCCCAGATGGTGCTCCCGCTCAGGGCGACGGTCTGGGAGCTGGCCCCCATGACCGTGGCCCGGAGGGTCTCGGGGGGCTTCCGGATGTCGTAGGATTCCAGATCCGGGTGCAGGCGAATCGAATCGGCCAGCAACGGCCCGATATCTCCGTGAACGGCGATGTCCCCGATGGAACCGATGGGAACCGGATCATTGATATAGTGACCGACGCCGCCCGAAAAAAACACGGTGGTGTCTTTCCCCGACACCGGCGACGGATCGGTCAGCATCAGTCGTTGGGCCAGCGGGCCGCATCGCCCTTCGATCAACTCGAGGGTCAGATCGGCCATGCAATCGGTCATCTTGCGCAACTGCTCCAGGCTCGGAGCCGACCCGACTGAAACCGGAAGGCCCAGATGGTCGGCCATGATCCGGGCCGGCTCGGCCACATGGCGGATCTGTCCGCCGGTCGGGTCGATCTCCACGATGCGGCCGCCATAGTTCATCGCGGCGGCGGCGATCATTTTTCCCTGTCGGAAAACGGCGCTGTTGGCGGAGCCGCCGCCGATATCCACATTGGTGACGGTGGTGAAATGTTCCCGGGAAAAGGCTTCGGCGCCGGACCCTTTCCCGGAAATCATGGACTCCAGGCGCGGTCCGGCCACCGTAACCACAAAATCACCGGCCAGGGCCGATACGGCGTTCAGGATTCCGTCGGCGTTGCGCTTTTTGGCGGTCTCCCCGGTGATGATCACCGCCCCCGTCTCGACCTGATCGGGCGATATGCCGGCCTGTCGGTATTCGTGGCGCAGGATGCGTTCCAGCGCGGCCGCGTCGATGATCTCCGGTCCTTCCAGAGGGGTCAGGTGCATATCGCTCCGGTAAATCACTTCCTTATCGACGATTCCGGTCATGCGGTTCAGGTGAATGGGCGATCTGGCCAGCGGCATCGCGCCGTCAGCCGCGCTCCGCGCCAGCGTCAGCCTGGAAAAGACCACCTGGGTGGTGGTGGTGCCCACGTCAATCCCGACGCTGACCATATGGCGGTTGTCCGTATTCATCCGCGGGGGTCGCCTGTCTATCGTCCTTTACGGAACGTCACATCCCCGTCGGCTTGCAGGGTATCGACGATCGCCATGATGATATTGTCCACCGGCCGGTCGAGGGAGATGTCCGTCTGCCGGGCGCCGGACCCCTGGGTCACCAGCACCAGATCGCCTTCTCCGGCGTCCACCGCGTCGACGGCCACCATGGGGCCGCCCACCGACTTCCCGGTCACGTCCGTTTCCTGAACGATGAGCAGCTTGCTGCCGACCAGGGATTCGTGCTTCATGGTCGCCACCACCAGTCCCGTTACCCGTGCGATGCGCATAACCTCAATCCTTTATGTCGTTTTCGACGTCATTTTCCAAAATAGAGATTCGGCAGCCACAGGGCGATCCCGGGAAACAGGATGACGATGGCCAGGCCGAAGATCATCACCAGCACGAAGGGCACGATCGAGTTGTAGATATCCATCAGTGTGATCTCCGGCGGCGCCATGGCCTTCATGAGAAACAGGTTGTAGCCGAACGGCGGCGTCATGTAGGCGATCTGGCAGGTGATGGTGTAAAGCACCCCGTACCAGATGGGGTCGAACCCCAGGTTGATCACCAGCGGCACGTACAGGGGCGCCACGATGATGAGCATGGCCGTGTCGTCCAGGAACATCCCCATGAGGATGTAGGAAAGCTGCATCATGACCAGCACGCCCCAGGGGCTGAGCCCCCAGCGATCCAGAAACAGGGACTTGATGGCGTGCACGGCGCCCAGACCGTCGAAAACGGCCCCGAAACACAGCGCCGCCAGGATCACCCACATGAACATGCAGCTCACGCTCAGGGTGTTGCGCAGGGTGTTCTCCAGCACCTCCCGGTTGAACCGCTTCCGGACGACGGCGGCGATGGTCGTGGCCGCCGCTCCCGCCGCCGAACACTCCACAAGGCTGGTGATGCCCAGAAGAAACAATCCCGTCATGGAGAAAATGATCACCAGGGGAATGATGCCCGCCCGGAGCAGCCGGAATTTCCGCCCCCAACTGATCTCCCGCCGTTCTTCCAACGGCAGCGCCGGTCCCAGTTTGGGGTTCAGTTTGCACCGGATGATGATGTAGGCGACAAACAGAAACGCCAGGAGAAGGCCGGGGAAAACGCCCGCCAGCCACAACCGGCCCACATTCTGCCGGGCGATCATGCCGTAGAGCACCAGGACCACGCTGGGCGGCACCATGATGCCCAGGGAACTGCCCGCCTGGATAACGCCGGTGACCATCACCTTGTCGTAATCCCTTTTGAGCATCTCCGGCAGGGCGATGCTGGCGCCGATGGCCATTCCGGCGACGCTCAAGCCGTTCATGGCCGCCACCGCCGTCATCAGGCCAATGGTCCCCACGGCCAGCCCGCCGCCGAGAGGTCCCATCCAGACATGGAACATGCGGTAGAGATCGCTGGCGATGCCGGACTCCGAGAACATATACCCCATATAGATGAACAAGGGCAACGTCAAAAGCGGATACCAGTTGAGTAGAACGAAACTGGCGTTAAAGGGCATCTCGATGCCGCCTTCTCCCCACAGGAGGAGGGAAAAAAGCGCGGCCACGCCCCCGATGGCGGCAAAAACGCGCTGTCCGGTGAGCAGCATGAGCAGCATCGACGTGAAGATCAGCAACGCGATCAGTTCATGACTCATCAGATCGACTCCCCCCTGGCCTTGGCGATGTCCTTGAAGAAGAATGCGATGGCCTGCAGGAGCATCAGGACGATGCCGATGGTCATGATGAGTTTGATGGGCGCCAGGGGCGGGGCCCACGACGTGTAGTTGACCTGCC
>JAABTD010000154.1 GCA_011390065.1 Desulfobacteraceae bacterium
AGAGAAGCAGGATCAACGTGGTGAAGACGAAGACCGCCGCCACGGTCAGCAGGGCCTCCCGGAAAAACCGCGGGGCAGCGCTCATGACGCCGTCTCCGGCGCCGGAAAAGGCGGGGGCTGTCGGATCATCGATTCAGACCTTTCCAGCGATGGCGAGCCCCAGCCGGCCCACATCGGTTTCCGAGGTTCGGACGTCTTTGATGATCGCCCCATCGAAGAACACCATGACCCGGTCGGCCACCATGAGGATTTCGTCCAGCTCGGCCGATGAGAAGACAATGGTCGCCCGTGATTCGGAACATTGAGACTGGAGATGCCCCCAAACCCAGTGGGCGGATTCGATGTCCAATCCGCGGGTGGGGTTTTCCAGCAGCAACAGGGCGGGATTTTCAGCAAGAAAAGAAAGCAGCAGGCGCTGTTGATTGCCCCCTGAAAGCGAAGCCGCGGCCGCATCCGGGCCGCCGCCTTTGATGCGGAAATCCGCGATGCGCCGCCGGGCGTCCCGGTAGGCGTCCTGCCACCGAATCCAGAAAGCGCCCCGCTCCCTTGCGCCTTTGCGCAGGGCGGTGTGTTCCACGATGCTCATATGGGGAATGAGCCCTTCCTCCAGACGCGAGCCGGGCAGAAAATGGACCCCGGCGGTTTTGAAGGCATGGTGGTCCCGGCCGGTCATGTGCTCTCCTTTCAGTCGGATGCACCCTTCCAATGGCTTTTTCAGGCCGGCGGCCACCCGGAGAAAGACGCCCTGGCCGCTCCCTTCCAGCCCGGCGAGCCCGACCACTTCCCCCTGACGGATGATCGCAGAACACCCCTTCAGGCCCGTCCGTCCGCCGGCGGCAAAGATCCCCTCCAGCGCCAGCACCGGCTCGCCCGGCGAGGTCGCGCATCGGGCCGGCTTCGCCGGGGGCGCGCCGAACATCATCTCCATGAGCCGATGGGCATGGAAAGGCGTTTCCATGCGCCCCGTCACTTTTCCGGACCGAAGCACGGTGACGCTGTCGCACAGGGCCTCCACATCCTCCAGCTTGTGGGAAACCAGGATGACGCTGCGCCCCTCTTCGGCGAGCTGCCGAAGCGCCTTGAAAAGGAGAGTCTTCTGGGTCGCGGAGATGCCGGTGGTGGGTTCATCCAGGATGAGGATTCGGGTCCCCAGTTCCAGCAGGCGGAGGATTTCCAGTTGCTGGCGTTCGCCGATGGTCAGAGGCCGAACCGGCGCATCCGGGTTCAGGGCGAAATCGAAGCGGCGGGAGATCCGGTCCAGCCGGTCCCGGAGGGTGTGGAAGTCGTTTTCCGGATGGCCCAGCTTGAAATTTTCGAGCACCGTCAGGAGGGGAAAATCGAGGGGATCCTGGTAGAGCATCCCGATGCCCAGGCCCGAGGCCTGGGCCGGGGTGTCGCAGAAGATAGGCCGGCCGTCGAGGCGGATCTCTCCGCCGGTCCGGCGAGTGAAACCGGCCAGGATTTTCATGAGAGTGGACTTGCCGGCGCCGTTTTCGCCCAGAATGCCGTGAACCGTGCCGGAAGAGACCGTCAGGGAAATGCCGTCGTTGGCGCGAACCGGTCCATAATGCTTATGAATGTCCCGAAGAACGATCTCCATAGCCGTCCCGGCCCAGGCTATTTGGCGCTGCTGGAGCCGTCCATCCCTTCCAGCAACTGCTCCATGTACCAGATCTGCTTGTCTGTTGCGATCTCGCCGGGTTTCAGAAAGACGCTGCCGTCCTGATAATTGAGCGGCCCTTTGAACAAGGTCAGGGTTCCGGCGCCCAGTTCGCCGATGAAGGCGTCCAACTGTTTCCGGTTCTCCTCGGACAGGGCTTCGCCCACCGCGTAGCCGATGGGGCTGGTTTCCAGATTGTTGATGTCCGACCAGTCCGGCGGCAGCCAGCGCCATACCGATTCCCATTCGCCCTTCATGGCCATCCGGATCATATCGACGTATCCCGGCCCCCAGTTGTAGTAAGGAACCCCCAGACACACCTCCTGCGCTCCTTCGCAGGCCCCTTCATAATCATAGGGGACGGCCCATACCGTTTTGCCTTCCCGGCGCTTCTGGCGGGCCACCACCAGGTTTTCCGTGGTATCGATGCCGGAGACGACCACATCGTAACCGTTGTTGAAAAAATTCTGGGCCACCTGGGTGGGATCGGCGGTGACGCCGGGAATGTTGAACCAGAAACCGATCCAGGTCGTCTGGAATTTGAGTTTTTTCGGATCTTCTCCGCGGACGGTCGTCCAGGCGTGTTTGGCGCCCAGATAGGATGCCGCCGCCAGACGTCGGGTCTCTTCGTTGACCAGCGGACCCAGGTAGCCGATCTTGCCCGTACGGGTGGTCATGGCGGCGGCGAATCCGGCCATCATCTTGCCGTAAACCATCCTGGCAAAAAGATTGGAAAGATTGTCCGGAGCCTTTCCGGTCAGCACGTCGTCCCCGGAGCAGTGGATGAAGCGGGTCTCAGGGTGGAGCATGGCCGCTTCCCGGATGCCGTCCTTCATATCATCGGAGTTGGCGATGATGAGCCGGGCCCCCTTTTCCACCATATCATCCACGAGCTGAGGGATGGTGACGCCGGGCCGGTCGGCCGGGTTGACCTTGTCGATGTAGATCATCTTCGCGTCCGGAATCTGTTCTTCCACATAGCGGCCGCCCTCGTAATGGGCCTGGCTGTAGCCGCGGTCGTTGTAGGGTCCGACGAGCAGAAGGCCGAAGGTGAACGTCTCGGCGGCGACGGCCGTCGCCGTAAAAATGATGGTCAGACAGACGATGACCAGGCATCTGGCCGGCAAGGCCCATGCAGTCTTTTTTGCCATGGATTTCCCTCCTCATGGTCCGTTGAAAAAAGCATTGAAGAAAACGGAATCGCCGCCTCCGAAAGGCCGGCCCACCCCGTTTGGCTATCCGAATGTTATAAATGCAACCGTCCATCCGGTCAAGGCTGATTTTCTATTGACAACCTGTGAAATATAGACTGAAATATAAGGGATTTTGCGGCCGGTCGGCATTTAGACGGGGCCCGCTCCGAGAAACGACCCACGCCGCTAACGCCGCTAACGCCGCTAACGCCGCTAACGCCGCTAACGCTATTGATGCAAGAGAGGGGTTGTCAATGCCAACAGACATCCAGACGTTGAAATCACTCGATCTTTTCGAGGAACTGACATCGGAGGAACTCACTCAGATCGCTCCCATGATTCATCCCATGAAAATCAGCGAAGGGGAACTCCTGACCCAGAGGGGAGAGCCGGCCACGGTGTTTTACGTGGCATTGAAAGGCAATTTTATCATCTCATTTAAAGATGGGCAGGCCTTCACCCTGCACAACCGGGGCGACATCATCGGCTGGTCCACCATCGTCACCCCTTTCCTATACACCGGCACGGCGGTGGCCCTCACCGATGGGGAAGTCCTGGCCCTCAATGGGGACGATTTTCTCCAGGTCATCCAGGGCGAGTCGAGCATCGGCGATAAGATCATGAGCAAGATCAACCCGATTATCGCCGAACGGGTGCCGTATTTTTCACGGGACAAGGCGCGGCGGGATCTTCCCCCGGCAGAGACCGAGTGACCTGAGCGGTTGCAACATTACAAACGATCAAGGAGGTAGGGACGTGACTGGTTTAGAAGCAATTGCCGCCCACAATGGATGGTCCATAGCGATCGTCGGCGTCACCATCGTGTTTACCGGCCTGGCGATGCTGTCCATCATCCTTTCCCAGCTTTACAAGGTGCTGGATTTCTGGGAAAACAGGGATGATTTTTTCAAACGACTAAAGCGCGGGGACGCTGCGGAGGATCTCCCGGACATCACCGTCTCTCCGGACATGCAAGAAACCGTCCGCCAATACCAGATGCTGGCGGATCGCCTTGGCGAACCCTTCTCCCTGCCGAAACTGCTGGACTTCGCCCAGAAATGTGGTCTCGTCAACCCGCATGCCACCATCAATCGGCTTCTCAAGCAGAATGTTATTGTCCCGGACGGCGAAGGATATTACCGCTGGCATCAAGCCATTTCCGGATGAACCGCCGACAGCCGACCCCCAACCCATTCATCGTCAATTAAGGAGCGAGATCGATCCCATGGAAAATATGTTTTTGGAATTCTTCTCCAACACCGGATACGCCATGGCGGATTACCGCCACGTCATCATGATCGCCATCGGCATTATTTTTATCTACCTGGGCATCGCCAAGCACTACGAGCCCCTGTTGCTGGTCCCCATCGGGTTCGGCATCTTGATCGGCAACATTCCGGTTTTTAAAGGTCTCGGGCTGGGCATTTACGAGAGCAACAGCGTCCTCCACTACCTCTATTTCGGCGTCACCGCCGGCATCTACCCCCCTTTGATCTTTCTCGGCATCGGGGCCATGACCGATTTTTCCACCATGCTGGCCCGCCCGCTTCTCATGCTTCTGGGCGCCGCGGCCCAGATGGGCATCTTCCTGACCTTCCTGGGCGCCCTGGCCTTGGGCTTCGCTCCGAATGAGGCGGCCTCCATCGGCATTATCGGCGGGGCCGACGGCCCCACGGCCATCTTCCTCACCGCCAAACTGGCCCCGGAACTCATCGGGCCCATTGCGGTGGCCGCCTATTCCTACATGGCCCTGGTCCCTGTGATCCAGCCGCCCATCATGCGGCTTTTGACCACCCGGAAGGAGCGCCTCATCCGGATGGAAGAACCCCGTCTGGTCGGCAAACGGGAAAAAATGATCTTTCCCATCATCGGGTTTCTGCTCTGCTGCTTCCTGGCCCCGGCGGCCCTGCCCCTGCTGGGCATGCTCTTTTTCGGAAATCTGTTGAAGGAAGCCGTGGTGACGGAACGGCTGGCCGTGGCGGCCCGAAACGCCATCATCGACTCGGTCACCATTTTACTGGGCATGACCGTGGGCGCCTCCACCCAGGCCGATGTCTTTCTGACGCCCCAGTCGGTGGGGATCTTTGTGCTGGGCGCCGTCTCCTTCGGCGTGGCCACCGCCTCCGGCCTGATCTTCGCCAAGATCATCAACCTCTTTGTCAAAAGCAAGATCAACCCCCTGCTGGGCGCGGCCGGCGTCTCGGCGGTGCCGGATTCGGCCCGGGTGGTTCAGATGGTGGGCCAGGAGGAAGACCCGACCAACTTTCTGCTGATGCAGGCCATGGCCCCCAACGTCTCCGGCGTCATCGGGTCGGCCATCGGCGCCGGCATCCTCTGGAGTTTCATGAATTAGTCCGGGAGGGGGGCGATTCGCCCCCCTTTCCGCCATTCCCCGCCCCTTTTTTCTTCCGCAAGAGCAACGCCTCGATTCGCCCGATCCGTTTTTCCATTTTCGCCAGCGCATCCCCTTGATCGCCGGTTTTTTGAATCTGCTCGTCCTGGATCTGCCGGGACTTGTTTGAATGCTGGACGAGGCGGTTGATGTACCCCTTGATCTCGGCGATTCCCTGCCGACCTTCCAGATCGGACAACCGGTCGCGGATCTCGGCTTCGGCCTGCTCCCGGAAGCCGTCCAGATCCCGGGACAGTCGGTATATCTGCTCCTCGGCGCCGGCCATGAAGGCGGTCAATCCATCGGCCTGGGCCTTCACCCCGCCCGCCACGGTCTCCCCCATCGTCTGCGCCTTCCGGCGTTCGGCCGAAAGAACTTTGCGGACCTGGGCGGTCAAGCCGGCGGCCTGCTCCTCCGACATTTTTTTGGCCGTCGAGAGGGCATGGTCAATCTTTTCATTCAGAGCGGCTTCAACGTCCGATCCCCATTCCTGAATCGACGCCGCGGCGGCGTCGCCCTGTTCTTTGAGTCGCTCTCTGAAGGCGGCCAGGTCTTCCATGGCCGACTGAAGGCGGTTTTGAGCGGCGTCCATCTCCCGGCGCTTTTCTTCGACGCCGGCCAGGGCCGATTCGATTTCTTCGACCTTACCCGCAATCTCTTCCCTGAGCGACCCCGTGAGTTCCTCGTGGGTCTTCCGGAGCGCATCGGTTTCCCGGGCAATCCGATCGATCATTTCACCCTGGAGTTGCTCCGCTAATTCGGTCTGCCGGCGGTCCACGGTCGCTTTCGACTCGATCAGCTCGGCCGCCGTTTCGTCTTTCAGCTTTTCCAGATCCGCGGCCAGCCCGTCGATGGTCCGGCCGGCGTCTGCCAAAAACCCGGCGACGCGTTCTTTTTCCTCCTGGACGGCGGCCTCCGACGCCGTCACAGCCGCTTCAATGCGGGACTCGGCGTCGGCGCGCAGGGCGTCGACGGCGTCCGCCGAAGTGGTCAGGCGGGCGGCGATTTTCGCTTCCAGGGCGCCGCCCTTGTCTTGAACCTCCTTTTGGAGCGCCGCCAGCTTTGCCAGGGTCGTCTCATCGATGTCATCGGCCCGTTCCATAAGGGTCTGCCGGAACCGATCCCCCATCCGGTTCAGTTCCTCCCGGGCCAACGACAGGGCTTGAGACAACGACCCATGGAAGGCGTCGGACCGCTCTTCCAGATCTCTCCGGACCCCGTCCCGGAAATCGGTCAGTTCGATCTTGAGGGCCTCGATGGCCTCCTGAGTCCCCTCCATAAAGAGACCAAAGCGGCTCAGTTCATTTTCCAACAAAGCGCGGTCTTCTTCCAGTTCGCTGTTCTCGGCGCGAAGGGCGGCCAGGGTGTCGGCGATGTCGCGGGCCTTGGCATGGAACTCCGACAGAAGGGTCTCGGTTTTCGCGGATGTCTCTTTTTGGAGTGTTTCCACTCCGTCCAGGGAGGCGGCGACCGCTGATTCCAGATCCCGATTCCGCGCGATCTGGGCCGTCAGCCCCGCTTCCCGCTCCGACATCCGGTCGCAGGCGGTCTGAAAACGGTCCTTCAGGGCTTGTATCAGATCGATGGTCTCGAAGAGGGCCTCCACCTTTTCATAAAGGGTTTCGATCTTCTCCATCGCGCTGTCAGGGTCTGATAGACGGGCCAATTTAAAATTCCTCCAATTGAAAATCTTCCAGGCAGTTGTGCAGTCGCGCCTTCCAGGCTGTAAAATCGATGTCTTTCAGGGCTTCCACAGCGCACCGGGCACGGAGCCGATCGACGCGGCCGGACGATATCGACAGCGCCCTCGCCTCCCGATAGAGCAGTTGCTCGCCTTCGGTGCAGTGGGTCGGCCCGAACTCGTCGTCCAGGATATCGATAAGGAGGCGTCTGGCGCTTTCCGCGGCGCCCTCGTACAGCCGCCGCACCGTTGGAAACGGCAACCGGTCGCAGGCCGAACGGAGCAGGGCTCGATTGGTCATATTGACGGCGTTTTCCGGGGCGCACTCCCGGGCCAGATAAAGGGCCCGGAGGTTGTTCGGATCGCCCTCCAGAACGGTCGCGGATCGCTGGTAAAGGTAGATCGGGTCGTCTGGAAACGCCTCGCGGGCGACCTCCCCCCTTTCAAGTTCGAAACCGGCATCACCGCCCGCAAGCCATTGTTCCAGCGCATCGGCAACCGCCAGCCGTTCCCCATCGGACGTCAGCGGAGTCGGAACCGACTCGGCGTCAAGGGCCAGGTTCGGATCGCAGTCGTCGCAACGGCCGCACCGCCATCCCATCTCCACCGGCCGATAATGGCGGATCAGGGCGGCCTTCCGGCAGCCCCCGGCGCGGAGAAACTCCTTGAGATTCCAGAGGGACCGGTAGGCCATCTCCTCCACGGCCCGGCCAAAAGGGTCCAGAACCGATATCAGGGCATCGGCGGCCGCTTCGAAGAGCCGGTCATGTTTCAAATGGCGGCAGACGCGCCCCCGGGCAATGGCCGCTTTCAAGGAGGCTTCAATGCGCGGCCGATATTTTTTCCGGATCCACGCTGTCTTTCGGGCCGGAGAATCGTTGGGGCGTCTTTCTTCGGGAAGGCCCAGCCCTTTCCGCCAGGTTTCGGCTGCAACCGTCATTTCGGTCGCCTGGATGGACGGGCGAAGCCCGCCGGCCTCGAAATCGCCGTTTTCCAGGACTCGGAAATTCGCCAGAACCCCGATGGCCGCCAGCCGGCTCAAGGCCAGGGCCGCGGTCCCGGCATCTTCTCCGCCCGCGATCCGGACGGGATCATCCCCTGAGCCAACCTGCATCAGGAGCCGATCCAGCATCCGCAGCGCTTCCAGGGTTTCGGCCACGGGGTGGGGGCCGAACCGCTGTATCATGAAATGGCGGCGACCGTAGTCGCAAAGGGCTTTCTTGCCGAAGACGCACGCCTCGGCGGAACATCGGGGAACGGCGACGCCCCGGGACGCCATGTCCGCTTCGCAGAGGTCCGAAGGGAGATCCGTCAGATGAATGCAGTGCCGGTCGCCGCCGGAAAGGACCAGGCGGCGCCACCGGTCCAGCCCCCCGTCCAGGGTGATATCGAGGACGAACCGACCCCATGCCGTTTCCTTCTCGGCATCGGAGACGATCATGAGGTCGTGAAACCGGACCGCCTGTTTTTCGGGAAACGGCGCTTCCAGCGCATGGGCCGGGCGATGGTGGGGATGGCAATAAAGGGGCTGATAACTCGGGGCGGAAAGCGCCCTGGCGTTTCGGCCGGCCATCGTTCCACCCAGGTCGCTGCCGATCAGGCGGATATCGAGCCCGGTCCCGGCGCCCCCTGGTCCGGGGGCGTAGACCCGTCCGGAAGCGACCGGCTCTCCCAGAGCGGCAGGGATGTCCTTTCTGAGGACTCGATTGCAGGTCGTCGCTTTCTGAGATTGGCCGTAGGACCGGATCACCTGGAAAGCAGCCGTTCCGATTTCCGGATGCCGATCCGGACCGTTCACCTCGTCCGTCAACCCCAGCCGGGCGCGGATATCCCGCCGCACCACCGCCTCGAAGCGATCCGTGAGGGCCAGGAGGGCCAGATGCGGGTTGTCTTTTCCCAGGGCCTCGATGAATCGCACAAGCCCCGCGGAGAACGGATCGAATCGGTCGCACCAGGGCGACAGCCGTTCCGCCCCGTCCAGGATGACCAGGCGGATGGCCCCTCGGCCGGCGATCTCTTTGAGCCGGGCGTAGAAACCGACGCCGTCGAGGCCGTCCGCCGGCACGGAAAAAACCCGGCGGCGGCCGATGCGCACAACGGTGCAGACCATGTCCGACGGGCTATCGGACCGCATCTTTTTGATGTTGAAAGCGGCTTTCCGGGGCCGCGCCAGCACGCAAAAGGGACTGATGACCGCCAGCCCCCGAAGCATGCCGCCGGACGCCTTCAAAGCCAGTTCCTCCCCGTCGGACAACAAAGCCAGGCGCCGAACGCCCCTGGCCATGGGAACTGTCGATGCAGTTCCAGTCCAACCCGATGTTCCCCGGAATCCGATGAGGGGACGCCGCGGGCGCCGCTCATCTGCCGGCAATTGACGGATATAAAGCAATGTGAGGTCTCCTCCAAGATCCTGAGCCGGATTGTCGGTACGTCATTGCAAATTCCGTTCTAAATATCAAGTCAATACCAGCCATTTTCTCGGCCCCCGACGCCGGACGCCAAAAATCGTTTGATCAATGCCGACGGAGGGTTTATACAGAAAGGTCGGTTCATCCTGCGCTCCATGGACCCCGGAAGGGCGCCCCGCCGTGCAGAAAAAAAGGCGACATATAAAACGAAACCTTACACTTGATCCACCATCGAATTTGCGATAATCTTAATTTTTTTAGGGCCGTGAAGGCCCCGACCCCATCCACCATCAGGAGGCCGCCATGGAAATCACCATCACCAAAGCCCAGACACTGAAATCAAAACCCGATGACGCGAAACTCGGTTTCGGCACGATCTTCACCGACCACATGTTCAACATGGATTGCGACCTGGGCAAGGGATGGCATTCCTCTCGAATCGAACCCTACGGCCCCTTTCAGTTGGATCCTTCGACCATGGTGCTCCACTACGGCCAGGCCATCTTCGAAGGGCTGAAGTGCTATCGGACCCCTGATGGGACCATCCAGCTCTTCCGGCCCCGGGAAAATTTCGCCCGCTTGAACCGGTCGGCCCGGGGCCTCTGCATCCCGGAATTCGACGAGGGCTTTCTCCTGGACGGCCTCAAGGAACTGCTCCGCATGGAGAAAGACTGGGTCCCTTCCGCGCCTGAGACATCCCTTTACATCCGCCCAACGGTCATCTCCACCGATCCCTTCCTGGGCGTCCGGGCATCCCATACCTATCGCTATTTCGTTATCCTGTCGCCGGTGGGCGCCTATTACGCCGAGGGGTTCAATCCCATCAGAATCCTCGTCACCCGGGACCACGTCCGGGCCGTGCGGGGCGGACTGGGCGAATTCAAAACCCCCGGCAATTATGCGGCCAGCCTCTTTGCCGGCGAGATGGCCCACAAGGAGGGCTTCGCCCAGGTACTGTGGCTCGACGGCGTGGAGCAGAAGTACGTGGAGGAGGTCGGCTCCATGAACATCTTTTTCGTCATCGGCGACGAGATCGTCACCCCCATGCTCAACGGCTCGATTCTGCCGGGGGTCACCCGGGATTCGGTGCTCGCCCTGGCCAAATACTGGGGGATGAAGGCCGTCGAACGGCGCATCGCCATCGACGAAGTGGCCGACGCCCATGCCAACGGCGCCCTCAAAGAGGTCTTCGGATCGGGGACCGCCGCCGTCATTTCGCCGGTGGGCGAGATGAAATACGGCGATAAGCTCTTCAAAATCGGCGACGGGGGCGTAGGGCCGATGTCCCAGAAGTTCTTCGAAGCCATCAAAGACATCCAGTACGGTCATGCTGAAGATCCCTTCGGCTGGGTCGAAAAGGTCTAGCAGCCGGCCCCCGACCCCCAACCCATCCAGAAAGGAGGTCATGCTTGGGAAACAGAGAAACCCTCGAACATCTGCCGGAATTCGTGTCCAAAATGGAGGCGGAAGGGCTCAAGCCCGTGGTCATCGACACCTTCTCGTATTACTATGAAAAAGTGGTCACCGGAGAAACCGGCCTCATTCCGGACCGGGATATCGAGGCCGTCCCGTCCGGGGAGGTCCCCGATGCCCGGGAACTGCATCCTTACGCCGACGCGGGACAGCAGGCCTTCGACCGGGCCGTCATGATCGTGTTGAACGGCGGGCTGGGGACCAGCATGGGCCTGACGGGTCCCAAATCGCTCTTGATCGCCAAAGCGGAAAAAACGTTTCTGGAAGTGATCGTCGACCAGGCCCGGAAACGAAAGGTCCGTCTGGCCCTGATGAACAGCTTTTCCACCCATGAAGACACCCTCGCGGCCCTGTCGGAAATCGCGCCCGACACTCCGCCCATGACCTTTCTTCAGCACAAATTCCCCAAAATCCTTCAGGCGGATCTGTCGCCGGCCCAATGGCCCGAAGATCCGGATCTGGAATGGAACCCCCCCGGCCACGGGGACATCTACACCGCCCTGTTGACCTCCGGCATGCTCGACCGGTTGCTGGAGGAAGGCATCGAACACGCCTTCATCTGCAATTCGGACAATCTGGGCGCCTCCATGAAGGAGACGATCCTGGGATATTTCGCTGAAAAACGCTTTCCCTTCATGATGGAAGTGGCCCGGCGGACCCCGGCCGACGTCAAGGGCGGCCACCTGGCGCGCCACAAAAACGGCCGGCTGATCCTCCGGGAATCGGCCCAGTGCCCTGAAGACGAAATGGACGCCTTCAAGGACATCGAGCGCTACCGGTTCTTCAACACCAACAACCTCTGGGTCAACCTGAAATATCTCAAGGATCTGATCGAGCGGGAAAAGACCATCCGCCTGCCCATGATCTTAAATCCCAAGACCCTCGACCCCCGGGACAAAAACAGCCCGCCGGTTTACCAGGTGGAAACGGCCATGGGCGCGGCCATCTCCCTCTTCGACGGCGCCGCGGCGGTCTGCGTACCCCGGGACCGGTTCTTTCCGGTGAAGAAATGCAACGATCTGCTGGCGGTCCGGTCCGACCGGTTCATTTTTTCCGACAAGGGCAAGCTGGTATTGAACCCGGAAAACAAAACCGACGACATCAAGATCGATCTGGATTCGGATTACTACAAGCTGATCGATGATTTCAACGCGCGGTTCCCCGATGGGGCGCCGTCGTTAATGGCCTGCGAGTCGCTGGAAGTCAAAGGGGATGTCCGGTTCGGGGGGGATGTCGTCATGGAAGGACGCGTGAAAGTCGAAAACCCGCAGTCCGACCAGGCGGTGGTGGCGGATCGGACCCTTCGGGGGGATGTCTCCCTGTAGAAAGCTGAGGCGGCATGGCCGAGACCGCCGAAAAAAAAGACATTTCGCCTGAAGCCTATTTGGAAATGGAGCGAAAGGCGGAAACCAAAAGCGAATACATCGACGGTTGCATTCTGGCCATGGCCTGGGCCAGCCGCCG
>JAABTD010000155.1 GCA_011390065.1 Desulfobacteraceae bacterium
ATTCACCAGATCTGGAAGGTTTCTCGGGCATAGGCCATTCTGTGGAGGATAGTCTCTTCAAAGCCAGGTGGGGCATGAAGGAACACGTTGAACTGCTGAAGCAAGAATGCCTTCCCGTTCCTCCTGAAAATTCAGATCCTAAGATTATCGTACAGAACGAAAAGAAGACGGCAGTCGCCTGATCCATTACAAAAAAGACCGGTTATGCAGCCCGTTTGGCCGACAAAATGAAAGGTATTTCATGGGAACAATAGCAGACTCGATGGTCGCATACGCGCAACCGCTGATCGACGAGACAGACGGTTCTCAAGAGCAGATGAACAAAGCCTTCGGGATCGCTCAATTGTGTTGGAATCTATCATTGACGCCTGAAAATGATCGGGAAAAAGAGATCGCCGAAATACAAAAGACCCTCAAGATGGGCAAGGCCGAGTTTTCTGATTTCAGGCGGTTGGTGATCGATCCTATGATTTTGAGGCATCATAAAATGTTTCCAAACATGCCCCGGTTTGATTCCCAAGCCACGGCGCCGCCCCCGCGAGAGAAGAAATATCCCGGCACAGGGCGCAACGCCCCGTGCCCATGCAAGAGTGGGAAGAAGTACAAACGGTGCTGCGGGAAATGACGGCGCCCCTTTCTGCGATAAGAATGCTGAAAGACAAAACGGTCTGCCAGCCAATTATCCAGCCAAATTATGCTTGCAAGCCGCCACGGTATGACATATTATCATACCGGAGGTGACCCAAATGGCCGCATCAAAAATCGCGATCACAATTGACGAAAAGACGCTTAAGCACTTAGATATGCTTGTTAAATCAAAGGTCTTCCCAAACCGCAGCAAAGCCGTCCAGGAAGCCGTCGCCGAAAAATTAATGCGCATTGAAAAGAACCGTCTTGCCCGGGAGTGCGCAAAGCTCGATCCGGACTTCGAACAATCTCTATCCGAGGAAGGGGTCACATCGGTGCTGGAAGAATGGCCCGAATATTAAGGGGCGACATCCACTGGGCGGATCTGAACCCGGTAATCGGCAGCGAACAGGGCGGTTTACGCCCTGTTCTTGTTTTGAGCCGCGACGTATTCAATGAGAGATCGGGCACGGTCATTGCCGTGGCCATCACCAGCCGGCCGCAAAGGGCCGGCTATCCCCTGACCCTGGAACTTGCGGATGCCGAACTGCCCAAAAAATCCTGGGTAAAGATCAGCCAGATTCGAACCCTTTCAACGATACGGATCGGCAGGAAAATCACAAAAGCATCCGAGGAAGAATTGGCGCTCATCATCGACGGTTTGAATGAAATCATCGGCGGTTAACCGCGATCGACGCCTATCTTAACGAACATGCCAGGGCCTTTTAAACCGAAAAAAACGGGCGCGTCCTCCCAATGGTTGTTCGGTTCATTCAGGAAAACCATGCGCCCGCATTGCAAAAATCGGCGTTTTCTGATACTTGCCCCGTTCAGGTTGCACCATTCATACATAATCCACGGCAGAAGGGAAGCGCCATGCATCAGCCATTTCAACTGAACGCATCCAAGTACGCAGAGAAGCTCGACTACGACAACATCGCCGAAGACGTTCGCTCCGCTCTATTCAGAACCCATGCCTACGATCCGGATGAACACGACATTTACCGGTTCTGCGTCGTCCCGCACCTGACCATTCCGGAAGAAACGGAATTCGGACGCCTCCCGAGAAAATTGAAAAAGCGATCCTTCGCCAAGGTGGATCGGGTGCTGGTACAGGCCGCAGCGGAAAACCCGGATATTCGGCTGGTCGGGGTTCACCCGCTATCCGAATCGGCGGACGGTCCGCTTCCGGCCGATGTGGAAGGCGAGGGGCTTTTTGAATTGAACCTCCCGAAAAATCTTGGAAAAGTCCAGTTTAAAGGCATAACGAAGCAGCTTTTCCGGCGGAAGAAAAAGCCCATAGTGATGGCTTCGCGGATGGACGGTTTCGCCCAGTGGATCTTCCTGAAACCGTGGCTGTCGGCCGGCCGGGAGATGTGCATGACGGCGGCCTGCAAGATATCGAATCATCTTGAAGATCATGAGCGGTATCTAATTTGCGACGCCGTCGCCTTTCAACGGAAACGCATGATCCAGCGGCTGAAGGGGGCCCTTGTTTTCCTGCCATGACCCGGATATCTGGCGACGTTTCCCCTAATGGATGGGGGAATAATAGGATGAACTTTGTGCTTGATTTGCCGCGATCATCCGGGATACAATAAAAAAGGCTTTCGAGGGAAATCCCCGAAAGCCTTGATTTTTTTTGGAGCCGACGAGCGGATTCGAACCGCTGGCCTGCTGATTACGAATCAGCTGCTCTACCGGCTGAGCTACGTCGGCGGCTCAACAGCTACCTAACTACTGTTTTTATGATCGAAAATCAAGAGAAAAAATCCCTGGACGACGTACTGGGCCATTTCCGCAGCGGCAAAAGGGCGGTGCGCTGCTCCGGTCCGGAGGGCGCCTCCATGGCCTACGCCGCGTCCCGGCTCTACGCCGAATGCCGCGCCCCCCTGCTGATGGTCGTCGCCTCCCCCAAGGCGGCGGAGGCGCTCATGGCGGATCTTTCCTTTTTCATGGGATCGGCGCCGCCGCCCCTCCTCTATTTTCCGCCCTACAACGTGCTCCCCTTCGGATCGCTCACCTATCACAACGACCTGGCGGCCCGGCGAATCCGGGCCCTCTACGAGCTGGAAAACGCCGACCGGCCGCCCATCCTTGTCGCGACGGTGGCCGGCCTGCTCCAGAAGATCGTCCCCAAAGGGATCCTCAACGATTATTCGGAACCCGTCGAAGCCGGCGAGGAGATCGACCGGGAGGGGTTGATCCGGAAGCTGGTGGCAGGGGGCTACTCCCGGTGCGCCATCGTGGAGGAGCCCGGCGATTTCTCGGTCCGGGGCGGGGTCCTGGACGTCTTCACGCCCCTGTACGACGAACCGCTGCGCATCGAGCTGTTCGGCGACATGGTGGAATCCCTCCGGTTTTTCTCCCCCACCACCCAGCGGACCGCGGCCCACGCCCGGGAGGCAGTCATCCTGCCGGCCCGGGAGGCGATCCTCGACATGGCCGAAGTGGTCCCGGCGCTTGCGCGGATCCGGGACGGCGCCCACGCCGACGGCCTGCCCATTCCCAAAATCCGGGAGGTGGCGGCCCGGATCGAAGAGGAGGGCGCCTTTCCCGGCCTGGAACGGCTCATGCCCTTTCTCTACGGGTCCATGGACACCCTCTTCGACTTCCTTCCTTCGGAATGCCGCATCCTCCTTTCCGGCCCCGAGACGCTCCGGGAGACGGCTGCGGAACTATGGGGCGCCATCGAGGAGAAATACGCCGCCGCCTTCGGGGAAGGCCGGATCTGCGCCCGGCCCGACGCCCTTTTCGACGCCTGGGACGCGGTGGAAGCCCGGTTGAAGGACAATCCCCCTTTTTCCATAAGCCCACTTCCCGTGACCCGCGGCGGCGATCTCTCGGAAACCCACCATTTCTCCGTCAGGGAAAACACCGACATCGCCCTGGAGCTGAAAACCCGCCGGGGCGGCACCCTGGCCCCGCTGGTGGACTGGGTCCGGGAGAAGAAGGGGGACGGCGCCGGGGTGGTCTTCTCGGTGGCCGGTCCTTCGGGCGCCGACCGGCTCCGGTCGCTGCTGGAGCCCTACGGGGTCCGGCCCGATCCCGCCGAGGGGTTCCCCGATCCCCGGCGGGCCGGCGGCCGGGTCTTCATCCGCCAGGGCCAGGTCTCCGGCGGGTTCTTCTGGCCCGACGAGTCCCTGGCCGTCATGACCGAGGCGGAGATCTTCGGCGCCCGGCGGCCGGCCCGGCGCAAGGGCAAGCCCAAGGTCCAGACCGAACTCCTTTCCTTCGCCGATCTCAAACAGGGGGACTTGGTGGTCCACACCGAGCACGGCATCGGCCGGTACGATGGGCTGGTCAAGCTGACCCTGGACGGGTTCGACGGCGATTTCCTCCTGATCCGGTACCGGGACGAAGACCGGCTCTATCTGCCCGTGGACCGGATGAGCGCCATCCAGAAATACATGGGGGTAGAGGGATACGCCCCGACCCTCGACAAGATGGGCGGGAAAACCTGGGACAAGGTCAAGGAGAAGGTGAAGCGGTCCGTGGAGCGGATCGCCGGGGACCTCCTCAAGCTCTACGCGGAAAGGAAAGTGCGGGAGGGTCACACCTTCGCTCCGCCCGACGAGACCTTCCGGGCCTTCGAGGCGGATTTCCCCTATGAGGAGACCGCGGATCAGCAACGGGCCATCGAGGATGTGCTCTCGGACATGGCCGCCGACACGCCCATGGACCGGCTCATCTGCGGCGACGTGGGGTACGGCAAGACCGAGGTGGCGCTCCGGGCGGCGTTCATGGCGGTCAACGACGGCCGGCAGGTGGCCGTCCTGGTGCCCACCACCGTGCTGGCGGAGCAGCACTACGCCACCTTCAGCGAGCGGTTCGACCGGTACCCGGTCCGGGTGGCGTGCCTGAGCCGGTTCCGGTCCCCCAAAGAGCAACGGGCCATCGTGGCGGGGCTCAGGGACGGCACGGTGGACATCGTCATCGGCACTCACCGGCTGGTGCAAAAGGACATCCAGTTCAAGGACATGGGGCTGATGGTGCTGGACGAAGAGCAGCGGTTCGGGGTCCGGCACAAGGAGAAACTGAAACAGATGCGGGCCAACGTGGACGTGCTGGCCCTCACCGCCACCCCCATTCCCCGGACCCTCCACCTCTCCATGGTGGGAATCCGGGACATCAGCATCATCTCCACGCCCCCGGAGGAGCGCCGGGCCATTGTCACCTACATCTGCGAACCGGAGGACGGCCTCATCGCCGATGCGGTCCGGCGGGAGTTGAAGCGGTCCGGCCAGATGTTTTTCGTCCACAACAACATCCACGGCATTGACCGGGTCGCGACCCGGATCAAGGAACTGGTCCCCGAGGTCCGCCTGGACGTGGCCCACGGCCGGATGGACGAGGCCGACCTGGAGCGGGTCATGTACCGGTTCATGCAGCGGGAGATCGACATGCTGGTGTGCACCACCATCATAGAGGCGGGCCTGGACGTCCCGTCCGCCAACACCATTCTGGTCAACCGGGCTGACCGGTTCGGTCTTTCCCAGATCTACCAGCTCCGGGGACGGGTGGGACGATCCGACGAGCAGGCCTACGCTTATCTCTTCATCCCGGAGGAGTCGACCCTGGGCAAGGACGCCCGGAAACGGCTCAAGGTGCTGATGGAACACAATGAGCTGGGGGCAGGGTTCCAGATCGCCATGAACGACCTCAAAATCCGGGGGGGCGGCACGATTTTAGGGGCTTCCCAGTCTGGGCACATCGCCGCGGTGGGATACGACATGTTTCTGAAGCTGATGGAAAACGCCGTATCCGAGATGAAGGGGGAACCGGTTCAGGAAGATCTGGAGCCGGAGATCAACGTTTCCATGTCGGCCTATCTGTCCGAGGACTACATTCCGGACATCGACCAGCGGCTCTCGGCCTACCGGCGGCTGGCCCGGATGACCGACCTGAAGGCCATCGCCGACTACAAAGCCGAACTCATTGACCGGTTCGGTCCACTGCCCGCCGAGGCGGCCAACCTGCTGCTCAAGATCCTGCTCAAGGCCCTTTCCGTCCGGGCCGGGGTGCGCCGCGTCGATCTGACCGACGGCCATATGCAGGTCCATTTCTCAGAGGCCCACCAGAAAAACCCCTTCGGCATCACGGGAATGGTGATGGAACAGCCGGACCGATACCGACTCACCCCCGATCACGTGCTGAAGGTCGACCTCGCCCGGGTGGGGGCCAAAACTCCCCTGGCCGGGGCCAAAAACATCTTGAAAGAAATTGCACAACGTGTTAATAATTGAAAATGTTTAGCTTTTTAATGGCTCGCGGCGGTTTTTATTCCTTGCGCATCCTTCTTTTTCTGACCGGGTTTTTCCTGACCGGATGGCTGGCGGGGGGCTGCACCGACGCCGGGCCTGAAAAGGAAGATGAACCGCCCTATCTGATCCGGG
Organism: Desulfobacteraceae bacterium; assembly: GCA_011390065.1. Taxonomy (GTDB): domain Bacteria; phylum Desulfobacterota; class Desulfobacteria; order Desulfobacterales; family JAABSP01; genus JAABTD01. Next base: position 6,024 of record JAABTD010000155.1, read on the forward strand.
TGGCGGAGACCGAAATTACCGCCGGGGAGTTCGAACGGGCCTTTGAGATGGCCATGATGGCCTATCCCTACAATATCGTCAAACAGCCTCAAGCCTTTCAGGAGGCCCGTGAGCAGGTGCTCCAGGAACTGGTGGAGCGAGCGATTCTGGCGGCCCGGGCGCGGGAACTCGGCATCAGGGTGGAACCGGCCGAACTGGCCGACGCCGTCGCGAGGATCAAAAAAGGCTATCCGGAAGGGGCCTTTGAACAGGCCCTGCTGGAATCGGCGGTTTCCTACGACGCGTGGAAGGCGGCCCTTCGGCGTCGGCTGCTCATGGAAAAGGTGGTGGCCCTGGAGGTAGAGAGCCGCATCAGGGTGACCGACGCAGAAATACGCGATTATTACCGGGCCCATTACGCCGCAAAGGAGAGGAAATCGGCCGGGACCGAGCTGCATCCGGACGTCCGGAAGGCATTGGTCCGGCAGCTGCGGGCTGAGAAGATCGAAACGGCTTACGGGACCTGGTTGGAGAAATTGAAAGAAACCTACGCCATCGACATCAACAGCGCGGAATGGCGGCGCCTGGCCGCTGAATCCGCATTGGAAACAGAACAGCGTCCCGATAAAGAAAACGCCAATGAAAAGAGACAAAATGGGTAAGCATCGAAAAGGTCGAAACAGGATCAAACCGACGACCATGGGGCGGCGCCTGATTGGATGCCTTCTGGGAAGTCTGTTGTTGATGTGGGCCGGACCGGCGGCCATGGCGTCAGCCCAGGACGCCGAGGTGGTCGACCGAGTCGCGGCGGTGGTCAACAACGATATCATTCTGCTGTCGGAATTGGAGGAAAAACTGGCGCCCTATGCGGAAAAAATCCGCCAATCCGGATACAGCCCGGAAAAAGAGCGGGAGATGCTCTACAAGGTTCGGACCGACGTGCTCGATGGACTCATCGATCAGAAGCTGACGGATCAGGAAGTCAAGAAATACGGCATCTCCATCAGCGATCAACAGATCGACATGACCCTCGAACGGGTCAAGGAGTCCAATTTTTACACCGACGAAGAACTCCGGGAAGCTTTGAAGCTCCAGGGACTGACCCTGGAAGCGTACCGGAACCGGATTCGGGAGCAACTGCTGCGCACCGAACTGGTCAACCGGGAGGTCAAATCGAAGATCGTCATCACCGAAGAGGACATCCGGGAATATTACGAGGCCCACGCCGAGGAGTACGGCGAGGAGGAAAAATACCACCTCCGCAACATCATCATGCGCGTTCCCGAGTACGCTGCACCCGAGGAGATCGCAGCCGTCGAAGGAAAGATGGCGTCGATTCTGGCGGAGCTGAAGGCGGGAAAACCTTTTGCCGAGGCGGCCCGGCAGTATTCCGAAGCCCTGGCGGCAGAGGGGGGAGACATCGGGAATTTCTCCCTGGACGCCCTCACCCCGGAGATCCGGGAACCGATCCGGAACCTGGCCCCCGGGGAGTTCACGGAGGTCCTGGAGACGGACCTGGGATTCCAGATCTTCTATCTGGAGGAGATCCTGGAGACCGGGGGGCGTTCCTTGGAAGATGTCAAAGAGGAGATCCAGGAGGCGCTCTACCAGGAGGCGGTCAACGAAACCTTCCAGACATGGCTCGATCGTCTTCGGGATCGATCCCACATCAAAAAAGTTCTGTAAAGGCGGCCCATGCCCTCTAAACGCCACAAAATCCTCACCGAGAGCATCAGGCGGCTGTTGCGGCGCAATGCCGGCAACCACCTGAGAAAGATCGTCAACAAGACCCACGCCGCAGACCTCTCCATCGTTTTTCCCTCGCTGCCCATCTCCAACCAGCTCCGGCTCTTCGACATGATCCGGGACATCCACAAGAAAGGCGTGCTTTTCAGCGAGCTGGACGAAGACTCCTTCCTGAATCTCATCGAAGGCATTCCCATCGAAGAGGTCGTGGAAATCCTCGACACCATGGCCCCGGACGATGTAGCGGACCTCATCGGTCGGCTTCCCGAGGAACAGGCCAGCAGCCTTCTGGAGAAGATGCGAAAGGAGGGCTCAGAGCAGATCGAAGGGCTGCTCCGGTACGGCGACGACACCGCCGGTGGGATCATGGTGCCCGATTTCATCGCCTTGAGCGAGGAGATCACCGCCAAACAGGCCATCGAATCCCTCCAGAAGGAGCATCAGGACGTTGAGATGCCCTTCTATATCTATGTGGTCAATGAATACCACAAGCTGGTGGGCGTCATCTCCCTGCGGCAGCTGGTGGTGGTGCCGCCGGAGACCCCGTTGAAGGAGTTCATGTCCACGGATGTCTTTTCCGTCACCACCGATATGGACCAGGAGGAGGTGGCCAAGATCGTGGCCCGATACGACATCCTGGCGGTGCCGGTGGTGGACAGCATGAACAAGCTGGTGGGGATCGTCACCGTGGACGACGTCATCGACATCTTCCGGGAGGAGGCCACCGAAGATATCCTCAAGATGGCCGGCGCCGGCGGCGAATTCGTGGAAACCAAATCGATCATGAAATCGACCCGGATCCGGCTGCCGTGGCTCTTTGCTTCCTGCCTGGGCGGCATCGTCGCCTTTTTCATCATCGGCCATTTCGAGGAGACCCTCGACCGGTACGCCTATCTGGCCGCGTTCATCCCCGTGATCATGGGCATGGGCGGCAATATCGGCACCCAGTCTTCCACCATTGTGGTCCGGGGGCTGGCCACGGGGTTTCTGGACGTCCGGGACACCTGGCTGGTGGTCGGAAAGGAGCTGTCGGTGGGGCTTATCCTGGGGCTCACCTATGCCGTGCTCATCGGCCTGGTGGCCCAGTTCCGTTTCAGTCTCTGGGCCTTGGCCGTCGCCGTAGGGCTGGCCGTTATCTGCTCCATGTCAGTGGCCGCCCTGGTGGGTTCCCTGGTTCCCATGCTCTTTGTCCGGATCAACATCGATCCGGCTGTGGCCACCGGGCCCTTTGTGACCACCGCCATCGATATCATCAGCGTCTTCTGCTATTTCAAGATCGCAACCGTTCTGCTGGGCTTATGACGTCATGCCGGACTTCACGGGCGCGGCCATCCTGCTTCGCCGCATCGACTATGGCGACCAGGACCTCATCGTCACCTTCCTGACCCGGGAAGGGGGCAAGGGATCGGCCATCGCCAAATCGGCTAAACGGAGCGTCAAACGATTCGGCGGCATCCTGGAACCCTTTTCCCTGCTCCAGGTGGTCTGGAAACAGGGGCGCGGCGGGCTTCCCATCCTCCAGGAAGCCTCCCTTCGATCCGCTTTCTTCCACATCCGCAGCGACATCCGAAAAACCGCTCATGCCTGCTACTGGGCCGAACTGGTCCATGAATGGGCCGAGGAGGGCGCGCCCCAGGAACCGCTCTACGGGCTCCTCTGCTATGCGCTCCATGAGCTGGATGCCGGGGGCGTGCCGGCGTCGGCGCTGAACATCCTGTTCCAGATGCGGTTCGCGACGCTCTCCGGGTTTTGTCCTGAACTGAGCCGCTGCAATGTCTGCGGCATCGGGGTGGAAGCGATTCCCGCCGGCCGCGTGGTCTTCGATATTCCCAGGGGCGGCATTGTCTGCCAGGGGTGCGGGGGCGCTTCTCTCCGGGAAACCGTTCTCTCAAAGGGGACCATCAAACAGCTGCTGTGGGCCGGACGGGGCGATTACCGTCTGGCCTGCCGGGTCCGGTTTTCAGATTTTTCCATTCGGGCAGGGCTGGCGTTTTTGGAGGCCTTCCTGCCTTATCACTTGGGCAAACGCCCCAAAAGCCTCGCGTTTTTACAGAAGATCCGCGGGGCGGCCAACGGCTGAGGAGATATCATGGTTGTTTTGGTTCTGGTGGTGGCGACGACGATTTTCATCTCGTCCCAGTGTTCCCTTTACGAAGCCATCCTTTACTCCACCCGAATGGGAACCCTGGAGGCGGAGCGGACCGATGAAAGTCGACGGCTCAAAGCCAGGCGCATGATCGAGATGAAGCAGAAGATCTCCATCCCCCTGTCGGCTATCCTGATTCTGAACACGCTGGCCAACACCGCCGGAGCCACCATCGCCGGGATGTACGCCCACAAAGCGCTGGGTGCGTCCATGGTGCCGCTTTTTTCGGTGATCTTCACCCTGTGCATCCTGTTTATCGCCGAGATCATTCCCAAAACCGTAGGGGCGGTCTACTGGCGCCGGTTCTGGCCTTCGGTGGTCTGGCCGCTGACGGTGATGAAATACGCCCTTTATCCGGCCATTCTCGTCACCCAGAAGCTCTCGGAGGCGGTCACCGGGCGGGAAACCGGGCCGGTCATCACCGAGGAGGACATCCTGGGAACCATCCGGCTGGGCGCCAAGGGAGGGGAGATCAGCCAGCAGGAGTCCCTGATGATCCACAACATCATCCGTCTGGAGACCATCGCGGTGACCGACGTCATGACGCCGCGGACCGTGATGTTCGTGCTCAACGAGGAGTTGACCGCCGGGGAAGGATTCGATGCGGCCCTGGAAAAGGGGTTCACCCGGATTCCGGTCTATCGGAAAGAACGGGAAAACCTCGTCGGATATGTGATGATCCACGACCTGAGCGTGGCCAAGGTCCAGCGTCCCCGATCCCGCCTGTCCGAACTGATGAAGCCCATCCCCATCGTCCAGGAGAGCCAGAACTGCCTGGCCCTGCTGACCCAGTTTCTCACCACCCGGCGGCAGATCGCGGTCATCTGGGATGAATACGGCGGGGTGGCCGGCGTGGTCACCCTGGAAGACATTGTGGAAACCCTGCTGGGCGCGGAGATCGTGGATGAAAACGATGCGGTGGTGGATCTGCGCAAACTGGCGAGGATGCGGCGTCAGAAGCGGTTTATGGGGAAGAAGGGGGAGCAGGATTGAAACTCGATTTTGGAAAGGACGAAACCGATGCAAACTTTACCCGAACTCCCCATCGGCGATTCATCTTTTGAAAGCATTCGCCAGACCCGTCGACTGTACGTGGACAAAACCCGCAATTTTTATGAGATGGCGACAAAAGGAAAATATTATTTCCTGTCCCGCCCCCGCCGGTTCGGCAAATCCCTGACGGTTTCCACGCTCAAATGCTTGTTTCAGGGGCAAAAAGAGCTGTTCGACGGGTTGTGGATTTCGGAACATGGGAATTGGGAATGGAAGGAACACCCGGTGGCGCTGATCGATTTCAACAGCATTCCCCATCAAGACCCGGACATTATGAGCGACGCGCTGACCCTGACAATGAAACAGACGGCGAAGCGTCACGGAATTTCGATTGAAACCCGCTATGTGGAAACCCAGTTTCAAGAACTGATTCTGGCGATGGAAAGCAAGTTCGGCGCGGGCGTCGTCGTGCTGGTGGATGAATACGACAAGCCGATCATCTCCCATTTGAGCAAAGGCCCGGAGGCGATGGAGATCGCAAAGAAAAACCGGGAGATCATGAAGTCTTTTTTCGGGGTCCTGAAAGGGGCCAACGTCATGCCCTGTCTGCGTTTCGTCTTTTTCACCGGTGTTTCCAAGTTCAGCCGGGTGTCGATTTTTTCGGAACTCAACAACCTGGAAGACATCACCCTGGTGGAGGATTACGCGGACATGCTTGGATATTCGCCGGAAGAGCTGAAACAGTATTTCGGCGGTTACATTTCCGCGATGGCGGAAAAACAGGGCGTTTCGGAAACCGACATGACCCGGCGACTTGCCGAGCATTACAACGGCTACCGGTTTTCCAGAAAAGAGGTTCGGGTCTACAACCCGTTTTCGGTCATGTCCGCTTTAAAGCACAAAGCCCTGGATCAATACTGGTTCGAGACCGGGACGCCGACCTTCCTGGTGGACCTGATTCGCGAAAACAACTGGCATCCACCCCAAATCGAGGAGATGATCGCCACCCCCACCATGTTCAGCACCTACGACCTCGACGATCTCAAGCCCGAAGCCCTCCTGTTTCAAACCGGATACGTCACCATCAAGTCGGTCCAGTCAGGGTATTACACTTTCGATTACCCCAATCGGGAGGTCAAAATCGCGTTTCTGGAAACCCTGTTCCACTCTTACGCCGGGAATTTGAGGGAGCGGTCGCGGTTTATCCGGATCTCGGAACACCTCCTCAAAGAAGACCTGGACGCCTTCATCGAAACCGTCCGCGCCATCTTTTCCTCCATCCCCTACGAACTGGAAACCAAGCGGGACGAGGCCTATTTTCACACCCTCTTTTACCTGATGGTCTC
>JAABTD010000374.1 GCA_011390065.1 Desulfobacteraceae bacterium
GAAGGGGTACGCCCCCAGGGAACTCGTCGACAAGTTCCAGGAGCAGACCGGCATTGAAGTCAAAGTCACCTTCACCAACAACGAAGAGATGATCGCCAAGCTGCGGGCGACCCGCGGCGCCGGCTTCGACCTGGCCCAGCCGAGCCAGGACCGCATCTCGTCGGTGCAGAAGAAATTCAAGATCTATCAGCCCATCGACCTGAGCCGGGTCAAAACCGACCAGATCATCCCGTCCATGCTCAACGCCGTGAAAAAGAACACCACCGTCGACGGCAACCCCCACGCCGTTCCCTTCTGCTGGGGCACATCCGGCCTCGTGGTCAACAAAAAAGAAGCCCCGGACGCCAAGGATTACACGGCCCTGCTGAACGACGCTTATAAAGGCCGCGTCAGCTACCGCCTCAAACGCCCCACCCTCATCGCCCTGGCCTTCGCCACCGGCCACGACCCCTTCGCCCTCTACGACGACGCCGACGCCTACGAGGCCCTCATGGAGAAGATCGGCGGGATGATGATCGACCACAAGGATCTCGTCAAAACCTACTGGACCAACGGCGACGCCCTGCTCCAGTCCATGCGCTCCGGCGAGGTCTTCGTGGCCATGGCCTGGGACAACGGCGGATGGAAGCTCCACGAAGAGAACCCGGACATCGACTTCGTCGCCCCCAAAAGCGGCGCCCTCGGATGGATCGACACCTTCGCCCTGCCGGCCAAGGCCGAAAACCTCGACGCGGCGTACCAATGGATCAATTTCATGCTGACCCCCCAAAACGCCGCCATCTTCACCAACCTGGAGAAATACGGCACCGCCTCCCTGGGCGCCACGGCCCTGACCGATCCGGACGTCCGGGGCAATTTCGAGCGGTCCTTCTCGGACGCCGACATCGACAACATCAAATGGTATCCCCCGGTGCCGGCCAAGCTGGAATCCATCGAAGGGAAAATCCTGGACAAGGTCAAGGCGGCCCGGTAGGCGGGCGGTCCCAGTGTCCTAATCAAGCCCGGGGCGGGTCCCGACGCCCGCCCCTTTTCCGGCCATCCACCATGCAAATCGACCTTTCGGTTCAGGACGCGACCAAGCGCTTCGGGACGTTCACCGCCGTGGACGCCGTCTCCTTCGAGGTGGAGACGGGACGGTTTTTCTCCATCCTCGGCCCGTCCGGGTGCGGGAAGACGACCCTGCTGCGCATGATCGCCGGGTTCGAAGCCCCAACGGCCGGCCGCATCGTCATCGGCGGCGCGGACATGGCCGGCATTCCGCCCAACCGGCGGCCCGCCAACCTCATCTTTCAGCACCTGGCGCTCTTTCCCATGATGACCGTGGCGGAGAACATCGCCTTCGGCCTGAAGCGGCGGCGGGAGAGCAAAGCCGCCATCCAGGACAAAGTGGCCGCCATCCTCGACCGGGTCGGCCTGCCGGGTTTCGGAAACAAGAAAATCGATCAGCTCTCCGGCGGCCAGAAGCAGCGGATCGCCATCGCCCGTTGCCTCGTGCTGGACCCGGCGGTGCTGCTGCTGGACGAACCCCTGGGCGCCCTGGACCTCAAGCTGCGGGAACAGATGAAGGTGGAACTCAAGACCCTCCAGTCCCAGGTGGGCACCACCTTCGTCTACATCACCCACGACCAGTCCGAAGCCCTGGTCATGTCGGATTTCGTGGCGGTGATGAACCGGGGCCGGTTCGAACAGGTGGACGCGCCCATGACCCTCTACCGCCATCCCCGGACCCCCTTCGTGGCCCGGTTCGTGGGCGAGAGCAACGCCTGGACCGGTGAAGTGGCGGACCGGGACGAGACCACGGCGACCCTCGTCGTCGCCGACGGCCGCCGATTCCGGTCCCGGGCCCCCGAATCTCTATCCATCGGGGACCGGGCCGAACTCTTCGTGCGGCCCGAGGCCCTGATCCTCCAGCCGGACCCGGAAAACGACCGGCTCAACCGCTTCACCGTGACGGTGCGGACCATCCTGTTCGACGGCGCCAACAGCCGGCTCCTGGCGCGGTGGTCCGGCGGCGACGAGGACGTGACGATCGCCCTGCCCCAGAACCGGCAGTTCGATCACATCCGGGCCGGGGACGAGGTCGAGGCGGGGTGGGACCCGGCATCCGGCATCCTCTTCCCCCTGGAGGCTTGACGCCCATGGCCAGAACCTCCCGATGGCATCTCCTGTTTTTCCTCCTGCCGGTCGTCCTGTGGCTGTTCCTGCTCATCGTCCTGCCCCACATCGACCTGCTGGTCATGTCGCTGCGCATCGAAAACGACGACGGCAACACCATCTGGAGTTTGGCCAACTACCGGAACTTCTTCAACGAGCCCATCTACTGGCGCACCTTCGCCCGCACCGCCGTCTATTCCATCATCGTCACCCTCATCACCTTCGTCATCGCCCTGCCCGTGGCCTTTTACATCACCAAGGTGGTCGCCCCCCGGCGCCGGGGGTTTCTGATGCTCCTCTTGCTGTTGCCCTTCTGGGTGAGCGAACTGGTGCGGGTGTACGGCTGGATGATTCTATTGCGGGAAAGCGGCGTGATCAACCACCTGCTGCTCCGGATGGGGATCCTGGACCGGCCCGTGGAGATGCTCTACAACGACGCGACCATGATCATGGGGCTGGTCTATACGAGCATGCTCTTCATGGTCGTCCCCCTGGTATCGGTGCTGGAGAGCCTGGACGACAGCCTCATCGAGGCGGCCTACGATCTGGGCGCCAACATGTGGACGGTGCTGTTCAAAATCATCATCCCCCACGCCCTGCCCGGCATCGTGTCGGGGGCCATCGTGGTCTTCATGCTGACCCTGGGCAATTACCTGACGCCCAACCTCCTGGGCGGCAAGAACTCCCTCTGGTTCACCGAACAGATCTACAACCAATTCATCGCCAGTTTCAACTGGAACCAGGGCAGCGCCTTCGGGTTTCTTCTTCTGCTGCTCTCCTCCCTGATCATCTGGGCGGGGTTGAAGCTGACGCGCCAGAACCTGAGCCAGGTGGCGCGATGATCCGGACCCTGCCCCGAAGCCGCCTCTACACCGTCGCGTTCAACGCCTACGTGATCGCGTATTTCCTCTTCCTGTTCGCCCCCCTGGGCATCACCTGCGTGCTGGCCTTCAACGATTCCCAGTTCCCCTCCCTGCCGTGGAAGGGATTCACCCTGGACTGGTTTCTCGCCGACGGTCCGGAGCGGATCGGCATCTTCCACGACCGCATCAACCTGGACAGCATCTGGGTCAGCTTCCGGGTGGCGTTCTTCGTCTCCCTGCTGTCCACCGCGGTGGGGACCCTGGGGGCGTTTCTCTTTGAGCAGGAAGACTTCCGGTTCAAGGGCGCGCTCTATTTCCTCATGCTCGCGCCCCTGGTGGTCCCCGGCGTCATCCTGGGCATCTCCATCCTGCTGTTTTCCAATACATTGGGGCTGTTCTTCGAAGAGCGGTGGTCCATCGACGTCGCCCTGTTCCGGCCCGGCTTCTGGCTGGTGGTGCTGGGCCAGTTCTCCTTCATCACCACCTTCGTCACCCTGGTGGT
>JAABTD010000156.1 GCA_011390065.1 Desulfobacteraceae bacterium
GTTGTCGAGGATGCTCTCGGTCATGGCCGGGCCTCCTTTCTCTTTTCCTTGGCGGACCGTCGCCGCTCGTCGTCCCGGACCTCCCGGCGGAGCAGCTTGCCCACCTTGGATTTGGGCAGCATGTCGCGGAATTCGATGTAGGAGGGCACTTTATAAGAAGCCAGCCGGTCCCCGCACCATTTGGTCAGTTCGGCCCCGCCCACGCCCCGGGCGTCTTCCTTGAGCACCACGATGGCCTTGATCCGCTCGCCCACTTTTTCGTCGGCGATCCCCACCACGCAGGCGCCGATGATGGTCGGGTGGTCCTGGAGCACGGCCTCCACCTCCGACGCCGACACGCGGTAGCCCTTGTGCTTGATGATGTCGGCCGAGCGCTCCATGTAGATCAGTTCCCCCGACGGCTTTCGGCTCACGAAGTCGCCCATGCGGCACCAGGTTTTGCCGTCCAGTTCCACGTAGGTCTTCCGGGTCTCCTCGGGCTTGTTGAGGTAGTCCTTGACCGTGTAAGGCGAGGTCACGAAGAGTTCGCCGGTCTCCTCGTCCGCCAACGTCTCCAGGGTGGCCGGGTCCACCACCCGGCATTCCCGGCTCTTGAGGGGATAGCCGATGGCCCGGGGGCTGGGCTCCTCGCCGATCCGGCTGTAGGTGACGTGGCCCGCCTCGGTGGAGCCGTAGACCTGGTAAATCGGGATCCCGCACCGCTCCCGCCACCGCTCCTTCACCTCCTCGGGCAGCACGTCGCCGCCGCAGAAGCAGTATTGGAGGGAACTCAGATCGTAACCATCCACCCGGTCGTTTTCCAGGATCATCCGGTAAAGCGCCGGCACGCCCAGCATCCACCGGACCCGGCGCCGCTCGATGGACGCCAGGATGGCGTCCGTCTGGGGCGTCGGCATCAGCACCGTGGCGTTGCCCTTGTTGAGGCCCACGGCCATGAAGAGGCCCAGGGCCATGATGTGAAAGAGCGGGTTTACCGCGATATACGTATCCCCGCCCTCCTTCAGATACTCGCCCGCCACGTCGTCGGTGACGTCGTTGACGTAGGAGGTCATGGCGATGTGGGTCCCCGGCACGCCCTTGGGAAACCCGGTGGTGCCGCCGGTGTAGAGGATGTAGGACAGATCCGTCGCCGGGTCGATGGCCGCCTCCGGCGCGGCGTCGTTTCCCCTGAGCAGGGACTTGAAGGAGACCAACCGCGCATCCCGGTCCACCCGGCCGGTGGGGATCTTGTCGAAAAGCACGCCCACCACCCGTTTCCAGAGGGGCAGCAGGTCCACCAAGTTGGTGACGACGACCCGTTTGAGCCCCGTCCCTCCGAAGGTCTCCTGGATGTAGCAGTAGTTGGTGTCCATGCAGATCACCGTCTCCACCCCGGCGTCCTCGATCATGTAGGCGATCTCGTGGGACGTGTAGATGGGGGAAACGGGCACGATGACCGCGCCCAGCTTCTGGATGGCCAGAAAGGCGATCACCCACTGGATGGAATTGGGAATGTAGACCATCACCCGGTCGCCCTTGCCTATACCTAAGCCCGACAGACCGCCGGCGAACCTATGGCTCAGGGACCGTAACCGGCGGTAGGTGAACCGGGTCCCCAGGTAGACGACGGCGGTCCGGTCGGGGTAGCGGTCGCACATCCGGTCGAAGCGGGTGAAAGTGGTTTCGGTTTCGAGGCTGGAGTCGTAGTCGGTCATTGCGTCATCACACGCCGAAATAGGCGGCCTTCACATCCGGATTGTCCATGAGGTCGTCCCGCACGCCCTCCAGGACCGCCGATCCGTTTTCCAGGATGAAGGCGTAGTCCACGATGGGCATCACCGGCCGGGCGTACTGTTCAGTGACGATAATGGCGATCCGCCGCTCGTCCCGGATCTCCCGGACGGCCCGCATGAGCATGGCCTGCATCAGGGGGCTCAGGCCCAGCAGCGGTTCGTCCAGCAGCAGGATTTTGGGCTGGGCCATGAGTGCCCGGCCGATGGCCAGCATCTGCTGTTCGCCGCCGCTCAGGAATCCGCTCAGCCGGGTTTTGAGTTTTTCCAGGGCCGGGAAAATCTTGAACACATAGGCCAGGGTCTCTTTGGCCTGGGCCGCGGTGGCGAGATAGGCGCCGATCTTGAGATTTTCCAGGACGGTGGATTCCTTGAACAGCCGCCGCCGCTCCGGGCAGAGCACGATGCCCAGCCGCGCCCGTTTGCTGGCCTTGAGGTTCATGATGTCCCGGCCCCGGTACCGGACTTCGCCGGCCAGGGTGATCCGCTCGCCGCCGGCCATCCGCTCTTTTTTCTCCACGTCGAGCATGATGCCCGACAGGGCGTACATGAGGGTCGACTTGCCGGCGCTGTTGGCGCCGAAGACGCCCACGATCTCGTCTTCCCCGCAGCGGAGGGCGACGTTGTTCAACGCCAGCATGTTTTCGTAAAAGACCATCAGACCGCTGGCTTCAAGCATGGCGCATCACCTCGTCGGCCGCCTCGGACCCGAAATAGGCATCCCGGACCCGCTCGTCGGCCATCACCTCGTCGGCGGTTCCTTCCAGCAGTTTCTCCCCGAAATTGAACACCATCACCCGGTCCGCCACCCGGAACAGTTCCCGGAGCCGGTGTTCGATCATGATGAGGGTGACGCCGTCCATCTGGAGCCGTTCGATGAGCGGGACCATGCTGGCGATCTCGCTCATGCTCAGGCCCGAAAAGATCTCGTCGCAGAGGATCACCTCGGGCTTGAGGGCCAGGCACCGGGCCAGCTCCAGCCGCTTGAGGTAGCCGGTGGGCAGGGTGGCGGTGGTTTTGTAGGGGACGTAGGAATCCCGCTCGAACCCGATGTCCTCCAGGATGTCGATGCCCACCGTGTGCCGGTCCCCGAGCCGTCCGCCCCCGCGCCAGCCGCCGGTGCGACGGGCCCGTCCCGAAAACAGCGGAATCACCAGGTTCTTGTAGGCCGGCAGGCTGTAATAGGGCCGCATGATCTGGAAGGTGCGGGTGATCCCCAGGTCGGCGATCTTGTGGGGCGGCTTGCCGGTGATCGATTTTCCCCGGTACAGCACGGTTCCCGACGAGACCTTGACGAACCCGGTGATGCAGTTCACCACCGTGGTCTTGCCCGACCCGTTGGGGCCGATGATCCCCAGAATCTCGCCTTCATGCAGGTCGAAGCTGACCCGGTTCAGCGCGATGACGCCGCCGAAGGTCTTGGTGACCTCCCGGACTTCGAGGAGCGGGGGCGCGGTCATATCTCGGTCCACCTTTCGAACTGATGGTATTTGCGCCGGGCCCAGACCATGAGCCCGTCGCTGCGGAAGACGATGAACCCCACCAGGATCAGCGAGTAGAAGACGATCCGCAACGTGCCGAATTCCCGCAGCATCTCCGACGCCGGCACCAGAATGAGGCAGCCCAGCACCGGCCCCACCAGGGTGCCCGCGCCCCCGATGACCGTGGCGGCGATGGGCAGCACGGAAAAATCCAGCGCGAACTGGGAGATGCCGGCCCACATATAGATATGGACCAGGCAGGCGCCGCCCAGACATCCCATCGCCGATCCGATGAAGACCGCAATGGCCTTGAAGCGGGTGACGTTCATGGCCGAGGCCCGCACCGCCTGGTCGTTGTCCTTGACCGCCTGGAGCACCAGCCCGAAATCGGTGTTCACCAGCCGGCGCAGCCCGAAGATCGCCAACAGCAGCATGCCGATGACGAAGTACTGCTCGATCCAGGGTCCGGGGAAGCTGTCGATCCCCATGATGCCGTCGGTGCCGCCGAGAATGTCCAGGGCCTCGATGGTCCTGGCCGCGAACAGCGGATACATGAGGGTGACGATGGCGAAGTAGACGCCCCGAAGCGGCAGGCACGGCAGGAGCAACAGGGTGCAGACCCCGGCGCCCAGGAGCGTCGCCGCCGGGATGGCCAGCATCGGGGCCAGCCCCAGCTCGGTGTTGAGCACGGCGCTCATGTACCCGCCGATGCCCACGAAAAAAGCGCCCCCCAGCGACACCAGCCCCACGAAATGGGCCAGGAAATCGAAGCTCAGCGCCAAAAAGGCGTAGATGCAGACGATGGAAATGACCCGCTGCCAGTACATGGAGGGCATCAAAAACGGCAGGGCCAGCAGGCCGGCGATGAGCAGGAACCGGGGCAGGGTCAGGTAGCCCAGTTCCCGCCAGGACATGAGGGCGTAAAACCCGTCCGTTCGCACCTTGATGCCCCGGTCGATCCGTTCTCTTCTTCGTTGGGCGACGGCCACGGTTTAAACCCTTTCCTCCAGCTCTTTCTGCTGACCGAAGAGACCGGATGGTTTCAGGATGAGCGTCAGGATGATGGCCAGAAGCGCCACCATCATCTGGAAATGGGTCCCCAGGTAGACAACGGTCAGGATCTGGGCGAACCCGATGATGAAGGCGGCGATCACGGCCCCGAACCAGCTCCCGATGCCGCCGACGATACAGACCGCGATGGCCAAAATCAGGACGTTGTAGCCCGACTCCACCACGATGTTGCCCAGGGGCAGCAGCAGGATGGCCGCCAGGGCCGCCAGGGCCGATCCCAGGGCCATGGCCACCACCGCCATCAGGTCCGAATCGATGCCCAGCATCATGGCGGCCCGTTCGTCCTGGGCCATCCCCCGGAGGGCCAGTCCCACCCGGGTGAAGCGGGTGAAGGCCCACAAGCCCGCGAACAGGGCCGCGCCGATGGCGACCACCAGCAGCCGGTGGTAATCGACCATCACGCCGCCGATGGTGGTCCGCCCTTCGAGGAACACCGGCAGGGTGTAGGTCATCCCCCGGAATCCCACGTACCGGATGCCCTCCAGGATGGCCAGGGCGATGGCGTAGGAGGCGATGATCTCCGAAATCTCCATGCCCCGCACCCGGATGAGCACGAACTGATAGATCACGGCCCCGATGACCGCCGTGGCCAAAAGGGCCAGCAGGATGGCGAGGGGATAGGGAAGCCCCAGGGTGTTCAGGGCGCTCCAGGTAATGAAGCCGCTGAGCACGTAAAGGGCCCCGTGGGCGAAATTGGGCAGTCGGCTCACGCCGTAGACCAGGGCGAACCCCAAGGCGTAGAGGGCCAGGGCCACGCTGTTGATGGTGCCGTAGACGAGGATATCCATCCTATTCCTTCACCTGTTTTTTTCCCTGACCTTTATCATCTTTTCGGCCGCTTTTTGATTTGACCCGAAGAAGCGAAGATCATCGTCCAGAATAGATGAGCGCCCTTTAGGGCGGTTGGGCTTGTAGGCCGGGGATTGATCCCCGGCCGGCGCCGCCGGGGAATGAATCCCCCGGCTACAAGCTGAACCCGGCTAAAGCCGGCTGAAAAACCGTTTTATCTTGCGCTTTGGCCGGAACGATGATCATCGCCTTTTTAGCTATTTTTTCATCCACGGCGGCAACTGAATCTCGCCCATGGCGATGCTCTTGGGAAAGACCACCACCCGCTCGCCGTCCTGCCACTGAAAGATGCTCCCCACGGCGCCCTCTTTCGGGTCAAAGCTGGGAATCACCTGGTGGCTTTTGGGGTCGAACCGGAGCCGGCCGTAGACGCCCATCATATCGGTCTTCTCCAGGGCGGCGATCACCTTGTCGGGATCGAGGGAGCCGGCCCGTTCGATGGCGTCCTTGAGGACATAGACGGCCATGTAGGAACTGGACGATCCCAGCCCCTCCGGCGGGATATCCCACCGTTTTTCATAGGCGTTGTAAAATTTCATGGTCCAGTCGGTGGCGTTGCTGGGCGCGTTGCCGGCGTTGACCACGTTGGCTAGGCAGTACTCGCCCTTCCCTTCGGTGGCGGCCCAGAATCCCGGCTGCTCCGCCGCGGCCAGGGTCGATCCGAAGGGAAGCGCCGGCACCCGGAGGTCATACCACTGTTTGAGCAGAATGGAGCTTTCGGGCATGTCCATCCAGATGCTCAGGATCTCCGCATCGTTCTTCCGGGCCTTAATCAGCCCCATGGAAAAATCGCCGGTACCGGTGGGGTAAATCTCCATCCCCTTGATGTCGAACCCCTTTTCCCCCGCCACTTTGCTCAGGATCTGGCCGGCGGCCCGGGCGTGGGAAACATCCTGGACCATGATGAAGACCTTGTTCAGATCGTACTTCTCCCGGATCTCGATGAGGCTGGTAAGAATCTCCTTGACCAGCCACTTGGCCTCACCGTGGATCCGAAAGCAGTATTTGAACTTGTCGTAATTGTCCGCCACCAGGGCGTGGTATTTCGGGCTCAAAGCGCCGGTGGTAAGGATGGAAATCTTCCGGTACTTGGACAACAACGGCATGGCCGCCAGGGCCGCCTCGGACCGGACCGGTCCGCCCACGATGAAATCGGCCCCTCGGTCGAGGATCAGCTTTTCCACCGCCAGCAGTGCCTCGGACACCGGCACGCCGGGCTCCAGGTCCCGGGTGTCGATCACCTCCACCTGAAACTTTCGCTTTTCGCCGGCCACATCCACGCCGCCGGCCGCGTTGATTTCTTCAACGGCCAGGGTGATGGCCCGCTGGGCGTCCCAGCCATAGAGAAACGCGGTGGAGAGGGGACATCCGAGAACGATGGGATCGGCCGCTTGAACGGACGCGGCGGGAAGGATGAGCGCCAGGGACAACATGAAAAGCACCAGGGTCTTCACATGGCCAGCCTTCATCATGCACCTCCTTTGGGATGGTAAGCGGATCTGGGGGGATGTAGGGCGTTGCTGAAATTCGACAAAACAAAATAAATGATAAATATTCAATAAATATCATTTACTCCGCCATCATTAATTATAATAGCTATATCGGCGTCAAGAAAAATTTTCGGGCGGCGGGTTATTCCCAGCGATCCTGGTCTTCCCGGTATTCCAGTTCGATGTAGGCGTCGTCTTTTTTTTCTCTGCCGAGCTGACCCCGGTCGTTGACAAAGGAATTGAGCCCCCAACTGACGATGCTGATGAGCAGCGATCCCAGGAGCGCCGAGCCGAATCCGGACACCACGAATCCCGAGATGACGCCCGAGGCCATCATGAGCATCAGGGCGTTGATCACGAAAGTAAAAAGCCCTAAAGACAAGACGTTTATGGGCAAGGTCAGAATCAGCAGAATGGGACGGAAAAAGGCGTTGAGGACACCGAGGATGGCGGCCGAAAAAAAGGCCGAGAAAACGCCGGTCACCCGGATTCCCTCCAGGATGTAGGCCGCCACGATGATGGCCACGGTCAATATGATCCACCGCATGAAAAACCCGCGCATGATCCGCTTCCCCGGTCCTGTATTAAAACCCATGTAGTTCCTCCTGTCGTTCGGTCAAAAACTTTCTCATCTTATCACTTCCGACAGGTCCGCGCAAACGGCGAAATGACAGGTAGGCGTGATAACGCGAGGAAATGAAAAATGATGAAGTCGGCGGGGGAACGGCGATCCTAACAAGACGGCCCCCGGAAACCGGGGGCCGTCTTAAACACTAGGAATTTGAAGGTTTAAAAGTCATGAACTTCCTTCAGGTCCGCACTTCTACCTTCGCCATGACAAATGACGCAGGTTTCATCATCCACGGCGCCGCTCCGGTTCACGTTGATGTCGCCGCCGTTTTGCTCCATATGGGTTTTGGCCATTTCGCTGTCATGGCAGGCGTAGCAACTCGCCGTGATCGGCGTGATCACCCAGTCCGTGGGATTCGGCACGTTTTCCCGCGCCGCAATGGCGTCGGCCAGCGTGGCGTCCATGCCGTCGGCCACACCGGTGGTCCGGTTGGTGGTCGGCAGGGTACGTTCCGCGATCGACTCGTCCAGCCACTCCCCTATCGGCAACTCGTAGGTCTCCTGACGGTGGCAGGTCAGGCAATTTTCCGCCCTTCCCGGAAACGTCACCTCGCTCCAGTTGTATAACCCACCTCCCGGTCTAAAACCAAAATTACGGGCGAACACATAATCCGTTTCCCGGATCTCACTTCCGTGAATGCCATGAATCATATCCTTAAAATTATTCGTGGCTTCAGGATAGGCGAGCGGATCGGCGCCATATATATCGACAAGTTCTTGGCGCGTTTCGACCGGATCATCGATCGTCCGCCCGCTACTGCTGAGGTTGGGGTTGTGACAAAGGACGCACACCTGCATATCATAAACGCGGTTTCCGCCGTGCCCTTCAAACCATTCATGGCAACTCTCGCATTTCATGCTGTCCACTACTTCCCGACGGGCCTCGTCGCCGGTTGAGGCGATAACGGCGGAAGGCGTATGCAGCGAGTAATCATCTTCGCCGTCGCCGTCCACATCCACCTGGAAATACCCCTGCAGGCCGACGCTGCGGAGAGTAGCCCCGGCCGGGAATGCGCCGTTTGCAAACGCGGTTCCGCCGGTGGTGGCGGTAAAGGAACCGTCTCCGTTGGCGATCATGCTCCCTTCGCTGCTGTCTACAGGACCTAACCTTTCCAGATTGACGCTGATGGGCTGGGCGGAATCCATTCCGAGGTTGTTGTGCTCGGCAGGTTCCGCGATGTCGCCCTGGGGCAGCGCATAGGCCAGGAGGAAATCGGGCCAGCGGCCCGGCGCGGCCAGATCCGGATCGAGATTGAAAAAATCGAGGGACTGGCCGTCCCGAAGGATCCGGAAAGTGATGACCGCCTGGTTGGCGGCGCTGACCGAAGCGTCGATCAACTCATACTGGATATCGGGCACGCCCGCGGGCAGAGTGGGATTGTTGGGACTGGCCATCGGCGAGGCATGGCTCATTTCGATGGGGGCGTTTCCGTCGGGTCCATGACATCGGTCGCAAAATTCATTGTTCTCCGCAATTCCGCCTTCATGGTTTTCGCCGGTTGCGAAATTGACATCCGAATGACACGACCCGCAGGCGACGATGGACGGCACGTCTTTCCAGTTGTCTCCGTCGGGAGTTTCGGCGTCGTCGCCGTTGTGACATTTGCGGCAGTTCGCCGGATCCTGCGGGTAGGTGACTTCCGTAAAATCATGCTCTCCAACCATTTGAGCCGTATGAATCTTGTGAGTCATCGGACCCAAATCATATTCTCCGAGGGTGGGATTATGACAGGTAACGCAATATCCCACCTCGCGACGCCGGCCATGAATGTTGAGCGGATCATGACATTCGTTGCAGGAGCTGGTCATGGCGATGTCCCGGCTGTCGCTTACCGCGCCTCCGGCGGGAACGAAATCATACACCATGTTCATGGGCGGCAACCCGGAAGAGCTGTTGCCGATTTGGCCGCCAAGACGGTGGGTCAGCGCGGGTTCGTAGGGTACGCCTGCAACGGCGGTCACATCGGTGGCGAAGGTATACGTGTAGCCGTCCGATCCGTCCCCCGTGAGGGTTCCGCCGTCCCTGGCGCTGTCATAGGTCGGCGTGCCGCTGTCAGAAAGGGTATACGGAACCCATCGGCTGGGATCCTTGCCTTCCGGCGTAACCAGTTTCGCCAGGGTAAAGCGGACAAAGCGATTATCCTCCTGGTTGAGCTGGTCGATACCAATAATATTGCGGCCTTCGCTGTCGGCGACCCTAAAGCTCACAACGGTCTGATCACCGACCGCCACATTGGTGATCGTGGTTGTCGGCGTTATTTCAGCCAGGTCTTCCGGGCTGGCCGTCCCGGCGTCCACAATTCCGACGGCCGGGGCGCCATCCTCTCCGGCAGGGCCGGGCGGACCTGCCGGTCCGGTTGGACCCGCGGGACCGGCCGGTCCGGCGGGACCGGTTGCCCCGTCGTCGCCGTCGTCCCCCTCGCAACCGACCAGAGCCAACGCGAGGATCATCAACAAAATGCCAAACCATCTGAAGATCGATGTCTTCATCATACTCTCCCCCTTCTTGCCCCCAGGGCGGTTACGGGTCATGGTAGGTCGTCTCGAAATCGGCATCGCCCCCTTTCCCTGACAGATTTATGGTTTATGGCGTTTTTAACGCTATCCATGGCACTCGAACGCGGTGGTGCAGTTGGGCGACGTCGGATGGCCCGGGGGTTGAAAGATCTCATCCCCGCCGCCGTCATCGCCGTCGTCATCGTCGGATGGCTGCACCGGCGGCCCAAGATCGAATCCGCCCCCATGCTGCTGCATATGGACGGCCTCCAGTTCACCGTCATGGCAGGCGGCGCAACTGATGGTCACCGGGGTGGCATACCGGTCGTCGGCCGGAATGGCGATGTCGTCCCCGGTACCCACGGCCGTGGTCTGAACATAGGGCGACAGCGGCAGATCCTGGGCGCCGACGTAATGGCAGGCCTCGCACTTGCCCGGATTTCCGGGATAGTGGATCTCGTCGAAAACGTGTTCCCGACCGCCAAACCCGTAAATCACCAGCGGATTTTCCCGCATGCCGGCGCCGTGGATGCCGTGGACGATGAACTTGAAGTCGATGGCCTGCTCGACCCGTCCATCGGTGGTCTGGGCCGGATCGGCGGGCCGTTGCTGGATATCGGTGGCGTTGCCGTTATGGCAGATAACGCACACCTGGGGCTCGTCGGTCCGGTTGTTGCCGTGGACGCTGAGGGAAACATGGCAATCGTTGCAGGCTTCAATGTCCACCACCGCCCGCCGCGGCACGGGATTCTCGTCCGTGATGGGGAAATCCAGGAACACGTTTTTCACCGGCACGCGAAGGTCGTATACGCCGTCGCCGTCCGGGTCGGCCGCCGGATGGCCTTCCAGGGCCGCCGCCCCGGAACCGGTCGTCCCGGTGGGGATGGCCACGGGAGACGTCACCGTGAAGGAGCCGTCCGCGTTCCGCACCGCCTCGGCCAGCGCGTCGATGGAGATCGGCTGGGCCGGATGGCTTTCGCTGCCGAGGTTGTCGTAGTTGACGGTGTCCCACCCGATGAGGACCGCCAACCGGCTGACCCCGTCGGCGGCTGTGAAGGGGGCGTCGGCCCGAATGTCCCAGGGCATGTCGTTGTTGGCGGGATCAGTCACGGAGAAGGTCACCTCCGGACGCTGGCCGGGGCCCGTGTTCTCCACCCCGAGGATGTTGAACGCGAAGGCGGCGGCGGCCGTCTGTTGCGGAATCTGATGGTAGGAAACGATCCGGTCGGAGGGATGGCACCCGGCGCAATTGCGGTTGTTGTCCTGCGGGAACCCCGTGTGCGCTGTCATGTCCGCGGGGACCGGCAACGGCCCGAAGCTGATAGTGTCGTGGCAGGAACCGCAGGCCTCCTTCGTGGGAACGGTGCGCCAGTTGTCGCCGTCGGGCGTCGCCTCATTCCCGCCGTCGTGGCACTCGGTGCAGTTCCGGATGTCCATAGGGATATGCACGTCGGAATAGTCGTGGGCGCTGTTCCGGAAACCATAGATGACGTAATCCTCCCCCGCCTCGACGCTGGGCAGGTTGGCGCCCCTGTGGATCTTGTGGATCATCACCTTCATGTCCACGGTGTTGTCGCTGTGGGCGTCCACGGATCCGGGATTGTGGCAGGTGACGCAGTAGGCGATGGCCTTCCGGTCCCCGCCGTGAATTCCTAAATTATGATGGCAATCGTTGCAGGTCGAAGTGACGGCGACCTCCCTCTTGGGAATGCCCGTCGTGGCGCCGTCCGAGGGCCGGAAATCGTAGGTGGGATTGTCGACGTTGCCCTCGATCTGGATGGCCACCCGGTGGGTGCGGTCTCCGTTGTAAGGGACCGTTATGGGATCGGTCACCGAGTCAAAATCAAAGGAAAATTGATAAGCATAGGTCCCGTTAAAGTTGTCGGTGAAGACGCCGCCGTCCGCGTTGGCCCGCTCGTAGGTCGCCTGGACGGCGGCGAAGCCGTCCGGCGTCGATCCGGGATCGCCGGCCTCCCTTACCTCCTGTGCGTTGATGTAGCTCTTCCACGCGGAGGCGTCTCCGTTCATGCCCGGCATCAGTTGGGCTGCCGTGAACCGAATGGAGGAGGGATCGGCGCCGAGGAGCGGCTCTCCGTTCCGGCGCAGGCTGAACGACACCGTCATGAAGACGCCGCCGCCGGCGTCCGTCGCGACCCGGACATCGTTGATGGTTCCCGTGACCGTCCCGACATCCGCCGCATGGACCGACGCGATGCCCGCCAGATTACCCGTCGCATGGCAAACGGCGCACGCCTCGCTCACGGGCCGGTCGACGACGATGGGATCATCCTGCTCGATAGGTTCATCCGCTTTCGTTTCTCCGAGGTCCTGACTGTCGCACCCCAGCATCGAAAGGGAAAGGAA
>JAABTD010000375.1 GCA_011390065.1 Desulfobacteraceae bacterium
AACGCCCCGGCCGATGTGGACAAGTCTCAGTTGGATGAATTGAATCTTCGGTTGCGGATTGAGTGAGCGTCGCTTTCCAAAGCGCTGAAATCAAAACACCCCGCATCGCTCGATGCGGGGTGTTTTGATTTCAGCGGCGCCGTCATTTAACCCAGCCGTCATTCAACCCAACAAAAAGCCCGGCCGAAAAATCGACCGGGCATTATTTTTTGGCTCCCCAGCGCGGACTCGAACCACGGACACGGTGGTTAACAGCCACCTGCTCTGCCGACTGAGCTACTGGCGCACACGCCCAACCACGTCCCTCTCTCCACCACACCCCCCCCCCAATGTCAAGCATAAAATTGCCGGAACTGATTTGCAGTTGCAGATCGTTAACATCAGACGCACCCGGAACATGCCCCGACTGAGCGCTCCCCAAAACCTGAACACCATTTTGGTTTGACGCTCTCTCCCGATTCCCCTTGACCTCTCGATTCCCCTTGACAACTGATGTCGATATCGTTATAGTTTGGTCGTACCATTGAGGACGAAACAAATTCGTCCAACAAAAACCAACAAAGGTTATATCTTATTATTTCATTGTTATTTAATATATTTGTTTGATATAATCTTAAACTGTCGAAATCGAAACAGCCTGTGCTTAGCCAACAAACATCGTACCATTGAAAAGAGCATTCAACATGTCTGAAAAACCGATCTTTTCACCGGCCAGAATGGGCCGGGCCGGCGAAGACGTGGCCCTGCAAATCGAAGCCGCCATCCTGGAAGGGAAAATCCCGCCGGGCGAAAGTCTTCCCAGTGAGCGGGAATTGCAGACCCAGTTTGAAATCGGGCGGGGCGTGATCCGGGAGGCGCTGCGGGCCCTCAAAGAAAAAGGGCTCATCGAGATCAAAAAAGGAGCCAAAGGCGGGGCCTTTGTCAAACAGGTGGAGGTCTCCAACGCCAGCGAATCCCTGGCGCTTTTTCTAAAACAGCGGCAAGTCGATCCGGCCTGCCTGGTGGAATTCCGGGAGAGCATCGACCGAACCATCACCATTCTGGCCATCGCCAGGGCCGATGACATTGAGAAACGGCAACTGGAACAGGCGGCGGAAAAAATGGTCGCCCTTCTGGATGGACCGGACCCCGACATGGAGATCCTGGCCGAGATGGACAGGGAACTGAACATCCAACTGGCAGGGATGAGCAAAAACCCCATATTTCAATGGATCATGCAGGCCATCCAACTGGGATTCAGCTCCCATGACGATTGTTTGTATGCAGACCCTTATTTCAGGAGGGAAACCGTGGCCAACTGGCAGGAAACCACCCGCCAGATCGCGGCCAACGAGCCCATGCGGGCTCTTTCCTCCATCGGATGCCATTACGCTCTGCTGCTGGATTGCCTGCAGACAAGAAAGGAGACATCATGACGCAAACCCATTACGACACCATCATTGTCGGCGGCGGATCGGCCGGTTCCGTGCTGGCCAACCGCCTGAGCGCCGACCCATCCAACAAGGTGCTGGTGCTGGAGGCCGGTCGAACCGATCACAAACTCGATTTCCGGATTCACATGCCGGCGGCCCTCACCTATCCCCTGTCCGGCAAAACCTACAACTGGTGGTATGAATCCGAACCCGAACCCCATATGAACAACCGGCGGATTTACCAGCCCCGGGGCAAGGTGCTGGGGGGATCGAGCTGCATCAACGGCATGATCTACATCCGCGGCAATGCCCTGGATTATGAAAAATGGGCCCGATACGAGGGGCTGGAAAACTGGGATTTCGCCCACTGCCTGCCCTATTTCAACCGGTTTGAAAACCGGCTGTCCGGGGGCGAAGGCCATCACGGCACGGAAGGCCCGCTTTACCTGACCACGCCCGAGTGCGACAATCCGCTCTTCGACGCTTTTTTCAAGGCGGTGCAGGAGGCGGGATATCCGGTGGTGGACAATATCAACGGCCCGCGGCAGGAAGGCTTCAGCAAGTTCGACCGGACCACCTATAAAGGCAGCCGGTGGAACGCGGCCCGGGCCTACATCCACCCGGTGGAGGACCGGCTCAACCTGACCATCAAACTCAAAACCCTGGCCAACCGCATTCTTTTCGACGGCGACCGCGCCGTGGGCGTGGAATTCGTTCAGGGCAACCAGACCCACAAAGCCTATGCAGGAGAAATTGTCTCGTGCAGCGGAGCCATCAACTCGCCTCAGTTGCTGCAACTGTCGGGGATCGGCAACGCCGGTGAACTGGAAAAGCTCGGCATCCCGGTGGTCAACGATCTGCCCGGCGTGGGCGAGAACCTCCAGGACCACCTGGAACTCTATGTCCAGTACGCCTGCAAACAGCCGGTAAGCCTCTATCCGTCTCTGAAAGTCTGGCGGGCGCCTTTCATCGGCGCCCAGTGGCTCTTTGCCGGAAAGGGGGTCGGGGCCAGCAACCATTTCGAAGCCGGCGGATTTATCCGGAGCAACGACGAGGTCGATTACCCCAACCTCCAGTTCCATTTTCTGCCCATCGCCATCCGCTACGACGGATCGGTGGCCGCCGGCGACCATGGCTTCCAGCTCCATGTGGGACCCATGTATTCCGACGCCCGGGGCCACGTCAAAATCACCTCTTCCGACCCGAAGGTCTACCCCGGCATCCGGTTCAACTACCTGTCCACGGAAAAGGACCGGCGGGAATGGGTGGAAGCCATCCGGTGCTCGCGGCGCATTATCGAGCAGCCGGCCTTCGACGCCCTGCGCGGCAAAGAGCTGGCGCCGGGGGAATCGGCGCAGTCCGACGAGGAGATCCTCGACTTCGTGGCCCGGGAAGGGGAAAGCGCCTATCACCCCTCCTGCACCTGCAAGATGGGCTACGACGACATGTCCGTGGTGGATGCGGATCTGAAGGTCCACGGCGTCAAAAACCTTCGGGTGGTGGATGCCTCGGTGATGCCCGACATCACCAACGGCAACATTTACGCGCCGGTGATGATGATCGCGGAAAAAGCCGCCGACATCATCCTGGGCAACGCGCCGGCCGCGCCCATGGATGTGGACTTTTACCGCCATCAACCCAATGGCGGCAACCCACAGAATCCGTCGCCGAACGGCGGGACAAAGGATCTGAAGAGGGCATCATGAAACAGCTCAAAATGCATATCGACGGACAATGGGTGGATGCCCGATCGGGGAAGATCCGGGAAATCATCAACCCCTTCAATCAGGAAGTAATCGCCCGGGTTCCCGAAGGGGACCGGACGGACGCCCGGGCCGCCATCGCGGCGGCCCGGCGGGCCTTCGACGGGGGTCCGTGGCCCCGGATGACCGGCAGCGAACGGGGCGGCCATCTCCGCCGCCTCGCCCGGCTCATCCGCCGGGACCGGGAAGAACTGGCGGAACTGGAGAGCCGCGACACGGGCAAAACCGTGGAGGAGAGCCGGTGGGACATGGACGGCATCGCCGACATCTTCGACTACTACGCCGGCCTGGCGGACAAGGAGAGCGGCGAGGTCATCGCCTCG
>JAABTD010000376.1 GCA_011390065.1 Desulfobacteraceae bacterium
GCCCGCGGCCGGGTCTCCTCCTGCAGCCGGCCGAATATGTGTTGCTCGTTCCGGAAAACCGCCCATGCTTTGTCCGTGAGTTTCAGGCTTCCGTATTCGTCGTCCTGGACCATCAATCCTTTGCGGAGGAACAGGCGGGAAAGGGAAAGCCACTGTTTTTTGGAATATTCCAGGCCGATGCCGTAGGTGGAAAGCGCCTGGTGGCGGTGTTTGGCAATGCGCTGGGATGCGGACCCCCGCAGCACATCGACGACGTGGTTGGCCCCGAAGATTTCGCCGGTCCGCTTGACGCAGGAGAGGAATTTCTGGGCCGGGACCGTCAGATCCACCAGATCCTCGTCGCTTCGCAGGCAGTTGTCGCACATCCCGCAGTTGTCGCCGGAGTAGGTTTCGCCGAAATAGCGGAGCAGGGGGACCCTGCGGCAGTCGTCGGTTTCGGACAGATCGAGCATGGCGTCCAGATGGTCGTAAGCGATTTTTTTTTCACGGCCGTCTTTCTGGTTGATGAAGTATTTGATCTTTCCCACATCGCCCTGGCCGTGGAGCAGCAGGCATTCCGACCGAAGGCCGTCCCGGCCGGCGCGGCCGATTTGCTGATAGTAGGTTTCAACGTTCTTGGGCAGATCGTAATGAAGCACGAACCGGATATTGGGCTTGTCGATGCCCATGCCGAAGGCGACCGTGGCGACGATGACGCCGGCGTCGTTCCGGATGAACCATTCCTGGTTCCGGGTGCGGTCCGCTTCGGGCAGGCCGGCGTGATAGGGTCTTGCTGAAAACCCGTGCCCGCTTAAGGCCCCGGCGATGTCGTCCACCTGCTGACGGGTTGTGCAGTAAACGATGCCCGAGCTGTCTTTGAAATCTTCCAGGAACTGAAGGGTCTGCCGCCAGGGATCGGCCTTGGGGACGATCCGCAGAAACAGGTTCTTCCGGTCGAAGCTGTCGATGAATTCGCCGGCATCCGAAAGCTGGAGGGTGGACTTGATGTCCCGCCGGACCCTGGGCGTGGCGGTGGCGGTAAGCGCGATGCAGACGGCCCCGGGGAAGCGGGCCCTCACTGCCGCCAGTTGCCGGTATTCAGGCCGGAAGTCGTGCCCCCATTCGGAGATGCAATGGGCCTCGTCGATGGTAAGGCAATCCAGCCGGGCCGATGCCAGCAGCCCCAGCACGGTGGGCTTGAGCAGGGTTTCCGGGGCGATGTACAGCAGCCGCGCTTTGTTTTCCCGGATCAGGGTCATGTTGTCCCGGTAGGCGTCAGGGGAAAGGCTGCTGTTGAGAAAAATCGCCGGCGCGCCGACTTCTTGCAGTTGATCCACCTGGTCTTTCATCAGCGAGATGAGAGGAGAAACCACCACCGTCAGCCCCTCGAATATCAGGGCCGGAACCTGGTAGCAGATGGACTTGCCGCCGCCGGTGGGCATGATGACCAGGGTGTCGGTCCGGTTGAGCACGCTGTCGATGATGTCGGCCTGGAGGGGCCGGAAATCGTCGTAGCCGAAGACGGTTTTGAGGATGGATCTGGGGGTTGAGGTCATCTCGGGCAATGATCGACGGTCGCATATCGGGTTGACGGATATCGGATAAGAATTGCTTGACGCAATCCGTAAATATTTTTAGTATCCGTAATATCATATCCTGGAGCGAATGCAAAGGAGGGATCATATCATCATTTTGTCCATTCCTGACGCACGCTTTGCAAATCGCCGGCAGCTCGACGCCCTCCTGGTCCGGGCCATTATCCGATTGGGAGAGGCGACCGCAATGGCGTTGGCCGCCGGAAAAATGTCGGCGACCGAGCCCATAGGGCGGAAATCCCTTGCGTTGGCAGGCCACAAGACATTAAACAATACCCATGACATCGAACCCATTGAATACCGTCGCCGCTGCGGTTTTGACGTTGCTGGCGCTATCCTCCTGCATGCCCTTTGCCCCGGATCCGAGGCCGGCCCCGGAGGGAGATGCGCCGGCCGCATTTTCGACCCCGTCGACCGGGGAGGAGCGACCGGACAGGTGGTGGCGCACCTTCGACGACCCCGAACTCAACCTGCTGGCAGCCAAGGCCCTGGCCGAGAATTTCGATCTGAAAATGGCCTGGGCCCGGCTTCGGCAGGCCCGGGCGCTGGCGGCCCAGGTCGGATCGGCGCTCTATCCGGATTTGACGGCCGAAGGCTCCACCAATCAGGGCCGCCGCCGGACGGCGACGGCCGGCGGCGCCGCAACCGGGTCCGTGGAAAGCTATGCCCTGGGCCTGGTCAGCGCCTACGAAGTGGACCTCTGGGGCCGGGTCCGGTCCGAACGGACCGCGGCCCGTCTCGACGCCTCGGCTTCCCTGGCGGATCTGCGAACCGCGGCCATGACGCTGTCGGCGGCGGTGGCCCAGCGATGGGTCCGGATCATCTCCGAGCGGGTGCAGATGCGGCTGCTGAAGGCCCAGCTTGAGACCAATCGCACCTTTCTGGAACTGGTGGAACTCCGGTTCGAAAAGGGAATGGTGTCCGCCCTGGATGTTTACCAGCAGCGGCAGATCGTCGAAGGCGTGAAATCCAGAATCCCCATGGCCGAAGCCAGGGAAAAGCTGCTGCGCCACGAACTGGCCCTGTTGCTGGGCCGGCCCCCCACCTGGACGGCCGCCATCACCCGGCGGTCCCTGCCGGTTCCCCGGGCGGTTCCGGCCACGGGGTTGCCGGCCGACCTGCTGACCCTGCGGCCGGATGTCCGGGCCGCGGCCTTCCGGTTGGACTCGGCCGACTGGGCGGTGTCGGCGGCCCGGGCCGACCGGCTGCCGGCCCTCCGGCTGACGGGAACCAGCCGGTACAGCGCCGACGATCTGGACCGGATTTTCGACAACTGGCTGCTCAATCTGGCCGCCGGGTTGACGGCCCCGGCGCTGGACGGCGGACGCCGGGCCGCGGCAGTGGATCAGGCCGTTGCCCGGGCGGACGAACGTCTATGGCACTACCGTTTGACGGTCTACACAGCCGTCAAAGAGGTGGAGGATGCCCTGGTCAGCGAAACCAAGCGCCGGGAGCATATCCAGGCCCTGGAAGCCCAGCGGGACGCGGCCCAGAGCGGCCTGGAACGGGCCAATCAGCGCTATCGAAGCGGCGTGTCCGATTATCTGCCGGTTTTGACCCAGCTGCTGGCCCTCCAGGGGCTGGAGCGGGATCTGGTGGAACAACGGACGGAACTGCTCCTGGACCGCATCCGGCTATATCGGGCCCTGGGCGGAACCTGGACGCCGGATGCTGTCGAAGCGTCAACTGAATCAACAGCCCCATAAACAAGGCATCATCATGAACGATCAACAAGGCCCGGAGGCGGGCCGGGAAGCATCATCCGCCGACAACCAGACGCCTTCGGGCAAAAAGCGAATGATTTTAAAGATCGCGCTGCCCCTGGTCATCCTCGCCCTGGGGCTGCTGGGCGCGACCTATTTAAAGCGCAGCGGTCCCGGTCCCCAGCGGAAACCGCCCCGGAAAATCACCTCCCTGGTCCAGG
>JAABTD010000157.1 GCA_011390065.1 Desulfobacteraceae bacterium
CTGCCGTGTTCCGTCATGATCGTGCGAAGCAGGGAAAAGGCGGAAGGATCGTCGCCTGTCACTTGATATAGCCGGCTCTCTCCAGGTAAAGCAGGATCTCCTGGGCCGACTCGTCCGGCGTCATGTCGGTGGTATCGATGAAGACTTCAGGCCGCGCCGGCGGTTCGTAAGGATCGTTGATTCCCGTAAAGCCCTGGATCAGCCCGGCCCGGGCTTTGGCATAGAGCCCCTTTCGATCCCGGCTTTCGCACACCGAAAGGGGCGTGGCCACATGAACCTCAACGAATCCCCCCCGGGTTTCGATCAGGTTCCGGATTTCGTCCCGGGTCCTTCCGTATGGGGCGATGGGCGCGCAGATGGCGATGCCCCGGTTCTTGGTGATTTCACTGGCCACAAACCCGATGCGCTGGACGTTGATGTTCCGGTGTTCCTTGGAAAATCCCAGTTCGCTGGACAGGTTCCGGCGAACGATGTCCCCGTCCAGCAATGTGACCGGCCGACCGCCCATTTCCAATAGCCGAGCATACAGAATCCGGGCGATGGTCGATTTCCCGGCCCCCGATAGCCCGGTGCAGAAAATGGTCAACCCCTGTCCATGGCGGGGGGGATAGGCCCGCCGAAGCACCTCGATCACCTCCGGAAAGGAAAACCAGTCCGGAACCCGCCTGCCGGCCCGGATCCGCTGGTGAAATTCATCGTTGGACAGGGAGTGAACCGTGTCTTCCGGCGTCACCTCGTCAGTCGTCATGTATTCGTCCGCTTCCTTGACATAGACCATCTCGTCGAAGGCAACGACGCCGATGCCCAGTTCACCGGCGTGGGTCATTAACGCTTCTTTTGCCCCGTTTTGTTCGTAAAAGGTCTGCTCTCCCGGGGAAGTTCCCGGGCTGGCGTGATGCCGGCCCACGATGAAATGGGTGCAGCCGTAGTTTTTCCGGATAATGGCATGGAGCAGCGCCTCCCTGGGACCGGCCAGCCGCATGGTAAAAGGCAACAGGCTCAGGAGCATCATGTTGGGCGGGTATTTATGGCTGATGGCCAGATAACTCCGGGCGCGGGTGTAGGCGTCGATGTCGCCGGTTTTGACCCGGCCCACCACCGGGTGGAGCAAAAGGTTGGCCTTGGCCTCGGCCATGGCCCGGAGCGTCATTTCAAACTGGGCCCGATGGATGGGGTGGCGGGTGTGAAAGCCCACCACCCGCCGCCATCCTAATTTGGCGTACAGGCGGCGCAGCTCTCGCGGGGTGTGCCGGAGCCGCCGGAAGGCAAAATGGAGCGGGTACTGGACCCCCGCCACCCGGCCGCCGATATAGTGAGTGTTCTCAGAACTGAAAAGGCGCTGTACGCCGGGATGGACATCGTCCCGAGTCCCGAACACCGCTTCCACTTCGCGGTTTTTGTCGATTTCCCACACATCTTCCACGGTGATCACCGCCACCATGAATCCTTCGGAATCCCGAAGCGCGGCCTGCTGCCCCGGCTTCAGGCCTGCTGCGTCGGCTTCGGAAACGTCCAGGCATACGGGGAGGGGCCACAGGGTCCCGTCCGGCAGCCGCATCGTGTCCAGCACTGCGTCGTATTGTTTCCGGTCCATAAACCCCCGAAGCGGTGAATAAGCCCCGTTCATCAGCAGTTCCAGGTCGGAAAGTTGTCGGCTGGAAAGAATGACGGTGACCATCTCCATGGCCAACTCCCGAAAATGGGCGACCTGGTCCGGGTTCGCCAGAAGGTCCACCAGTTCTCCCCCGTGGGGCGCCGCGCGAAACGAATCGGTCATATCGAAGTTCCTTTCAAGAGGTCAGGGCGCTTGCCACCTGGTCCTGCTGATCGGCGGTCAGGTAGGGATGCATGGGGATGCTGAAGATCCGGTCGGCGATTTGTTCGCTCACTGGAAAGTCCCCCTGCCGGTAAGGAAGGTGGGCAAAGGCGGTCTGGAGGTGGAGTGGTTTGGGGTAATAGATCGCCGTGGGGATGCCCGCTTTTTTGAGCTTGGTTTGCAGGGCTGTGCGATGAGCGGCGTCTTCGGCCAGCACGGAATACTGGGCCCAGACCGAGGCGTAATTGTTCGGTACGCTGGGAGTGATCAGCCCCGGAAGCTCAGACAGCGACCGGGTGTAACGATCGGCCGCTTCCTGGCGGCGGCCGATTTCATCTTCGAAGATGTCGAGCTTGGCCAGCAGGATGGCGGCCTGGAGGGTGTCGAGCCGCCCGTTGATGCCGATCCGGATGTTGTCGTATTTGTCGGATCCCTGCCCGTGAATCCGGATGGAGCGCATTTTGTCCGCCAGTTCGGGATTGGCGGTCAGAACGGCGCCCCCGTCGCCGTAGCATCCCAGCGGTTTTGCGGGAAAAAAAGAGGTGCAGGCGACCTCGGTCAGGGAACCGGTCCGTTGTCCCTTGTACACCGCGCCGAAAGACTGGGCCGCATCGTCGATGACGACGAGGCCGTGTTTGCGCGCCACAGGGTCGATGGCGTCGTAATCCGCCGGAAGCCCGAAAAGATCCACGGCGATAATTGCTTTAGGCGTCAAAGCCGGCGTTGTCTGTTTCAGGGTTTCGACAGCGTCGTCGATTTTTTCGGCGTCGATGTTGTAGGTGACGGGATCAATGTCGGCAAACACCGGGGTTGCGCCCAGGAATCCAATGACTTCCGCCGTGGCGATAAAGGTGAAAGGCGTAGTGACGACGATGTCGCCCGGTCCGATATCGTAGGCCATAAGCGACATGAGGAGTGCGTCCGTGCCCGAAGCGCAGGCAATGGCTTCCCGTGCGCCTGAAAATCGGGCGAGGCCCGCTTCCAGCTCGGCCACCTCCGGGCCCATGATGTATTTTCCGTGATCCAGAACTGTCCGGATACGGGCGTCAATCTTTTCTCGAATGCGGTCCTGCTGGGCCGCAAGATCGATGAACTGCATAGGGTCTCCTTTTGGTGATTCAATGAAATAGGCCGGATCGCGTGCAAGGCGTCACCGGCTTCGGCTCGATTTGATGATCAGCTCGTTTTTTCCGACAACCCCCAGCTCTTCCCTGGCGATGTTTTCGATGAAGGCCGGATCGGTTTTGAGCCGCTCGATGGATCGGTAGAGAGAGAGATTCTGCCGCACCAGTCGCGTATTTTTTTCGACCATATGGTCACGGTCTTTTTTCAGCATATTCAGGTCCGCCAGCCCTTTGTCGCCGAACAGAATCAGCAGCAGCAATACAAATAGAACGACCACTGCGATGGTCAGCAGCAGATGTTGTTTCGGCATCAGTCTGTTCCTGGTCTTTTTTTACGGATGATGGCGGCCACGGTCGCCAGCTCCCTTGATTTCAGCCATCGGGCCAGCAGGACGTAACTGCCGCATCCCACTGCGACGCCGGCGCCGATTTGCATTCCCTGAGACAAAATGCCGTCTCCGGAAAACGGCAACGCCCGAAAGGCGACGATCCACACGAAGCCGCCCATTATGACAGAGCAGAGCAGGGATTTGCAAGCGGATTTGACGCTGTCTTCCCATCCGGCCCCGTTGAGCCGTTCCCTCAACCGGCGGATCAGCAGGAGGAGATTGATCATGGAAGCCAGGGAGGTGGCCAGCGCCAGTCCGGCATGTTTCATGGGCCCCATGAGGAGGATGCTCAACAGGATGTTGGCGATTATGGAGATCGTGGCCATCTGGACTGGGGTGCGGGTGTCCTCCAGTGCATAGAACGTTGCGACCACGATCCGGACGGAGGAAAAAGCCCACAACCCGATGCTATAGTACAGCAGGGCGTCGGCGGTCAGGGCCGTGGCCCGGGCCTCGAATGCGCCCCGCTCGAACAGCAGGGCCACAATGGGCTCGCGTAAAACGATCAGACCGACCATGGAGGGGAGCGTGATGAACAGGATGAGGCTCATGGCCTGGCCGAAGGTCCGGTGGAGGCCGGCCATATCCCGGGTTGCGGCTTGGCGGGAGAGGCTGGGCAGCACCGCCGTGGCCAGGGCGATGGCGAAAATCCCAAGCGGGAACTGAACCAGCCGGTCGGCGTAATAAAGGTAGGAGACGCTGCCTTCTGGCAGCAGGGAAGCCAGCAGCGTACCCACCAGGATGTTGATCTGATAGACGGCGGCGCCGAAAACCGCCGGCAGCATCAGTTTGCCCACCCGCTTGAGCCCGGGATGAAAAAAAGTGGCTTGTTCCCAGAAGCGGACGCCTTTTGCAATCATGAAGGGCGCCTGGAGGGCCAGTTGCAGAAATCCGCCGATCAGCACTCCGACGGCCAGGCCCACTGCCGGCTCGGTCAGATGGGGTGAGATGAAAAAGACCGACAGGATAATGGCCAGATTGAGAAAGACCGGGGCCAGGGCCGGGGCTGCAAAATGCCCGAGCACGTTGAGAATCCCCATGCAGAGCGCCACCAGACAGATGAAGAAGATGTAGGGGAAGGTGATCCGGGTCAGGGCGATGGTCAGGGCCATCTTGTCGGCGGTATCGGCGAATCCGGGGGCGATGAGCCGGACCAGGATCGGGGAGAGCAGAATCCCCAGAATCGTGACGAACGCCAGGATGACGGACAGCAACCGCAGAGCGCTCCGGGCCAGAGCAAAGGCTTCTTCCCGACCCTGGTTTTCCAGGTAATCGGTAAAAACCGGAATGAAAGCGATGCTCAGGGAGCCTTCGGCAAAGAGCCGGCGAAGCAGGTTGGGGATGCGGAAGGCCACGAAAAACGCGTCGGCCCCCATGCCGGCGCCGAAAAAGCCGGCGATGGCCATGTCCCGCAAAAACCCGAAGATGCGGCTCAGCAGCGTGGCTGCGCCCACGACTCCGGCCGCTTTTGTGACCCGTTTTGTTTCAGATCCCATGGATGGCGCCGGCGCTCCTAAAGGGCTTTGCTCAACTTTAACATGTTCCGGTTGACCGCCACCTTGTATTGTGGATGGATCAATTCGTGGTGTCCTTCTTTAAAAGGAATGTAAACCAGCAGAGCCCGTTTGGGCCGGATGTGCATATCCAGGAGGCGCGACGCCAGGTTTTTACGAGGCCGGACAAGTGCGGCCAGGGTGATCTTCAGGCTTTCCACGGCTTCTGAGACCGGCAACGTCACCGGATGGCGCCGCCCCTTGGGCAGTTTTTTCGAAAGGGATTCCCCCGGCTGGGAGACGGTCAAGTTGTGGCCTAATCGCAGATAGCTCTGAGGGGCGCTTTTAAAGGCCGGGGACCAGAAATGGAAAGGCGTTTTTTCCCACTCCGGTTGGGGCGCCCTGGGGAGATTGGCCGTGCGGACCAGGTCGGCGTAGGAATTGAGGAGTATGCCGGACACGTCGGCTCGGATCCGCCAGAACGGCAGATAAACGGCGTTCTCATCTCTGGAAGGGATGTGAGAGAACGGGAGCGGCGCCAATTCCCGGCCGCCGGCCTGCCAGAGGGTGTCGCAGTTGCGACAGGCCAGGGCGAGGGTTCCGGCCTCTCCGTGGAGATCCCATCCACACGCCGGGCAGAGGGTGGGCACGAACCGGATCTCCTGAGTTGGTCGGTCCGCCGTCAATTCCGCGATCCTGCTTGGGTCTCCGGAAAGGGCGCGGTTGAGGATGCCGTCAAAGAGGGTCCCATCAATGTAAAACGGC
The DNA here is from genome assembly GCA_011390065.1 of Desulfobacteraceae bacterium. Taxonomy (GTDB): domain Bacteria; phylum Desulfobacterota; class Desulfobacteria; order Desulfobacterales; family JAABSP01; genus JAABTD01. The sequence continues at coordinate 5,588 of JAABTD010000157.1, forward strand.
GCGTAGATGAGACTGACCCGTTCGCCGATATGACACTGGTAAGCGGCTTTTGCCGCGTCATGGCGACTCTGGAAAACATCCGTTGCTTCTTTGAGGGAGAGGCGGGGCTTGATGCGTTGACCGTTTTCTTTGTTCGTCAGAAATCGCAATTTGAGGGTTTGGCTGCGGAGACCGAGGGATCTCGGAATGTCGGACGACTGTACCGCGGCGATGCTGGCATCCGCGACCCGATGCCGGATATCGTTGTCGATGAAGCTGAAGGTCATTCCCCGGAAGCGCCAGTAAGGGATCCAGATCAGGTCGGCGTCCTTCGGCGCGTTATCGGGCAGAACATAGCGGAAAAACGATTTCCCCACCAGAAAGGATTTGACCCGGCAGAAGGGGCAGTCAAACAGCCGTTCCGTCTCTTCCAGTTCTGCGGGGGCGCCGCACTGGGGGCATTGCAGTTCGACGGAAAAGTCGGTCACGAGTCGATTTTTTCACCGCACCGGTTGCAGAACATGGAATCGGCCAGGTTCTCCGCCCCGCAGGCCGGGCATGATCTGGGGGCGGGTTTCTCTTCCGCCGGGTGACCGCAGCGGGAGCAGAACTTCGCATTGGGGGTCAGATTCTTTCCGCAGTTGCTGCATTTGCTGAACACCACCTGCTGGTGGCCGCACTGGTGGCAGAATTTGGCGTCGGCGGGAATGGCGTGCCCGCATTCCTGGCATGCCTGCTCCCGCCCGTCGGGGGGGGGAGACAGATTTTCGGCGGGTTGGGGGCCTTTCCCTGAAAAATACTGGGCGAACATGGCCGGCATCATCACCCCCATGCCGGCGCCCATGGCCGATTCTCCCTCGGATTCCGAGGCCTTCTCCATGGCCATGGCCGCTTTCATTTGCATGAGTTTGTTCATGTCGTCGAAAACGCCCAGACGGCTTCGATCGTCAATGGCCTTCTGGACTTCAGGGGGCGGGGTGACGGCGTTGATGTAGAGGCCTTGCAGATCCAAACCGAACCGCTGGAAATCCTGGGTCAACCGCCCGGAAAGGCCGTCCGAGAGTTCATCGTACTGGGCCGGCAGGTTCAAAATTGAATCAATGGTTTCGCCCATGTAGTCGTTGAACCGGGACACGATCACCTGGTTCAGATACTCCTCGATTTCTTCTGTGACATAAATCCCCTGGGTGCCGACGAGGTTGTTGATGAAGAGCACGGGTTGGTAAACGCGGATGTTGAAGGCGCCGAAGGCCCGAAGCCGGATCAGTCCCAGTTCCGAGTCCTTGAAGGCGACCGGATCCCGGGTTCCCCACTTCAAATTGGTAAAGGTCTTCAGATTGACGAAATAGACTTCGGCCCGCAGGGGACTTCTGGCGCCCCATGGCAGGCTGGCGATCTTTGTCAGCAGCGGAATGTTGCCGGTTTTCAGGGTGTGGGGGCCGGGACCGAAGGCCCCCACCGCCTTCCCGCGGTAGAAGAAGATGCCGGCCTGGCTCTCCCGCACGATGAGCTGGGCGCCGTACTTGATGTCCGCGGATCCTTCTTCGGGAATGCGATGGACGAGTTCTTTTCCCGTCTCGTCGAACCATTCGATGATTTCCAGAAACATGATGTCTGCCCCTTGTCGGCTTTGAGATCGGAAGAGCGTCGTGTAATGGGCCTGAAAAATCGATCACATCTTCGATGGTTATAACGGATTGGAGGGGGGGTGTCAATTGCAGGGAGCGATCTCGCAGAAAAATGAACCAGGGACCCGAAGGCCCCCGGTTTACGGAGGGAGCAGAGCCCGCGGGCGCTTTGAGGCCCCGCGGGGAGAAAAAACAGGTTAAATATCGTAGTAGAGGTAAAACTCATGAGGATGGGGCCGCAGTTTCACGGCGTTGACCTCGTTTTCGGTTTTATATTCGACCCATTTTTCGATCACGTCGGGGGTGAACACATCGCCCTTCAGGAGAAATTCCTTGTCTTCATCCAGGGAGGCCAGAGCCTCTTCCAGGGAGCCCGGCGCGGATGGGATCTCTGCCAGTTCCTCCGGCGGCAGGCCGTAGATGTCCTTGTCCAGCGGCTCGCCCGGATCGATCTTGTTCTCGATGCCGTCGATGGCGGCCATGAGCAGGGCGGAAAAGGCCATGTAGCCGTTGCAGGACGGATCGGGGGTCCTGAACTCGATCCGCTTGGCTTTGGGCGAGGCCGAGTACATGGGGATGCGGACCGCCGCGCTCCGGTTCCGGCTGGAGTAGGCCAGGTTGACCGGGGCCTCGAATCCCGGCACCAGCCGTTTATAGGAATTGGTGGTGGGGTTGGTGAAGGCGCACAGGGCCTTGCAGTGCTTCAGGATGCCGCCGATGGCGTAAAGGGCTTCCTGGGAGACGCCCGCGTACTTGTCCCCGGCGAACAGCGGCTTGTTTTCCCTCCAGATGCTCAGGTGGGTGTGCATCCCGGTGCCGTTGTCTTCAAAGATCGGTTTGGGCATGAAGGTGACGGTATGGCCGTGCTTGTAGGCCACGTTCTTGAGCACATATTTAAACCATACCAGCTGATCGCCCATCTCCAGAAGCGGTTTGAACCGCATATCGATTTCGGCCTGGCCGGCGGTGGCCACCTCGTGATGCTGACATTCCACATCGATGCCCAGTTTTTCCAGAGTCAGGACCATTTCAGTGCGCAGATCCTGGAATTTATCCATGGGCGGCACCGGAAAGTATCCCTCCTTGTGGCGGGGCTTGTATCCCAGGTTGGGGCATTCGTCCCGTCCTGTGTTCCAGGTGGCTTCTTCTGAGTCGATCATGTAAAACGCGCCGTTCCGGCTCGATTCGAACCGGATGTCGTCGAATATGAAGAATTCCGCCTCGGGACCGAAATAGGCGGTGTCCCCGATGCCGCTGCTTTTCAGGAAAGCTTCCGCTTTCTGGGCGATATAACGCGGGTCCCGACTATAGGGCTCCCGGGTGATGGGGTCGACGATGTTGCCGATCAGCACCAGGGTAGGTTCGGCGAAGAACGGATCGATCTTGGCGGTGGCGGGGTCCGGCACCACCAGCATGTCGCTGGCGTTGATGGGCTGCCATCCCCGGATGGATGATCCGTCGAATCCATATCCATCTTCGAAATGGGATTCTTCCAGTTCTTTCACCGGCACCGAAAAATGCTGCCAGATGCCCGGAAAATCCATAAACCGCATGTCGATCATCTTGATGCCGTTTTCCTTGGCCATTTCTAAAACTTTTGCAGGGGTCATGGTAAATATTCCTCCTTATAATGATTTGTATTGATAAGACTAAATCGCGTCTTTGCCTTTTTCCCCGGTCCGCACCCGCAGGGCTTCCTCCACCGGCAGGATGAAGATCTTGCCGTCGCCCAGTTTGCCGGTATGGGCGGCCTGCTGGATCTTCTCCACCACCTGGTCCACCCATTTGGCTTCCACGACGATTTCCAATTTGATCTTGGGAATGAAATCGACCACATATTCGGCGCCGCGATAGATCTCCTTGTGTCCCTTCTGACGACCGTATCCTTTGACCTCCGAGATGGTCATCCCCTGGATGCCGATCTCGTTCAAGGCTTCTTTGACGTCATCTAATTTAAAGGGCTTGATGACTGCCTCGACTTTTTTCATGTTGACTCCTCCTTTGATAAAATATGGTGCTGTTGCGTTTGACCGATAGCGCAGGGAATAATCAGACGATCTCGAATCCCCGTTCGCCATGAATGGCGCTGTCCAGTCCCTGAATTTCCGCGTCCTCTTCCACCCTCAGTCCACCGGTGATCGCCTTGGTAATGTAGATAACGATCAAGGTGACGACGCCGGTGTAGATAATGGTGGAAACGATGGAAATGATCTGAATCCATAGCTGGCCGGGATTGCCGTAGAAGAGCCCTTTGGCGCCTTCCGTGATGGCAGGGGTGGCAAACAGCCCGGTGGCCAGGGCGCCCCAGATCCCGCACATGCCGTGGACCCCGAAGGCGTCCAAAGAATCATCGTAGCCCAGTTTTCCCTTGAGGACGGCCACGCTGTAATACCCCAGAAGACCGGCGACGAAGCCGATGATAAGGGATGCGGGCATGTTGACGAAACCGGCTGCGGGGGTGATGGCCACCAACCCGGCTACGATGCCCGAGGCCAACCCCAGGATCGTCGGCTTTTTGCTGATGATCCATTCGGCGAACATCCATGTCAGGGCCGCCGTTGCGGCGGAGGTATTGGTCACCATAAACGCTGAGGCGGCGACCCCGTCGGCGGCCAGTTGGCTGCCGGCGTTGAATCCGAACCAGCCGAACCAGAGCAGCGCTGCGCCAATGGCTGTAAGGGTGATGCTCGAAGGAAACATGGCTTCTTTTCCATATCCGATCCGTTTGCCCAGAACAAGGGATAAAATCAGGCCGGCGATGCCGGCGTTGATATGGACCACTGTTCCGCCGGCGAAATCCAGCGCGCCCATATCCCCCATCCAGCCGCCGCCCCAGACCCAGTGGGCGATGGGACAGTAGACAACGGTCACCCAGAGCAAGGTGAAAACGACCCATGAAGAAAATTTCATGCGGTCCACCACGGAGCCGAGGACCAGGGCGACCGTGATGCAGGCAAAGGTCATCTGGAAGAGCGCAAACACCAGGGTGGGAATAGTGCCCGAAAGACTGTCGACGCCGATGCCCGCCATAAAAATGTTATCCAGGCCGCCGATAAGGCCCCCCTGGCTGGGACCGAAGGCCAGTGTGTATCCCCAGCAGACCCAGATCACGCTGGCCAGGCAATAGGCCACGATGGTCATGGCAAAGGTGTTCAAAAGGTTTTTGTAACGGGACATGCCGCCGTAAAACAGGGCGAGTCCGGCGGGGGTCATCATCATGACCAACGCAGTGGAGACGATAACCCAGGCGGTGTCTCCCGAGTTGAGGACCTCCTCCTGGCCAAAGGCCAGGGAAAAAGGGAACAGGGCAAAGATGGCTGTGAGTGTAAGGGCTTTTGGTTTCATGTCGGTGCTTTTACCTCCTGATGGCGTGAAGGGTTGTTGCCGTCGTCAATTCCAATTCCATAGATCCCGGGATGTGCTGCATTTGCTGTTTGTGGTATTTGCAATGTGTGTGCCATCAGAGATTAAACTTGCAATAGATTGAATTTTAAAAAGAAAGCTTCAGATAATTCAGCTCTCAATAAAGAGTGAAGGCTTACAAAATTGTGTCGATATGAAAAAATTCAATACAATTTTGTATTTATTAGCGCTGGAAATGATAATAACGGCGTTCTGACCGTTTCCGTTCCCAAAAGCGAACAGGCCAGATTGAAAAGATCCAGATGAAGGGATAATGGGTACGACTTGTACCTGGGAACCGAGAGTTTCGAATAAAAAAGGGCGCGCTCGGGGAAACCTCGGCGCGCCCTTTGAAGTTGTTTTATCAATGGTTCGAGGGCTTCACCCGTTCCTCCCCCAACACCTCCGCCAAATGCTTCACCCGCACCCGTCCGCCGCGCTTTTCCATCCCGCCCCGGAGCTGCATGACGCACCCGGGACATTCGGTGACGATCACCTCGGCGCCGGTTTTTTGAAAATCGTCCAGTTTTCGGGCCAGGATTTCAGCGGAGATGTGGGGGAACTTGGCCGAATAGGTCCCGCCGAACCCGCAGCAGGTCTGTTCTTCGTCGGCCGGGGTGAAGTCGTATCCCGCTTTCCGGATCAACTCCTTGGGCTGTTCGGTCACCTTGACGCCCCGGCAGAGGTGGCAGGGGGCGTGGAAGGTGGCCTTGATCTTGTAGTCCTTGAACTCGTCTTCTTCCACCGCCAGCACGTCGTTGACAAAGACGCTGAAGGGGGTCACTTTTTCGGCGAAGGCCCTTGCCTTTTCCTTCCATTGGGGATCATCCCCCAACAGATCGATATAGCCGTTTTTCAGGTGGCTGGCGCAGGAGGCGCACAGCGTCACAATGTGGTCATATTTTTCAGGGTCGATGGCCGTCAGGTTCTGGACCGCCACGGCCCGTTCGGCCCCTTTTTCGCCCATCATCTTCACCGGAAGGCCGCAACAGGATTGCTTCATGGGGAAGTCGACCGCCGCGCCGTGCTCGGCCATGAGGTCAACCGCCGCTTCGAGGTGTTCGGGATAGACGAAATCCTGGACGCAGCCGGCAAAGAGCGCCACGCGATGCTTTGGATTCTCGACGGGACGCCGGATCTCCTCCCACCGGTCCCGGAAGGCTTTCTCGGCGATGGCCGGCAGGGCCCGGAACCCGTGATCCTTGGCGAAGATCTGGGGCAGGTGGCGGATGTACCGGGTGTCATCGGTGACCGGTTTCTGGGCGGCCCGGCCCGCCTTGAGCAGCGAGTGGAACAGGGTTCGGTTGCGCAGCACAATTCCGAGCAGGGCGCTGGTGGCGGGATGGCCTTCTTCGTCCTGGATTCGGCCGTGGACCTTCTTGATGATGCCCGGCAAATCGATGCCGGCGGCGCAGATGGCTTTGCATGCTTCGCAGTTGATGCAGTTCTGGACGATGTTCCGGGCCTTTTCCCTTCCGGGGAGAAAATCGTGGAG